>DATCSZ010000353.1:0-3746 GCA_036568205.1 Pseudomonadales bacterium
GCCACCCGCACCACGAACACCAGCAGTGGCTGCTGTCCAACTGCCTGGCGCAGAGCCGCACTTTGATGCTGGGCCAGCAACTGGCAGGCACCGACCCGCTGGCTGCCCACAAGTTCATGCCCGGCAACCGCCCCAGCAATACCCTGCTGCTGCAACAGCTGACGCCGGCCACGTTGGGAGCGCTGATTGCACTGTATGAACACAAGACCTATGTGCAAAGCCTGATCTGGAATATCAATGCCTTTGACCAGTGGGGCGTCGAGCTCGGCAAAACCATCAGCCGGCAAATCAAGACAGTGATGGAAACCGGCAGGGATGCCGGCGTCATGGATAGCTCAACGATGACACTTTTGGCCAGGATACGCGGCACGAATTAACCCGGCAATACCCTTTGCCGGTCTTTCATTGGCCATCCCTATCGGCAGCATCAGTGCAGTGCGGCAACGACTGGCCGCGCAGGCAATGCAATCAGCCGGCAATGCCGGCTTTCACTGGTACAACTGCACCGGCATATCGGTCATTTTGCGGCTGATAAAATCCTTCTGATAGCATGGCTCACCAGCCAGCCTGGCCGCTGGATAGGTTGCCAGAAACCGCTCAACAAAATGCTCGCCAATGGATCGGGCCAGTGCTGCACCGACACAAAAGTGGCTGCCGGCACCGAACATCCAGGCCTCCTTGAGATTGCTGCGGTGCATATTGAAGGTAAGGGGGTCAGGAAATACCGCCGGATCCAGGTTGGCGGTATTCACATTGAACTTGATCATCTCGCCTTTTTTAATCGTCTGCCCGCCAATAAGCACATCTTTTGTAGCAAACCGGACACCACCGCTGTGGGCAAAATAATTGACCCGCGAGGCTTCCGATACTGCATTCGGTATCAGCCCGGGATCTGCAATCAAGGCTTCCTTGAGACCCGGTTCGGCAAGACAGGTTTGCAAGGTGAAATTGAGAAAATGTGCGGTGGTGTCCGGACCTGCGGTCAGCAGCGATGCAACAAAGGCCATCACCTCATCAATGCTGAGCCGGTCGCCGTCTTCATCCGCGGTCTGGATCAATACACTGATAAAGTCATCCGTCGGCTTGTCACGGCGAGATTCAATCACCTCACGGACAATCTGCAAGCCTTGTTGCGCCAGCGCCCGGTCGCTGTCAATGGTCGGGCTGTAGGTGGCCAAAATACTGTCCGCCAGCCCCTTGAACTCACGCTGATAGGTTTCCGGAACACCAACCAGCGCGGCAATCACCCGCAGCGGTATGGCATGAATCACCTCGGCCATATTGCATTCACGCGGCAGATCAGCCAGCGCATCGTCAATAATGCCGATAATCACGGCGTCCATTTTGACGATATTACGCGGCAAAAATGCCGGCTGCACCAGGCGCCGGATACGCATATGGTCTTTGGGCGGCAATGCCATCAGCAAACTGGCCAGCACCTTGTCCAGCGCGTCTTTCTCTGCATCCGGCCTGGGTTTTGCTGCAAACCGCCAGTCATTGAAGCTGACACTGAACGTGCTGTCCTTGGCCATGGCGAACGTTTGCTCGCGGTTCAGGGAACAAACCCAGGCAGCCAGCTTGGGTGCAAAAAAGACCGGATGCTGGTGCAGCATTTTGCTGTTCAGCGGGTTGGGATCCGGATAAAAACCACTGACATCATCCGGGTCATACTCACTGAATGTCGGTTTGGTGATGGCATTTTTCAGCACATACAAGGCTATTTTTATCTTGGTCAACAGGCTGATTTGCATAATCGATGATCGCTCCGTAGCGCGGATCGACGTATTGTGGCAGATTGGCATGTATCGTTCATGTGATATTTTATGGCGGCATCCATGACAAACCACAGTTACCCACAGATCTGCCAGCTGCTATACCGCTACGCCGAGCTGATGGACAATGGTGACCTGCAAGGCGTGGCCGAACTGCTGCAATATGCTGCCATCAAGAACGGCCCGGCTGATGACAGGCCACGCAACAGCAAACAGATGTTAGCGTTGTGGCAGCGCATGATAAAAATCCACAGTGACGGCACACCGCGCACCCGCCACCTGATCAACAACCCGATTATCGACATCGACGAAACCGCCGGCACAGCGACTGCACGCTCGTATTACACGGTACTGCAATGCACCGACAAGCTGCCACTGCAGGTCATCGCCAGCGGCCGCTACCACGATACCTTTGTGCGGGTGGACGGGCAGTGGCGTTTTGCCTCTCGCGATTATTCACTGCTCGACATGCGCGGCGATCTGAGCCAGCACCTGAATTTTCACTGGCTGGTGCAACCTGCCCTGATCAAACGCTTCAGCCACCAGCGCCCGTCCCTGCTGTCACGATGGTGGCGCCGGTGAAACTGCCGACGCTGCGCCCTTGCCGGCAACAAACGATTCGCCACTGAACACTTCGGTCAGGATATTCTGCTCAATCATGCCACGCTCGAATGAACGTGCCGGGATACGAACAACCAGGTGGATCTCGTCGGCAGCCGGCACCAGGATACTGATCCGCGGATCAACCACCGGCACCGACAGCCCCTGGCGTTCATTAAGCCGTTTCATGTAGCGACGTGCCTCATCCAGATACGGCTGGCACTGGTGGCGGGCCGCCTGTAACAGGGCCTGGCGGGCGGCCTGCCAGTTATCAACCCGCTTGAATGGCACGGTAAACACATGCAGCACAAAATCACTGGTATAACTTTCATTGATCACCGGCTCGCCAACAAACAGTGCATTGGGAATCACGGTCATGCGCCCGGTGCGCTGGTGACCGTTCTTGCCGGGGCCGATTTCCAGCAAGGTGGTGCTTAACAGGCTCTGGTCGATCACCTCACCACGAAAATCCTTGATCTGGATACGGTCGCCGATACTGAAGGCACCGGCACCGCCTTTCAGCAGCGAGCCACTCAGGCACATGATCAGTTCCTTGGTGGCCACCACAAACGCCACGGCAATGGCGACCAGTGACAATGCCAGGGTGCGCAGGGCTTCCCCCCAGATCAGCACCAGGCCAAACAGCACCAGCAGCAAAAAACCGTTACGTGCCTGCACCAGCCAGCGCCGTCGCAACTCCACAGAATGAATGCTGCGCTGGATAAACCGCACCAGCAACAGCCGCAGCACCACCATGACCAGGATAAATGCCACACTGCTCAGCAACAGCGCCGGCAACGCATCCGGCAGCTCAATACGCTGGTACAACTGTTCAAATGACCCAAACATGCACAACTCCACATCAACAACCGGGCAGTATTCGCCCGGAAAAAACAGCCACTAACGCAACAGTGATTCAATACCCTGCCGGTATTGTGCCTGCAGACGGCTGAGCCGGAAAGCGTCCGGGACGGCTGGCGCTGGCTGCCCATCCAGCAGCCGCTGCAGCACAGCCGCTGCTGACTGCGCCTCGGCCCCGGCATCCTCCGGCAGGCTGTTGTACAGGTTGCCGGCCGGCACGTATTCCGGGTAGGCCAGCCGGTTCGGCGCCAGTGCCAGGCAACCTGCCGCCATCGCCTCCAGCATCGCCAGCCCCTGGAAATCATGCAGGGCTGTTGATATCACCACATCCGCCTCACGCAACAGGCGATGGTAATCCGTCACCCGTTCAACATAACCATAATGGCAAAGGCGCGACCGGTGACGTTGCCCGATGGTGGCAAAAACCGGCGGCTGTTGGCGAAATTGCTCGCCCACCAGACTGAGGCGAAAATCCTGCCCGTTTTCCAGCAGCCTGTCCAGCAGCAGCAACAA
>DATCSZ010000354.1:0-3826 GCA_036568205.1 Pseudomonadales bacterium
CCGCCGGTTAACCGGCGGGCGGCTTTTTATTGCGGCCGCTGGTGGCTTATTCCACGGTCATGATGACCCGGACACTGTCATCCACCTGGCTGGCATCAATATAACCAATCGCGGTTTTGCTGCCGGCCACGGCCTGTTTTACTTCTGCAGAGTTGGCCAGTTCACGCGGCGGCGTGGCCTTGGCGGTAAACAGCATGCGTGCCCAATAGGCATTCATGGTGCTTTCGTTGCGTTTCAGCACCCCGGTGATAAACCGGCTGCGCAGGTCACCGCTGAGGTTGTCCAGGGTTTGTGCTTCCAGGCCATCCGGAAAGGTCTTGATCTGGCCGAGGAAAATCTGCCGCACTTCGCGTTCATTCAGCGTGTTGCTGTTATCCGGGTTGACGATAATGGCAATGGCGGCGTGAGCCTGGCCGATAGCAAGGCCCAGCAGGCACAGCAATGCCGATAGCAGTTTGACCGTTTTCATAAGCCTTCTCCTTTAAAACGCCAGGTCAACGCCGACACGAATGGCCTGCGGTGTGGTCTTGTTGGGGCTGCCGGGCTGGTAGCGTTTGTTGATTTCCGTCAGGTACTCGATTTTCAGTGCCGCATTGCTGTGGAAGTCCCAGCGGGTGCTCAGGGAAACCCCCTGGCGACGCTGTTTCTGGATGGCGGTCAGGGTTTGCTCCAGCGCTTCGCCGTAAATCACCATCGCCAGTTCGGTCAGGCTGGCCGCCGTTTGTGCGGCAACCGGGTCAGCGCTGTTGGCAAATTCGGTGGTATAGGCTTCGTTGCTGGCGGCAGTGATGAAATCATCATAATCCTCCAGGATGTCCTCGTTAACCTGGCCGCGTTTGTCGTAGAAGGTGGCCGCGATGGTGACATTGGCCGGCAGGTGGCCGCCAATCATCAGGTAGCCGGAGTTCTGCGGGCCAACGGCAATCATGTCGTTGATTTCGGTGTGGGTGATTTCACTGCCGATAAACACCGGGCCAAAGTTCATGGTCATGCCGGCACTGAGGAATTCGGCACTGTCGCTGTGCCAGTCCAGGCTGTCACGGAACGTGCTTGAGGTTGGCGAGGCCAGTGCGGTCGCCAGGCTGGCGGCAGCACCGGGGTAGGCGGCCAGTACCGGTTGCAGCTGCATTGCCAGGCCGGGCAGCAGCAGGTTGCTGTCCAGGCTGCTGCCACCGAGGTCGGTGGTGGTTTTGCTGCGCAAATACGCGGTGCGCAGGCTCAGCCAGTCACGATCCAGCTGCCAGGCAAAACCGGTGCCGTTTTCCAGGTTCAGTGTGGAATCGATGCCGGCGCGCGACAGGTCACTTTCATCCTCGCCAACCAGCAGTGACAGCTCCGAAGTCCAGCTGCCAAGGCGGGCATTCCAGACCAGCTTGGCACCATCCAGGGTTTTGTTGATGCCACGATTGTAGACGGCATCGGGTGCGGTCACCCACTGGTAGGCATAGCTGATATCCACATAATCGGAATACATGAAATACGATGTCACGTACTTGCCGACATGCAATACCAGGTTCGGGTTGAGGTTGTAGCTGGCAAAAATCCAGTCGAATTCCGGCTTGAAGTCCTGATTGCCGAGCGCCACCATCTGCGCGGTAAAGCTCAGCTTGTCGTGCAGGTCGGCGGTGACCCGCAGGCCAAGCTTGCTGAAATCGCGGTATTCAGTCTTGTATGGAATGGTGTTGCCGGATTCACCAAACAATTCGTCTCGCTCCAGCGACTTGGCCACGCCAAACGAGGCAAAGCCGGAAAAGCGCAGCCGTTCGTCGGCCGCATGGCCCAGCAGCGGCAGGCAACACAACAGCCAGCAGGCCTGGCGGGAAAGTTGTCGTATCGGGAAACAACGCATCATGTATGTCCTTCTGTTGTTATTGTCGGATTGGTCATGGCCGGCTGCAAAGCTTATAGGTGCCGGCCGTTTGTCGCAATCATTCAATGGTCATCAGTACCTTCACGCTGTCGTCGACCTGGCTGGCATCAATATAGCCGATCGCATTTTTATTGTCGGCCACCGCTTTTTTAACTGCGCCGGAATCGGCCAGTTCACGCGGCGGGATTGCCTTGGCGGTAAACAGCATGCGTGCCCAGTAGGCATTCATGGTGCTTTCATTGCGTTTCAGCACCTTGCTGATAAAGTCGCCGCGCAGCGCGCCGGTCATGTTATCCAGGGTCTGTGCTTCCAGACCATCGGGGAAGGTCTTGATCTGGCCAAGAAAGATTTGCCGCACTTCACGTTCACCCAGCTGGTTGGCGTTGTCCGGATTGACAATCACCGCAATCGCAGCAAAAGCCGGGTTGATGCCGAGCGCAAACAGGCAGCACACGGTTGACAGCAGTTTGACAGTTTTCATCGTGGCGTCCTCCCTTAAAATGCCAGGTCAATGCCGACACGAACGGCCTGCGGCGTGGTTTTATTGGGTGTCCGGCGGGTTTGCTGGTAATGCTCGTACAGGTATTCCACTTTTAATGCGGCGTTGCTGTGGAAATCCCAGCGGCCACTCAATGTGGCGCCGCGGCGGCGGTTTTTCTGCGAGCCATCCACCAGCGGTTCCAGTGCACCGGAGAATGCGCCCAGTGCGACACCGGCAATCTGTGCGGCGGTGGCCTGGTCAGCCGGGTCCAGCAGGTCAAGGCCGAGCTCAGTGGCAACCTCTGCCATTGCTTCCGGCATGGCGGCGCTGATCAACTGGTTGTAGCTGGCGGTCAGTGATTCGACATACTCCTTGTTGGTGTTGTTGTGCCGCTCATACAGCGTCAGTGCAATGGCGGTGTTGCCGGGCAGGTGGCTGCCGAAGGTCAGGTAGCCGGCGGTCTGGTTGCCCAGCACCAGTGCATCGTCAAACTGGACATGGGTGATTTCGGCAATCACAAACAGCGGGTCGAAGTTCATTGATGTGCCAAAACCGACAAACATCGAATCCGCCTTGTCCCAGCTGCCCAGCGTGTAGCGGAAATCGGCAGCGCTGGTTGAGTTCAGCGCTGCGTTCAGTGCTGCTGTACCGGCAGCCGAGGTGAACTCGTCAGGGATGGCGGGTGACAGCAATGCAGCGGCCTCGAGCTGGTCGTAAACGCCACCGGCGGCGGTAAATTGTGGTGTCACGGCAGCCAGCAGGCCATCGTCGCCGAGCTGGGTGTTGGCAAGTTCAGCACTGGTGGTGGACTGCATATAGGAAGCGCGCAGCATCAGCCAGTCACGTTCGATCTGCCAGGCAAGCCCGGTGGCATTTTGCAGCACGATGTCGGTAGCCAGGCCGATGCTGGACATGTCGGCCTTGTCTTCGCCGATCAGCAGTGACAGTTCGGAAACCCAGCTGCCCATACGGGCATTCCACACCAGTTTGGCGCCATCCAGTGACTTGTTCAGGTTTTGGCCATACACCGCATCCGGTGCTGACACCCAGTGGTAGGCATAGCTGATATCACTGTAATCGGAATACATGTAATAGGAGGTGACGTATTTGCCGACATGCAGTACCAGATTCGGGTTGAGATTGTAGCTGGCGAAAATCCAGTCAAACTCCGGTTCAAAATCATTATGGCCGAGTGCCACCATCTGGGTGGTAAAAGTCAGGTTGTCATACAGGTCGGCGGTGACGCGCAGCCCCAGTTTGTTGAAATCACGGTATTCGGTTTTGTACGGGATTTCATCGCCGACGCTGCCGAATGGCTCGTCACGTTCCAGCGACTTGGCGACGCCAAACGAGGCAAAACCGGAAAATGTGTAACGGCTGTTGTCATCAGCCTGGGCCAGCAGTGGCAGGCTGCCCAGCAGACAGGCGAGACTGCCTGCCACGATCGGTGACATGCGTTGGTGTTGTTTCATCAG
>DATCSZ010000355.1:0-5255 GCA_036568205.1 Pseudomonadales bacterium
TACATCAGGAAATGGACAAATAAGCGGGCTGGGCAGCGGTTTTGTGCAGTGGCGCAAGGATATCGCATCAACGGCCGGCAAACACCACCGCCGGCAGCCAGGTGGCCAGCTGCGGGAACACACATAACAGCAGCAACACCAGCAACTGGATGACAATAAACGGCACCACTCCCCGGTACAGGGTGGATGTCGGTATGCTGGCCGGGGTTACGCCGCGCAGGTAAAACAGGGAAAAGCCGAACGGTGGTGTCAGGAACGAGGTTTGCAGGTTGATGGCAATCATGATGCCAAGCCAGACAGGATCAACCCCCATCATCAGCAGGATAGGCCCGACAATCGGCACCACCACAAAGGTGATTTCAATAAAATCCAGGATAAAACCCAGCAGGAAGATCACCAGCATGACCAGCGCCACCGCTGCCAGCGTGCCGCCCGGCAGTGCGGTAAACAGGCCGTGCACCAGCTGTTCGCCGCCAAAACCCCGGAATACCAGCGAAAACAGCGCCGCACCGATCAGGATCATGAATACCATGGCGGTGATTTTCAGGGTGGTCTGCAGCGTTTCCTGCAGCACCGGCAGTCGCATGCCGGCGTGCAGGGCCAGCAGCAGCGCGCCCAGTGCACCGATGCCGGCGGCCTCGGTGGGGGTGGCGATGCCGGCAATAATCGAGCCCAGCACCAGCGTGATCAGCAATACCGGTGGCAACAGCCCCTGCAGCAACGGACGCAGTTGCAGTCGCAGTGGCGGGGTTTCTGCCACCGGCGGCTGGCGCCAGCTGCGCAGCAGGATGTACAGCATATACAGCAGCACCAGCAGCAGACCGGGAATAAACGCACCGACAAACAGGTCGCCAACCGAAATCGAGCGGGGATTGAAGATACCCATATTCAGCTGCGCCTGGTGGTAGGCGCTGGACAGCACATCACCGAGCAGCACCAGCGCAATCGATGGTGGAATGATTTGTCCCAGCGTACCGGTGGCGCAGATGGCGCCGGTAGCCAGTGCCGGATCGTAGCGGTGCTTCAGCAGGCTGGGCAGCGAGATCAGCCCCATCGTCACCACGGTGGCACCGACAATACCGGTGCTGGCGGCCAGCAGCATGCCGACCAGTACCACAGAAATACCCAGCCCGCCCGGCAAGCGGCCCATCAGCTGCGCCATGCTGTTCAGCAGCGACTCGGCCACCCGCGATTTTTCCAGCAACACGCCCATCAGTACAAACAGCGGCACCGCAATCAGGGTCGGGTTGTTCATGATGCCGAACACCCGGTCCGGCAGGGCCAGCACAAAACCGGCATCCAGCAGGCCCAGGCTGATACCCAGCCCGGCAAACAGCAACGACACACCGGCCAGCGTGAAGGCCACCGGGTAGCCCAGCATCAGGCACAGGCAGATGGCAACAAACAGGAACAACGGCATCAGCGTCATATCAGTGCGTCCGCCGCACCAGTATGCCGGCATTGCGCAGCAGCAGGCTGAGTGCCTGCACAGCCAGCAGCAACATGGCCAGTGGAATCAGCCCCTTGAACAGGTAAACATAGGCAAGGCCGCCTGGCTCGGACGAGCCTTCCCGGATCAGCCAGGCAGAGCGAAAAAAAACCGTGCCGCTGACGAACAGGAAAAGGCAAAACGGCAGCAGGAAAACCAGTGTGCCAATGGCATCCACCCAGGCTTTCTGTCGCTGGCTGAAGCGCTGGTAGAAAATATCCACCCGCACATGCTCGTCCTGTTGCAGGGTATAGGCGGCGCCCAGCATAAACGCTGTGCCGTGGCAGTACAGCAGGACTTCCTGCAGCGCCGTGGAGCCGGCATTAAAGCCATAACGCAGCAGGACAATCGCACAGCATACTGCCGTCATCACCAGCATCAGCCAGCTGACCAGCCGGCCACTGAGGCGGGCAAAATTGTCCAGGGCATGGATCAGGGCTGACACGTGGCAGAGGTTCCGGATAAAAAAGGCCAACATTATAACAATCCGCGACGAATCACCAAGGCTGAAGCCAATTACGTTATAATTGCCGGCTGCAAACGGGGGGCATCATGACACCAGATAACACAACGGTGATTCACCTGCTGGCTGGCCAGCGGCCGGATGGCCAGCTGATTTTTGAGGATGTACGGGCAGAAAACGCCGGTGACGGTTGCTACCGGCTGCTGGCATCGCCGCTGTTTGCCCGCGGTGCAGCCAAGGGCGACTTGTTGCGCCTGCAGGCAGCCGGCCGTTTTGATGTCGAGCAATACGGTGGCAATCTGTGCATCCGGGTGCTGGCGAAACGGGATATCGACCGTATCCGCAGCGAACTGCAAGCCGAGCTGCCGGCTCTCGGCGGTGAACTTGAATTTCACAATGCACGCATGCTGGCGTTGAGTGTGCCGGTGGCCACCGGCTTCAGTGTGATTGAGGCAGCGCTGAACAAGGTGCTGCAGGGTAACGACCAGGCCCTGTGGCAGTATGCCAATGTCTATGATCCGGTTGACGGTGAAACCCCGTTAAACTGGTGGCATGATTTTCTGGCCCGATAGGTGATGCCATGTTGATGCTGATTTCCCCGGCCAAGTCGCTGGATTTTGACAGCCCGCTGGCAACCACCCGCTTTAGCCAGCCGGATTTTCTTGACCACAGCCGGCAGCTGGTGGATGAGCTGCGTGAATTGAGCCCGCCGCAGATCGAACAGCTGATGGGTATCAGCAAAACGCTGGCCAACCTGAACTTTGGCCGTTTTCTCGACTGGCAGCCACCGTTTACCCCGGCCAATGCCCGCCAGGCACTGCTGGCATTTACCGGCGATGTATACCAGGGCATGGCGGCCGCCGGTTTTGACGAGCACGATTTTGCTTTTGCCCAGCAGCATCTGCGTATTCTTTCCGGCCTGTATGGCCTGCTGAAACCGCTGGACCTGATTCAGCCCTACCGGCTGGAAATGGGCACGGCCTTCGCCAATAGCCGGGGCAAAAACCTGTACCAGTTCTGGGGTGATGTGATTGGCGACGCGGTGCAGCAGGCGCTGGACCAGCAGGGTGATGCGGTGCTGGTGAACCTGGCATCCAACGAGTATTTCAAGGCCGTCAATGCGCGCCGGCTGAAGGCACGGGTGATTACCCCGGTGTTCCGGGATCTCAAGGGCGGTCGTTACAAGGTGGTCAGCTTTTATGCCAAGAAAGCGCGCGGCATGATGGCAGCCTATGTCATTCGCAACCGCCTGCAACAGGCTGAAGCACTGCAGGCGTTTGATCAGGGTGGCTATTATTTCTGTCCGGCGGCATCGTCAGACAGCGAGTGGGTCTTCCAGCGCGACCACGCTGAGTAAGTGTTTGCTTGCTTACGGCGTGGATCTCAAGATCGCAGCGATCAACTCGGACTGCCGGTTAAAACCGGTCTTTTTAAAGATACTGCGCAACTGCTCGCGAACGGTATTGACACTGACATGGCGGATGCCGGCGATATCCCGGGTGGTATGGCCCTGTACCAGCAATTCGCAGGCCTGTGCTTCAGCGGCAGACAGGTTGAATACCGATTGGATACGCCCGGCATTGGGCAATTGCTGGCTGACCGGGTCATAAATCTGCAGTAGCAGGCCACGCGACTTGCCGGGTTTTGCCGGGTCACACATCGGTGACAGGGTAATCGTCAGGTTGCCATTCGGGCCGGGCACCACCACAATCGAGTTGAACTCATTCTGCAGCGCCTCGGCGCCGCGTGAGGCCAGCCCCCAGGCGTGGTACATAAACTGGTGGTGGATGTCATCATCGTTGATCAGGATCTGGTCACCTTCAATACGGATGCGGTCGGTAGCGGCAATCAGTGCCTCGGCTGCGGTATTGATATGGCGCACCTGCATCAGCTCGTTGATGACAATGGTTGGCTGGGCCAGTGTGTTGATCGCCGCCTGCAGTGACGAGTTGTCGCTTTGCTGGCGATAGAACTTGATAAACAGCTGAACGGTTTGTTTGATATGCGGTGCCAGCAGGTTCAGCTGTTGCAGCTCGAATTCGCTGAACGGGCCACACTGGCGGTTGCGCTGCAGCGCAAGAATCAGGAACTCGTTGTCACGGCTGGGAATCAGCAGGCCGGCACTGTCGACAATCTCCTCGGACAATAACCATGGCTTGAACTCGTCACTGACGGTATCAATCAGCGGGATATCCCCGAGCAGCAGTGAGGCGGCGACAAAACCCTGGCAACGCGGGCTTTCCGATTCAAACAGGTCAACCGCCGGGTCACGTGCCACCATGTCGTTTTCGATATACCAGCGCTCGTATTTTTCCGGTACGCCAACCGTCCAGCCGTAACGCATGTGGCGCGGGTTTTGCTGCAGTGCCATCAGCGTGGCCGAGCAGCTGTGGAAATACTCCTTGAACGCAATCAGTGATTTTTCCATGCCCTGGTTGTCCCACAGGCTGGCGTACAAGGTTTCCAGCAGCTGGCTGAATGCCGTGAGGGATTCGATAGGGTTTGTCGGCGTGGCAGGGTAATCGGCCATGATGGTTTTTGTTCGTATAGGATGATGGGATTGCCAAAAGCCTACCAACTATAGTCAGTCCACCGGGAGTAATCAACCAGGCAGCAGCCGGGTGCTGCCTGGCCTGGTTCAGCGAGTGATCAGGCTGGCCTTGTCCAGATAGATCCGGCCCTGTTCCAATACCGTGGCAGGATCGGCATTTTCAGAAGCCTTGTGTACGGCTTCCAGCGCTTCTTCCAGCAGGTCAACCTCATCATCCAGCCGCGCCAGCGCGTTTTCCAGGGTGTAGGTCAGCTGGTGAATAGCCATCATGTCAGCATTGTCGAGCTGGCCTTTGGCCAGGAGCGCCTGCAGCTGTGGATTGTAGGCAGCCAGGTTGGCCAGTGCAGCTTGCAGGCTTGGGGCCGGCTCGCCCTTGAAGTGGTCTATGGCATCATCTGCCAGGGCGTGTGTGGCCAACAGGCAGGAGGTAAACAACAGGGTGGCAACGGCAGGGATACGCATCGGAAGCTCCTTAATGATAAAGATTCTCATTCTATTCTTTTTGTCAATAAAAGCAATTGTTCGTGGCGGGTTAACACGGTATTTTTGCCGTCCGTCAACAATAGTCACTGTGCACCATGGAAAAGCCTTTCGCCCCGGCTTGTGAACGCAACAGGCAACCCATCCTTGAGCAGTTGCAAACCGTGTTTGCCGATGTCGACCAGGTGCTGGAAATCGGCAGCGGTACCGGCCAGCATGCGGTATATTTTGCCGGGCATTTGCCGCATCTTCGCTGGCAGCCATCTGACTGT
>DATCSZ010000356.1:0-2156 GCA_036568205.1 Pseudomonadales bacterium
CGGCAGTGCCGGGTGCATCGCCGATTTTACCGGCGCTATCTGGCTGCGTTCGGACACTTCTGACTGGCAGCCGGACACAGTCACCAGCACCACAAGCAGTGCTCCATGCAGGACAGATTTCATGGCGACGCTCCATTGCCAAGCTGACCGAGCAGGTCATTGAGTAAGCTGCCGGCCTGTTCAGGCAGCGCCACAAGTGAACCGATGCAGCTGTCGTTGCAATCGCTGTCCAGTGCGATCAATGCCGCACCGGATCTCCCGCTCAGCCCGGCGAGTAACTGTTGCAGCTTGACCATGACCGGCGAGGACACCAGCCTGCCATTGACCAGATAGCTATACATAACTACCCGTTCAGAGCGGCCATTCCGAATCTGCATACAGCGCCAGGGCAGTGGGCAGGGACTCGGAACCTGGATGCCAGTCCAGCCATTCACAAGCAGGGCATTATCTGCGGCCAGCAGTTCGGCGCCCGGGCGCTGGTGGCCATACCAGTAAAGGTGCAACCGGATTTTTTCCCCGCCGACATTCTGATAAGCCAGATTCCATGTCAGATCTGCACTTGTCATGCTCGGCTGCCAGTCCCCATGTTGTGGTCGCACCGCCTGCCAGCCATCGGCGGGCAGCGGGGCATGTAATAGCCGCATATCAGGCTGGGCTTTGATAAAAATAATTGGCAGCACCAGCACTGCTACTGCGATCAGTGCCGTCGCAGGGTGTGTTACAGCTGAAGTGGATTCGGCGGGAGCCAGCGGGCCCTGATCACGATGTGGTAGTTGTCGGCCAATCCAGAACAGTGGCAGCAATGCTGCGGCAAATATGTACCAGCCGAAATTGTTGTGGTCTTCCATCAACGGATGCTGCATGTCGGTGTAATGACCGACCAGAATCAGGCCGGCAATCCTTAGCCAGTTGCTGACCAATGCAAATGCGGTACCGATAAGGACGTACAACAGGGTAGTACGCAGGTCGCGCAGATACAGCTGCCCCCAGAGCAGCGTAATTGCGGCGGCGACCAGCAGATAACGCAAACCGCTGCAGCCCTGCGATACCGCAAAGGTACCGGCCGCAATGCGGATGTGGGTGTTGTCAATGCTGGCCGGAATATCAATCAGTGCCAGCAGGGAGCTGACCACGAGTACCGCCAGCGCCTGCAGTGGTGCCACCAGCAGGCCCCACATCGGAATTGCCAGCGACAGCAGCAGTAGCGGAAAGCACAAGCGCCTGAACCAGGCATTGCCGCCGAGAGTGCCAGCAAGACAGAGCAACAGCGGCACCAGTAACAGACGTTGTGGCAGGTCCAGTGCAGCAATTGAGGAAAGCTGAAATAACACGGCGATGATCAATAATGGTATCAGCCAGCGCCAGTCAGTACGGGCTTCCGGCCAGCCCTGACGCCGCATATCGCGCCAGATCAGCCAGCCACACACTGCGATTAGCAATAGCCCGTGAGAGTAAGTGCCGTCATCGAACCAGACGCTGCTGATGGCAGGCCAGGCAGGCCAGGTCAAAGCGCCGGCTGACAGCAATGCAGCGATAGTTAGCAAAACAGATGGGCGCAATTGAACGGGCATGCCGTGAATCCTTTCGCGGTGGCACAGACGGTCGTCATAGTAGCACGTCGATCAGTGTTGCTGATGGCGATATTGTGCCGGTGACATGCCGGTCCAGCGGCGAAAAGCCTTGGCAAACGCGCTCTCATCCGAAAAGCCGAGCTGGATGGCCACGTCGGTAATACGAATGTCTTCCTGCAGTGCCTGTTGAGCCAGCCGCAACAGCTCGCGATCGCGAATCTGTTTGAAGGTCAGTCCTTCTTCAGTCAGCAGGCGGATCAGGTGGCGGCCACTGATGGAGAAATGGTCGGCGATCCGTTCCTTGCCCCAGCGCGGCTGCTTGCAGATCAGTTCGGCGACCTGTCTGGCGAGGCTGTCATCGCCAAGCTGGCCGAGTTTCTCATCGGCCAGCCGGCGCAGCTGATCGCGCATGGCGGCATTGGCCTGAATTAGTGGCAGCGACAACAGTGAGCTTGAGAAGCAGATGCTGTTATGACGACTGTCGAACCGAACCGGGCAGCCAAGCAGCTCTTGATAACGGTCCGGCTGGTCCAGCGCCGCATGGCTCAACTCGATGCGACTGGCGCGGAACGCTCCGCCACTGTT
>DATCSZ010000357.1:0-1104 GCA_036568205.1 Pseudomonadales bacterium
CTCCGGTCTGCGCCGGGTGGATCGGACTGCGTGGTCAAATACTAGCCAGTCGTTGGCACGGACGTAGCGGCAGGAGAGGTCATTGATGATGGCAAATTCTGCCAAAATCAGTGGCGCTAATGGCTGTGGCTGATAGGCGTCTCAGCGCCTAATGCTGTCGGCGTAGTCTGGCCGGTAATGCAGGTATGGGAGGTTTGTATGAAGAGGCGTTGCTCAGCTGACCAACGCCATCATCAATGCGGCGATCAATAGCGCAGCAATTACATTCATGCGCATGCCGGCACGAATCATCTGCTGTTGGGGAATGCAGCCGGTGCCGAAAACCAGCGCATTGGGCGGCGTTGCTACCGGCAACATAAACGCGCAGCTGGCGGCCACACCAATTATCGCGGCGGTGACTACAGGATCAGCATCGACGGCGATGGCTACCGGCATAAACAGTGGCACCAGAAGCGCTGCACTGGCGGTATTGCTGACCAGTTCGGTGAGATAGACCACAAAAACGGACACCAGCAGATAGAGCAGCCACGGCTGATCTGCGGGCAGGATATGACTGATGCCATTGGCCATCCACTCGCTTGCGCCGGATGACTGCATCAACGTCGACAGGGTAATGCCGCCGCCAAACAGCAGCAGCACACCCCAATTGGATTGCTTTTCTATCTGCTTCCACTCCAGCGTGCCGCTGATGCCGAGTAGTGCGATAGCAAGCAGTGCAACCCAGGTGTCGAAATCCTTGTTGATGCCGAGCAGTTCGGCTACAGGTTTGCCAAATACCCAAAGGGATACCGTAATCAGAAAAATAATGACGGTAAGTATGGCGGCTCGGTGGCTGGGGAATGGCAGCAGTTCACCGCCGCGCACATTGGGGAGATCGGCCTCGGGTTTCAGCGTGAAGTAAAGAATCAGCAACGCCAGTGGCAGCAGTACAACATAGGCGGGCATGCCGATCTTCAGCCAGTCATCAAATCCCCAGCCCAGAGCCGCAGCGGTAATCGCATTGGGCGGACTGCCAACCAGCGTGGCAATGCCGCCAATGTTTGCGCCCCATGCCAGAGCCAACAGCACAAAAAGCTGATAGCGCGGAAACTTTTCTGCCAACGG
>DATCSZ010000358.1:0-5460 GCA_036568205.1 Pseudomonadales bacterium
CTTGCCAGCCCGTGCAGCCTCGCCGCTGGATTGTGATATCGCCGTTGCTGTCAGCAAGGGCGACAAAATGGACTGGATCGTGCAAAAGTGCACCGAACTCGGCGTGCGCCGCATCAGCCCGGTGACCAGCCAGCGCAGCGACGTAAAGCTGGATGCCAGCCGCTGGCAGAAAAAACAGCAGCACTGGCAACAGGTGATGATCAGTGCCTGCGAACAATGCGGCCGCAACGACCTGGCCGATATTGCCCCGGTGCAGCCGCTGGCCGACTGGCTGGCCGGCTGCACCGCCGCCAGCCGGCTGCTGCTCGACCCGCACCAGGCCCAACCCTTCAGCGCCGCACTGGCCAGCCCTTCACTGGCGCTGTGCTTTGGCCCGGAAGGCGGCTTTGATGATGACGAAATCCGCCTGGCCGGCCAGCACGGCTTTGCCAGCGTCACCCTTGGCCCGCGCATCCTGCGTGCCGAAACCGCACCGCTGGCCGCACTGGCCATCGCCCAGACTTGGTTCGGGGATTTTGCCGGCTGAGGCACAACAGGCCATTTTCAGGCAAAATAGCCGCTTTCCTTTCCGCACAGGGGTGTTGCCATGTTGTTGTTCCGTTTTCTGCCAGTGTTGTTGCTGGCACTGCTGGCTTGCCTGCCGGCCCGCGCCGCTGAGGTGTTTGTGTTTACCGCGATTCCGGATGAGGATGAATCGCGCCTGCAGCAGCGTTTTGACAAGGTGGCCAGCTATCTCGGCAGCCAGCTCGGCGTGCCGGTGCGTTATATCCCGGTAAAATCCTATGCCGCGGCCATTACCGCGTTTCGTAACAACCAGGTGCAGCTGGCCTGGTTTGGTGGCCTGTCCGGTGTGCAGGCGCGCCTGCTGGTGCCCGGTTCCGAGGCGCTGGCCCAGGGGCTTGAGGATACCGCCTTCAAAAGCTATATCATTGCCCATGCCAGTACCGGCCTGGAGCGGGCTGATACGCTGCCCGATACCTTGCGCGGCATGACCTTTACGTTTGGCTCCAAGGGCTCGACCTCCGGCCGCCTGATGCCGGAATTTTTCCTGCGCGAACGCTTTGGCGCCGCACCGCAGCAGGTGTTTTCGCGGGTTGGTTTTTCCGGTGATCACAGCCGCACCATTGCCCAGGTGCAGTCCGGCGCCTGGCAGCTGGGCGCGGTGAATTACACGGTCTGGGAAAACGAGCTGGCCGCCGGCACCATCGACCCGGACAAACTGCGGGTGATCTGGGCCACACCCGACTACCCCGATTACCAGTGGACCATCCGCGGTGATGTTGACCAGCGCTTTGGCGCCGGCTTCCGTGACAAGGTGAAGGCAGCGCTGCTGGCGATGGATGACCCGGCATTACTGGCCAGTTTTCCGCGCCAGGGTTTTGTGCCGGCCAGCAATGCAGATTACGCACCGATAGAAGCCACTGCCCGCGCCATCGGCCTGCTGGATGACTGAGTTGCTGTTGCAGCTGCAGCAGCAGTCGTTGGCTTATGGCCGGCAGACGGTGTTGCATGACATCCACCTGACACTGCAGCGTGGCGAAAAGCTGGCCTTGCTGGGCCCGTCCGGTGCCGGCAAATCCAGCCTGCTGCTGTTGCTGTATCACCAGCTGCAGGGCCGGTGTGCATTGCAACCACAGGGCGGTGCGCTGGTGGATTGCCTGTCGGCGTACCAGAACATGTTTATCGGCGGGCTGGACCGGGTAAGCACACTGGCAGCGCTGTGTAACCTGCTATACCCGCTGCCGGCACCGCGCCGCGAGCTGGCCGCACTGGCCGCGCAACTGGGACTGGCCGACAAGCTGTGGCATTCGGTCGACCGGCTGTCCGGCGGCCAGCGCCAGCGGGTCGCTATCGGCCGTGCCTTGTTTCGCCGGCAAGCCGTGTATCTCGGTGACGAGCCGGTTTCCTCGCTTGACCCGTTACAGGCCGAGGCCCTGCTGACGCTGCTGTTGCAGCAGCATGAAACCGCCGTGGTCTGCCTGCACCAGCGGCAGCTGGCACTGTCACTGTTTGATCGTGTTGTGGTGGTATGTGACGGCCGCATTGTCTGCGACAGCCCGACAGCCGCACTGGAGCCGGCCGCGCTGGACCGCTATTACCGCCAGGCACCGTCGCCGCCGGCCGATGTCGCAGCGCCTGTCGATGACAGCTGGGTCATCCGCACCTGATGAAGCTTGCCAGCCCGGTTTCCCGCGCGCGCCGGCTGACGGCCGTTTGCCTGCTGTTGCTGGTGGCCGCGTTGCTGGCGCTGCCGGGCGCTGACTTACAGGTCTATCCGGTCGACCCATGGCAGGAGCTGGCGCGCATCGGTCTCGGCCTGCTGCAGCCGGCCTGGCACGATGGCGGCAGCTTGCTTGAGGCGCTGCTGCATACCATTGCCTTTGCGCTGCTGGCCGTGGCGCTGGCGGCACCGCTGGGACTGTTGCTGGCCATGCAGTTTCACCGACGTCTGCTGCGCCTGCTGTGTGCTGCGGTACGCTCGGTACATGAGCTGTTCTGGGCACTGATTTTCATGCAGGTATTTGGCCTTGGCCCGCTGACCGGCCTGCTGGCCATCCTGCTGCCGTTTACCGGCGTATTCGCCAAGGTGTTTGCCGAGATTATTGACCAGCAGCAGCCGCTGCCCGGCAGCCTGCCGGCAGCGACCGGGCGCCTGGCCGGTTACGCTTACTACCGGATCCCGCTGGCCTGGCCGGCACTGGCCAGCTATACCCGTTACCGCTTTGAATGTGCGTTGCGCTCCAGTGCCATTCTCGGCTTTATCGGCCTGCCAACCCTGGGCTTTCACCTGGAAACCGCATTCCGCCAGGGCCAGTATGCCGAAGCCGGCGCGTTGTTATGGCTGTTTTTGCTGCTGATTGCCGGCATGCGGTTCTGGTTGCGGCCACGGCTGCTGCCACTGTACCTGCCGGCAGCCGTTTTCTGCCTGCCAGAAGCCATCGGCTTCAGCAGCGGCGGCTCGCTGTGGCGTTTTGTCAGCCAGGATATCTGGCCGCAGCCACTGCGTGACGGCAACTGGCCGGCCTTGCTGGACTGGCTGCGCATGATGGCCAGTGAACAGGTATGGCCAGCGCTGCTGCAAACGCTGCTGCTGACCCAGATTGCGGTGGCGTTGACCGGCGTGCTGGCACTGGCCTGTTACCCGCTGGCCAGCCGTGCACTGGCCGGACCCTGGCTGCGCTGGCCGGGGCGCTTTTTATTGCTGGCGTTGCGCTCGACACCGGAAATGGTACTGGCCTGGGTGCTGCTATTGCTGTTTGGCCCGTCCGGCCTGCCGGCGGTGCTGGCACTGGCGCTGCACAACGGCGGCCTGATTGCCTTTTTGCTGGCCAATGCCAGCGATGCCGAACAGCGCAGCCGGCTGGCCCGGCCGGATGACCCGACCGGCCTGAAACGTTTTGCCTATGTCGAAACACCACGGCGGCTGCCGGCCATGCTGGCCCTGCTGTTTTATCGCTGGGAGGTGATTCTGCGCGAAAGCGCCATTCTCGGCATTCTCGGGGTGGCAACGCTGGGTTTTTATATTGACTCGGCTTTTGAGGAAATCCGCTATGACCGTGCCCTGCTGCTGATTGCTGTCAGCGCGCTGCTGAACATGCTCATCGACAGCCTGTCACGGCGCCTGCGCCGGCTGGCCGGTGAGCCGGGCCAGCTGTCAGCCACCCCGGCAGCCCGCTAGCTGCAACGGGCCACGCTTACGCGTCGGCCAGTGCGACAATCTGCTGTTCGATTTTTGCCAGGTCGGGAATCATTACCGGCTCGCCGTCGATGGCGCACCACATTTTTTCCACCTGGCGCAGCTCCTCCTGCTCCATCGGTTGCAGGCGCTCCTGCTCGATGCGGTTCATGCGCGGGGTTTCCATCGCCACAAAAGCCCAGAATGGCAGCATGTCGCGTTGCGCCAGGCCGTGCATGATAATGATTTTCAGGTTACGGCTGCGGGTAAAAAAGGCGTTGTGGTTAATGCCTTCCAGCGATACCAGCGGCACGTCCAGGCCGCGCCAGCGCAGGCGGCCAAGATACCAGGTCGGCAACTCGTCGCTGGCCGCCTCGGTCGGCTGGAACTCGACAATTTCAGCCACTGCGGCATCCGGCAGGATCAGCTGGCAATCCTCAATCGGCACCAGCAGAACCATCAGGTTATCCGGCGCGGCGTTGCTGCTTGTTTTAGCCATGGTGCTCCCCTCAGTATTTGCCGTGGCGGTTGTTCAGGTGTCTGGCCAGGTCTTTGGCACTGCCGATATAGTTGACTGCATTTTTGCTGATCACCGCTTCCGGCATTGCCGGACAGATGCATTCCTGCGGCTGCTGTGCCCACAGTGGCACGCCCTGCTGTTTCAGCGCAATCGACGATGCGGCACCATCATCACACATGCCGCTGAAGATGATAATGCCCATTTTTTTTTGGTAAAAATCGGCCACGTTGTCGATGATCTGGTTGATATTCGGTGTGTAGGGCTTGTCCCAGGCCTTGCCCTGCAACACATGCAGCCGTCCGCGTGCATCCACCTGGGTCAGGGTATGTGATGGAAACACCATCACCGTGCCGCGTCGCAGCATTTCACCGTCGTTGCAGTAATCCACCCGGAAGCGGCTGGTCTTGTTCAGCACATTGGGCAGGATTTTGTCAAAATTGGATTCGATGTGCTGGGCGTAAACAAACGCCACCGGCAGCTCGGGGTTGATATTGGCCAGAAACACCCGCACCGCCTCCGGCCCGCCCAGCGAGGCGGCCAGCACCCACACCTCCTTGAAACTGTGCGGGTCGACCACACTGGCGCGCAGTGGCTGTTCAGTCTGCGGATCCAGCGCATCAAGGGTTTTCGCCAGCTTGTCGAACAGGCTGGTGCGCCATTGTTCGTAATGCACCCGGTTGTCTTCACTGGGCATGTCATCGGCCAGGAAAATCGGTGCTTCCGACCACTCGCTGATCACGTCAAACACATCGGCGGCCTGCTCGCTGATCACCACCCACAGCGACGGGCAGAGCGGGCGCGAACCGAGCACCTGGTCGGCGGTGAGGGTATAGGCGATGGTGTAGCCGAAGGTATCCAGCAGCGCACGCAGCTGGATGGTGGCCGCCGGATTGTCGGTTACCAGACCTACCGTATGGCCTGCCATCATGTCACCTTGTTGTCTGTGCGTGTCATATCAGGCCTGCAGGATTTCCGCCCCGGTCAGGTCGCTGATGACTTGCAGCAACTCACGTTCCTGGTATGGTTTGCCGAGGTAACGTGAAGCGCCCAGCGACAGCGCCCGCTCACGGTGCTTGTCGCCGGTACGCGAGGTAATCATGCAGATCGGGATATGCTGCAGGCGGTTGTTGTGACGCACCCGGTTGACCACTTCAAAGCCGTCCATACGCGGCATTTCAATATCCAGCAACATCACATCCGGCAGCACTTCCATATCCTGCAGCTGGGTAATGGCGTCAAGGCCATCTTTGGCCAGCACCACATC
>DATCSZ010000359.1:0-37050 GCA_036568205.1 Pseudomonadales bacterium
ATTTTACTGGTGCCGGCAATCAGCGCAGCAGGATAATCGCGAGGCGATGTTCAACCTGGCGATGATGTACCAGCTCGGGCGCGGTACCGGCCAGGATTTTGCCGAAGCATTGCGCTGGTATGACAAGGCAGCGGAGCTTGGCCATGTGGCGGCCCATTACAACCTGGGGGTGATGTACGAGCAGGGTCAGGGTGTCGAGGCTGATGTGCAGCGTGCGTTTGGTTTTTATAACACGGCCGCTGAGGCTGGCCTTGCCAATGCCCAGTATAACGTTGGTACCATGTACCAGCATGGCCGTGGTGTGGCGCCGGATCATGCGCTGGCGATGGACTGGTATGAAAAAGCGGCTGCCCAGGGCCATGTCAGCGCCCAGTTCAACCTTGGTGTAATGTACCAGCGCGATGCAGGGATTTTTGTCGATTATCGCGCCAAGGCGATTCACTGGTATGAGCAGGCTGCGGCCCAGGGCCATGAAGGTGCACGCCACAATCTGTCGCTGATGCAGCAGGCACCATAAGTGGCAGTTGGGATTCTGCCTGGAGTGCCGCTGCTGCGTTAAACATGGCGGGAAATGCGCATTTACTCGCCGTAAGCTGCGCTTTTTACCGCCATTGTTGCCTTGTTTTTGCGGCCCCGGTAACGCATGTCAACAGCGTGCCAGGCGCCTGTCTCAGCCGTTCAGGATCATGTCGGCGCACTTGTCACCAATCATCATCGACGGGGCATTGGTATTGCCGCCGATCAGGTTTGGCATGATTGAGGCATCTGCAACCCGCAAACCGTCAATACCATGTACCCGCAACCTGGCATCCACCACCGCCATCGCGTCATTGCCCATCTTGCAGCTGCCAACCGGGTGGTAGACGGTTTCGGTACACTGGCCCAGCGCGCGACGAATGTCATCATCCGTTTGCACCTCGGGGCCGGGCGAGAGTTCTGCGCCGACCAGGCCATGCCAGGCGCTGGCCTGCATCAGCCGGCGCAGCAGCTTGAAGCAGTCAATCATCACCTGCCAGTCTTCTTCATGGGCAAGGAAATTGAAATCCACCGCCGGGTGGGCCAGCGGGTCGCAGCTGGTGGCCAGCACGCTGCCGCTGCTTTTCGGGCGCAGGTTGCAGGCATGCAGGGTGACACCGTGCTGGGCTGGCAGCTTGTCGGTAAGGCCGGTCATGTTGCAGGGCACAAAATGCAGCTGGACATCAGGTCGTGACAGTTCCGGCCGGGTTTTGACAAAGCCACCGGCCTCGATGTTGTTGCAGGCGGCAATGCCTTTTTTATGGACAAAATAATCCCAGGCTACCTTCAGGTTGTTGGGGAATTTGTCGAGACCGTTGAGGCTGAGGGGCTGCTTGATTTCGTAACGCATCAGCACATCCAGGTGTTCCTGCAGGTTGTGGCCAACGCCGGGCAGTTCGTGCAACGGGCTTATGCCGGCCTGTTGCAGGTCGGCAGCGGCGCCAATGCCTGACAGTTGCAGTATGTGGGGGCTTTTGATCGCGCCGGCGCTGACAATAATCTCTTTTGCCGCCTGCACCTCGTGCTGTTTTTTGCCCTTGATGTATTGCACGGCTACTGCTTTTTTGTCCTGCAACACTACCTTGCTGACATGGGCGCCGGTGATGACGGTCAGGTTGCTGCGCGCCAGCGCCGGTTTCAGGAAAGCCGCCGCCGAGCTCCAGCGTTTGCCGTTCTTGATGGTGGCATGGAAACGGCCGATACCTTCCTGGCTGGCGCCGTTGAAATCATCATTGTGCGGGTAGCCCAGCTCGACACCGGCAGCAACAAAACGATCAAACAGCGGGTTGTCGCCAGGCGCTTCACAAACATGCAGCTCATTGCCGGCGCCGTGAAAATCATCGGCGCCACGGTTGAAATCCTCAAAACGCTTGAAGTAGGGCAGCACCTCGCGGTAGCTCCAGCCTTCGTTGCCGGCGGCTGCCCAGTCATCGTAATCGCTGGCATGGCCACGGATATACACCATGCCATTGGCGGCGCTGGAGCCGCCCAGGGTTTTGCCGCGCGGGATGTCAAAGCGGCGTCCACCCAGCTGTTGCTGGGCAGTGGAGACAAACTTCCAGTTCAGCCTGTCACTTTTCAGCACTTCCGCACAGCCGCCTGGCATGTGGATCATCGGGTTGCTGTCTTTCGGGCCGGCTTCCAGCAACAATACCTGATTAGCCGGGTTGGCAGACAGGCGGTTGGCCAGCACACAGCCGGCCGAGCCGGCGCCGATGATGATGTAATCGAACATGATGTCGTACCTGTTGTTATTCGTAATAGCGTCAGGCGGCCATTATTCACCTGCTGGCGTGGCAGATCAATGCCGGCAGCAGCCTGTGATGGTGCCGGCATTGGGCATTAATTTTTTTTAACAAAGCCGGTCGGCTTGGCTATACTTCCGGTGTGTATCAAAAAACTGACACACGACGCCAATACAATAACAAGCTATTCAATGGCAACAGAAGGAATTCAAACCATGAATAACAATAAAGAAGCTGCGTTCACGATTACCAACCGCCAGAAAGACCGGCAAAGCATTGCTGACCAGATTGAGGCCTACCTGGCGCGTGGCGGCCAGATTGAGGTGCTGGGTTCGCCATTCGACAAGTATCAGGATCCCAAATGCCGGGTTGGCGATGAGATCGGTTTTTTCAGTCGCTGAGCATTGAGGCCTGTCTGATCCGGCCAGGCTGCCTGCGGCCTGGCCAGGGCAATGCGCTCTTTGGCATGCGCCGGTGTCTGTTACAATGCCTGCCTTTTGATGGAGGGCAATGATGACAGCACCCGCCTGGCTTGCAATCGGTAACCGCCATGTTGTGCTGGCGCTGTTGCTGCTGGCCTATATTCTCTCGTTCATTGATCGCAATATCATGGCCATTCTGGTTGGCCCGATCCGCGATGATTTTAATATCTCCGATTTTGAGTACGGCCTGCTGAACGGTCTGGCGTTTTCGCTGATGTACACCTTTCTCGGCATTCCGATCGGCTGGCTGGCCGACCGGCGCAATCGCACACGTATTATTGCCTGGGGCACCGGTTTCTGGAGTGTGATGACTGTTGTGTGCGGGTTGAGCAGCGGCTTTGCCAGCCTGTTTCTGGCGCGGGTGGGTGTGGGTGTCGGTGAGGCGGCCCTGTCACCGCCAGCGCACTCACTGCTGTCGGATTATTACCCGAAGCGGCAGCTGCCGGTGGTAATGGCGATTTTTACCCTGGGCATCCCGGTCGGGGTCGGGGTTTCCTACAGTGTGGGTGGCTGGGTATATGGATGGTTTGCCGCCTACGGCAGTGTCAGCGTGCCCTGGCTGGGGGAACTCAGGCCCTGGCAGCTGACATTCATGATGGTTGGCCTGCCCGGTTTTTTGCTCGCCTTGTTGCTGGCGCGGGTCGTTGAACCGGTACGCACCGGCCTGTTGCACCGGCAGGACGCCATGTCGTTTGCCGATGTGAGCGGTTTTTTGCGCCAGCACCGGCGGGTGTATTTTGCCGTTTTTGCAGCGGTCGCCTGCCTGGCCATTATGGGTTATGGCTTTATGTTGTGGTTTGTAGCCCATATGAGCCGTGTGTATGGCATTCCTGAATACCAGATCAGCAAGGTGTTTGGCCTGTTGTATTTGTTGTGTGGTTCACTGGGCACCCTGTTTGGTGCCTGGCTGAGTGGCTGGCTGGCAGCCAGGGGCCATGCTGATGCCGGTGTGCGTACGATCCTGGTGGTTGCCCTGCTGTGGTTGCTGCCGGCGGTGATGGCGCCGCTGATGCCGACCGTGCAGACCGCCTATCTGATGGCGGCACCGTGTATTTTTCTGCTGAATGGCTATTTTGGTGTGTCGATTGCCAGCCTGCAGCTGGTAACGCCAAACCAGATGCGTGCCCAGGTGTCGGCGGTATTGCTGTTTATGGGCAATGTGTTTGGCCTGGCGATAGGGCCTGCAATGATCGGTCTGCTCAGTGACCGGCTGTTCAGTGGCAGCCATTCGCTGGGTTATGCGCTGGCCTGCATCGGCGCATTGTTCTGCCCGTTGGCGATTGCCTGCCTGTGGAGCAGCCTGCCGGCTTATCGCCGGCTGCTGGGCCTGGCCGACAGTGGCTGGGGCATGCCGTCAGCGGCCGATCGCGGCAGCCAGTGATGCCTTGTCCTGCGGGCCTTTCAGCAGCGTGACCAGCCGCCCTTGCGGGTTGATCACGGCGGTGGTTGGCAGCACATTGGGCAGGTCATAGTTGAAATGCCGGTGTGGCTGGCCGCGGATTACCGCAAATGCAATACCCAGCTCGCCAGCCAGCTGCTGCTGGCGTTCTGCCGGTGGCGCATCATAGTGGATGCCGATCACGGCCACATCCTCATGCGCGGCGGCGAAGGCATTCAGTTCCGGGATTTCCTCAATACAGGGTTTGCACCATTCTGCCCAGTAGTTGATCAGCAGCCACCGGCCGTTGAAATCGGCATAGTGGCCGGGCTGGCCATCAAGCCGGTGAAAGTCGGCGGGTTTGTCAGGATTGTTGCAGCCGGCAAGCAGCAACAGGCCGGCAAGGGCAAGCAGGTGGAACGTCTTCAGGCTGGGCATATCTGGTATACTGCAAAAATTTTCGCCAAGTGTAACGGATTTTGACCGGAGGCCCAATCATGAAAGACTGCCGTATCTACCATAACCCGCGTTGCTCCAAGTCACGCCAGACGCTGGCGCTGTTGCAGGAAAACGGCATTGAGCCGCAGGTGGTGCTGTATCTGGATAATCCGCCGGATGGCAAAACACTGCAGCAGCTGCTGCAAAAACTGGGCATTGGCGCGCGTGAGCTGTTGCGCAAGGGTGAAGATGAATACAAAAGCCTGAACCTGGCCGATGCCTCGCTGAGCGAAGCGCAGCTGATTGAGGCGATGGTGCAGCATCCGCGCCTGATTGAACGGCCGATTGTTGAGGCCGGCAGGCGTGCGGTGCTGGGTCGTCCGCCGGAAAATGTGCTGGCGCTGATCCATGACTGAACCGTATATCCTGATCCTGTATTACAGCCGTCACGGCGCGGTGGCGGCGATGGCGGCCGAGCTGGCGCGTGGTGTGCAGTCGGTCACCGGTATCGAGGCGCGCCTGCGTACCGTGCCGCCGGTATCCAGCGACACCGAGGCAGTGCTGGATGCGATACCGGCAGATGGCCCGCTGTATTGCAGCGAGGATGACCTGCGCCATTGCAGTGGCCTGTTGTTGGGCAGCCCGACCCGTTTCGGCAATATGGCAGCACCACTGAAATACTTCCTCGACCAGAGCTCCGGTATCTGGCTGAGCGGTGAGCTGATCGGCAAGCCGGCCGCGGTGTTTACGTCCACATCCAGCCTGCATGGTGGCCAGGAAAGCACGCTGCTGAGCATGATGTTGCCACTGCTGCATCATGGCATGCTGTTGCTGGGTATTCCTTACAGCGAGACAGCCTTGCACCGTACCAGCAGCGGCGGCACACCGTATGGCGCCAGCCACTGGGCAGGCAGCCACAATGCACCGCTGACGGATGACGAAAAAACGCTGTGCCGGGCGCTGGGCCGGCGCGTGGCCACCACCGCCTTGCAGCTGCGGGGCCAGCCATGAACTATACCGCCAAGGCCCGGCTGGGCTGGCTGGCCAGCATGGCCAGTTACCTGCTGCAGATTGTGCTGCTGGTGTTGATGACGATGGTGTGGCCACCGCAGGGCAAGTCTGCCAACCTGGTGGTTTGTGTGATTCTGGTGGCGCCGCTGCTGCCGTTTCTGCCGTTTTTGCTGCGCCGCAGCATCCGTGCCCATGTATGGCTGTGCTTTTTGTCGCTGTTTTACCTGATGATGGCAGTGCCCAGCGGCTTTGATCCGCGTTACGGCCTGCTGGGCCGGCTGGAGCTGGCCAATGTCATGCTGTTGTTTGTGTTTACCCTGTGCTTTGCCCGCTGGGAGCAGCGTCGTCTCGGTATTTCGGTTACCCGCTGATCAGTGTTTTTCCGGGATCGGGAACAGGGTGGTGAAGAAAAAACCGCTCTGTCTGTCGCCGTGGTGCACGCGGCTGATGGCTACCTGCACTTTTTTGTTCTGCGCCGGCGAGACAAAATGGCAGTGGAAATGGTGATTGTGCTGGTTATCCATACACTGCCGGCTGTGATAAAAAAACTGTGCACGATCCGCTTCATCAATCAGATCAAGTACCGGTCGGCCTAACAGGTGTTGTCGTTCCTGGAACGGGAATGCCAGCATCTCCAGAAACGCATCATTGATGTCGTGCAATATCGTTTCGTTGTCATCAATAAACATTGGCAGTGGCATGGCACTGAGTGTGCGATGGGCATGGGCGCGTTCAACCAGGGTGTCACGGTCAATGCCGAGCAGGCTGGCGATAAAAGCCAGTGTACTGTCGATGCAATCGCCTGGTGCCTTGCGCATCAGCTGCACCAGCCGGCATTCGGCTTCGTTAAGGTGCAACGGGCCATTCCGGTAAATATTACCCTCGCCGGCTACCAGCCAGTTCAGTGACAGGTTCAGGCTGCGGCTGATGGCAACCAGGTTGGGCAGTGAAGGGCGTTTGCCGCTGAGCCAGCCGGAAATGGTGGAAGGGGTAATGCCCAGCAGATCGGCCAGGGCCTGCTTGCTGATATTGGCTTCCTGCAACGCATAACTGAACCGTTGCGGGAAATTGTCCGGTGAGTCGTCAGTCATGTTTGCCTACCGGTTTGGCCAGCGGTTTGATTACTGAGCTGTTCATGATTTCGTTGTTGTGAGTGATAAGCGTGCCGCTCACCAGCACGGCGAGACGCTGGCGGTTTTGCTGATGCAGCAGTTCCAGGTAAATGTAATCGGGGCGCCCGCTGCGATGGAGTCGGGCATATGATTGACGAGCGCGAGTGATAAAATCAGGGGCAATCAGCTGAAAGGCATTGGGCAGCGGCTTGTCGTCATCGAGGCCCAGCAACCGGTTGAACTGCGGGTGGCTTTGTACAATATCGCCGCTACGATTGACAATCAGGTTTATGGCCTGGCCGCTGCTGAACATGCGGTTTTTTCCGGGATGTCCCGCCAGGGTGTGCGGGCTGCGATGGAAAGCCAGTACCGAACGCAATATGTGTTCCAGCGGTACGGCCAGCGCCTGGTCGGCATGACGCAGGGTATGGACAAACAAGTGTTCGTTTTCGGTCAGTTCACTACTGGTGATTTCCATGCAGCCATTGCCGAAAACCAGCCAGTCCAGCGAAATGCGCAATTGGCTGCAGAAAAATTGCAGAGTGGAAAAATTCAGGTTACGCCCTTTTAGCCAGTTCGATACGGTAGCGGCAGAAACGCTTGCCTGGCGAGCCAGTTCGCCTGGTCGTATGCGGCGTCGTGCCAATGCTTCGTCAAGCCTCCCTGCGATTGCCTGATTGTCAGTGGATCGCACGTATCAGAATTCCTAGTTAACGGTGGGGTGTGAATATGGGTATTTGAGCAGTTAATTCAAATAGCGATTTGATATAAATCAAGAGATTGACTTTGCCTGAAGGCGTCAATCCACAGCCTATTCTTTAGCTATGGTGAAATTGAGTGGCTGATTATGCCATGCATCAATCTTTGCTAATAGAAATTTAACCTTAAAAAAAGTGGGCTTTTTGTCAGTTGTGCGCGTATTAGGCCACAATCACTGCCGGACTTACTGTTACAAATAAACACCGGCTAAGGAGTGCAGCATGAATGCAAAGATTTTGATTGTTGACGACAGTAAAACCTACCTGGCCCTGGCGGCCAGCGCGCTGAAGGAAGCCGGCTTTGATATTTTCCAGTCGGAGACCATCTGGATCAGCCGGCTGATCAGCCAGCACCGGCCGGACCTGGTGTTAATGGACGTCACGATCGGCTCATCCAACGGCGCCTCTGCCGTATCGGCGATCAAGAAACGCAATTTTGGCCACGGCATCAAGATTTTCCTGCACTCGTCTGAACCTCATAATGTGTTGTCACAAATCAGTGATGACTGTGGTGCGGATGGTTTTATCGTCAAGGATGGCAAGAGTGACAGCCTGGTCGGGGCGGTGAAAAAGGCGCTGGGCAGGCATTAAATATAGCAATAAAACTTTTAACAATAGGAGGTTTCTGGCATCGCTGCCGAAAAAGTACGCGATTTAATGTGGGCGTTTGATATGGATCATATTTCTATTCACGGTTTTGTGCAGTTTTTGCCTTTTGCCAACCTTGAGCCATCTTTATTGCTAAGGGTGGTGATGCTGCCCGGGTCCTCCCTGAGCATGGTGTACAAGGAAGGTGGATTGGCAAACCCGCGAAACCGGCCCGTTTCATTGAGAATGGTCGGTGTTCCCAGACTGCGGTTGATGAAACTATGGCCAGGAAAATACTCATTGTTGAAGACAGCAAAACCTACATGGCACTGGCATCCAGTACCTTGCAGCAGGCCGGCTTTGATGTGTACCGGTCGGAGAATATCTGGATCAGCCGGCTGGTCAGCCAGCACCATCCGGATCTGGTATTGATGGATGTGTCGGTGGGTGGCTGCAATGGTACATCGGCGGTCACTGCGATGCGCAAGTGCAGCTTTGGCAGGCAGGTGAAAATCATGCTGCATTCATCCGAGCCGCAAGAGGTGTTGTCACGCATGAGCAATGAGTGTGGTGCCGATGGTTTTATCGTCAAGGATGGCCACTGTGCCAACCTGGTTAACGAGGTTAAAAGAATGTTGGGTCAACATTGATGGCAGAAACAAATACAAGCGGTAAATTCCTGTTGTTCCGTTCCGGCATGGGCAAGCGCTTGCTGGCTGCCGGTGACGTGGTTGAGGTTATTCCGATGATTGCGCTGCAGCGTGATCCGGATGATGACATGGACCCGCGTTTTTGTGGTGTGTTTGATTATCGCGGCCGGATTGTGCCGGTTTTCGATTTTGTCGCTTACCAGCAAGGCAATATCCAGAATCCGGATGTCTTTTTGCTGATTGTTCAGGGCAGCCGGTCGATGCTGGCACTGGTGGCCTATGATATTGATGATCTGGTTGATGTGACGGCTGACAGCATTGATGAGGTGGCACCGGAATCCGGCCTGCCATTTGCGGTAGCACGGCTGGGTGAGCAGTTGGTGAAAATTGTCAACCCGGACCGCTTTGTCAGCAGTTGATGTCAGGCGAAGCGGCGGCCTGGACAAATAATAATAATCAAAGGAAACACAATGCAGATTGAGCAGGAGATCAGGCAGTACCTGCAGCAGGATATGGGCTTTTCCATTGATGAGCAGACAGTGCGGGGAATTATTGATTCGCTGGCGCTGCAGGGCGTTAATGCCGACGGCAATTTTACCGAGTTTGCCTGCGAGGTTGCTTCACGCTTTGCTGTGCATGAAACCTATTTCCTGCGTCACCATGAGCAATTTGACTGGCTTGAGCACTACTGGCTGCCATGGGTGCTTGAGCAAGGAGACAAAAAAAACCTGCATATTCTCAGTGCCGGTTGTGCCACTGGTGAAGAACCGTACTCCTTGTATGCACATTTATCCCCTGTGTTGCAGCAGCATGGCATGACCCTGTCAGTGGATGCCGTGGATGTGTGCAAAAAAGCACTGGAAAAAGCACAGGCAGGCCGTTATGGGCTGTGGTCCATGCGCGGGGTTGATGCCGAAAAAGAAAAAGACTGGCTGACTATCCGTTCACGTGAAGTCGAGGTAAAGGCCTGGGTAAAACGAGGAGTGCGTTTCCACAACCTGAATATTATCAAACCCTTCCTTCTGCAAAACAGCGGTCTTTATGATCTGGTGTTATGCCGTAATGTGATGATTTACATGCATAACGATGCGGTTGACAGTGTTTATCGCAACCTGCTGGCGCTGATGGATGAGCGTGGCTTGCTGATGCCGGGTCCCAGCGATCCCAACCCGGGTTCACTGGCATTGCCGATGCGTTTTGATCACGGTGTGCGGGTATTTGGTAAAAATGATGCAGTGTTTGCGGCAGCTGATGCCGCCAGCGGGCAGTCAATGGCCCTGCCTGTAGCAGCTGACAAGGCAAGGCCGGAAACGGCCGTTGCCCGCCAGCGGCCCGGGGCGGCCCGCAAAACAGCGCAGGATAATAGCCATGCCAGGGCAGAAACCCTTATCCGTAACTGCGAGTATGACCAGGCCCGCAGCCTGCTGGAAGGTCGGCTGCTGCAGGATCCGCTGGATGTCTATGCCTATGTGCTGCTGGCATTGATGGCGATGGAGCTGGGTGATCAGGCGCTGGCCACCATGGCAGTGAGGAAGGCGTTTTTCCTTGAACCGGAGTCACCCTATGTGATGTACCTGCGGGCTAATTTCCAGCAAATGAGCGGTGATGAAGAGGGTGAACAGAATACCCTGCAGGCCTTGCAGGCGCAGCTGGCTTTACTGCCGGCCGATGCCGTGGTGGCTTACTCACCGGATATCAATGTGCAACAACTGACAGGAGCCGTGCATGCACGAATCAAACGATAACGGTGTGGATAAGGCGATCGAAGCCATATTGGCTGCCAGGGCCCAGCGCCTGCGCCAATCGGTCAGCCAGGAATCCGCCAACTACCAGGAGGTGATAGTTTTTACGCTTTCTGGTGAGCGTTATGCGGTGGCGCTGGACGAGCTTAGCGAGATCAAGAAAGTCAGGAACCTGACTGTATTGCCCGGCGTTAACAGTGCGATTGCCGGTGTTATCAATGTGCGGGGCAGTATTGTCAGCCTGTACCAGCTGGCGCCGCGTGAATTGCCGGATGATGCCGGCACGATGTTTGCCTTGGTCGGTGCTGATGATGCTGCCCATATTGCCATAGTGGCAGATACGATTATCGGCACTGAAAAAGTTACTGCCGATGACATTTCTGCCGTGCCGCTTTCGTTGCAGGAAAAAGCCTATATAACCGGTATAGGCCATGATTCGCTGGTGTTTGTCAGCCTGCGCAAATTGCTTCAACAACCCACTCTTTATCTTGCCTGAAGGAAGGAACATTATTATGTCAACAAAAAAAACCAAGCCTGCCAGTGCCAAAAAAACCAGTGTCGCAGAAGCGCAGACCATGACTTACGATATGGCCGAGCGGAAAAAATTTCTGCTGATTGATCAGGTCGATGAAAAGCGGGTGGCTGGCCTCAAGCCAATTGGCGAAAAAAACATCGGTGTGGTACTGGATGAGCTTTATGAGCACTTCCAGCGTTTTCCGGAAACCCGTTCATTCCTGCAAAGCCCAAAGCACATCAGCAACCTGAAAAATGCCCAGCACAAATTTTTTATGGACTTGCTGGGCGGTACCTACGATGACGAGTATATGGAGTCGCGCCTCAGTGTTGGTCGCACCCATGAACGCATCGGCCTGGAGCCACAGTGGTATATCGGCGCTTACAGCCATTACCTTAACCTGATCGTGCCGTTTGTGTTTGAGCATTTCAAGAACGATCCCAAGCAAGGTGTTGAACATGTCACCAGCATGATCAAGATGGTATTTTTGGATATGGGCTTTGCCATTGATACCTATATCGAATCAATGAAAAACCGGGAAAATGCGCTGAAACTGGGATTTATTGCCAGCCTTGACCAGTTTTCCGGTGCGCTGGGCGAATCGGTCAATTCGATTATTGCCTCGGCTACCCAGCAAAGTGCCACTGTCAACGAGCAGGCGGCCTCGGTGCAGGAGGTGTCGTCCACCGTTACTGAAGTGAAACAGACGTCACAGCAGGCGCTGGACCGTGCCAACCAGGTGATTGAGGCCTCGGAGAGTGCGGTACAGGAATCCAGTGAGGGCACACGTGCGGTAGAGGATGCCATCGACGGCATGCATGATATCCAGAAGCAGGTCGAGTCGATAGCTGACAAGATTCTTGGCCTGTCCGAGCAGACCCAGCAGATCGGCGAGATTATCCAGTCGGTTAACGAGATTTCCGAGCAGTCCAAATTGCTGGCACTGAATGCAGCCATTGAGGCGGCACGGGCTGGTGAGCATGGCCGGGGCTTCTCGGTGGTGGCATCGGAAATCCGCAACCTGGCGGATCAGAGCAAGCAGGCAACCAACCAGGTTCGCTCGATTCTCGGTGAAATCCAGAAGGCGACCAATAGCGCGGTGATGGCTACCGAGGAAGGCAGCAAAAAAGTGGATCATGGTGCCAAACTGGCTAACCAGGCTGGCGAAAACATCCACAGTCTGGCGCGCGCCATTGGCCAGTCGTCAGAATCTGCCAAGGCTATTGCGGCATCAGCCAAACAACAGTCGGTGGGTGTCGAGCAGATTTCCACTGCCATCCAGCAGATCAACCAGGCCAGTGTGGATACCCTGGCTGCGGTCAAGGCCAACGAGGAGATTGCCCGCAGTTTGTCAGGTCTTTCTGAAGAAATTCGTTCGCTGATTGACTCGTTCAACAAAGTGGAAGATAAAAAAGTAGAATGGAAACTGGCGTGACAGGCGGCCCGGCATGAACAATGACGAACTGCAAAAAGCGCTGTTGCAGGCCTTTTCCGAGGAAGCACCGGAACTGCTGAAAAAAGCACGCTCTGCCTTGCTGGACATGGAAAACAACAGCAGTGCCGATTTGGCGGAACCGCTGGACAGGCTGAAGCGGTCGCTGCATTCGCTGAAAGGCTCTTCCAGTGCCATTGGCAGGGTGGATCTGGTGGATCTCAGTCATCATCTGGAAACGTATCTGTTGTCCTGCAACGGGGTTCTGGATGCCGCTCAGCTGGACCTGTTACATGAGGGACTGGCTTATATTGAGGCACATATGTCGGCTGGCGGTGACAGCCCGATGCTGGCTGAATTGCTGCGTGCACTGGATGAGACTGCCAGCGCGCCCCAGCCCGCTGCCCGGCCTGCGGCTGCTGGATTGCCTGAGCCTGAGCCTGAGCCGGAATTGGTGCCTCTTGCGGCACCGTCATTTTCTGACAGTGAAGTCGAGCCGCAGGCAGCTGTGCTGGCCGAGGTGGTACGCACGCCGGTACTGGATGAAACCATTCGCGTGTCGACCCGAAAGATCAATGATATCCAGGCTTCAGTCGGTGAACTGATTGCGTTTGACCTGCAGCAAAAAGACAATATCTCCCTGCTGCTGGGTAGTGACAGCCTGCTGGCGGATATCATGCGCAACTGGGTGGCAATTCGCCATGATGTCCGGGGCCTGCAGCAAAGCCTGCCGGCACAGAAAGCGGCCCGGCTGGATGCCCGGCTGGCACAGTTTTCCAGCGAACTGAAAGACATCCAGCACGATTTTTTCCGTTTGCGTTCGCAGCTGAACAACCAGAATGCACAATTCTCGTTGCTGGTTGACGAGATCGGTGTAAACGTACGGGCTGTCAGGATGATGCCGATAGTGCCGTTTTTTGAGTCTTTTCGTGCAGTGGCACGTGAGGCTGCACGTCAGCTGGGAAAAAATGTCAGTGTCGAGTGCGTCGACAGTGATATCGAAGTTGACCGAATGGTACTGGAAAAGGTCAAGGATGCGATGCTGCATATTGTACGGAATGCCGTTAGTCATGGTATTGAAGGCGTTGAGGAACGTCTGGCCGCGGGCAAGCCGGAGCAGGGCCGTATTGTGCTGAAGGCAGGTTTTAACGGCGCGTTTGTTACGGTCAGTATCAGTGATGATGGTCGTGGTTTTGATCGCCAGAAACTGGCCCGCAAGGCTGTGCAGATGGGACTGATGAAGGACGGCGAAGCGCTGGATGATACACGCATGCTGGATCTGGTCTGCATGCCGGGCTTCAGCACGGCAGAGACGGTCAACCAGCTGTCCGGTCGTGGTGTGGGTATGGATGTGGTGGCCAGTGTGTTGACCGAAATCGGGGGTTTTCTCAGTCTGGAAAGCCGTCAGGGTGAGGGCAGCAGTTTTTCGCTGAACATGCCGTCAACGCTGGCCAATACGCAAGGCCTGATGGTCAGTGTGGGTGATTTCCGTTTTGGTGTGGTGCTGGATTTTGTCGAGCGTATCGTGCGTCTGCGACTGGACCGGCTGGTGGAAATCAATGGCCAGTCCATTTTCTACCTGGATGATGAGCCGGTTGCCGTGACATCGCTGGCTTCGGTATTGCAACAGCCGGCGCTGGAGCCGGACAATGCACTGGCAGTGAAACCGATGCTGATTCTCAAGGCCGGTAACCAGCGGCTGGCGCTGATTGTTGATGATGTGCCGGGCGAGATTCCGATGATGGTGAAAAGCCTGGGGCCACAATATGAGCGGGTTGACCTGTATGCCGGTTGCACCATCCTGTCGGAAGGTTCAGTGCTGGCGGTGCTGAATGTGCGCTCGTTGCTGCAGCAAGTGGGACGTTTTGCCGCGCTTGCGCTGGTTGAGAAAAGCCAGGATCCGCTGCTGCCGGCAGGCGGTGCCACTGAAAATGATGTGGTCACGGTGCTGGTGGTGGATGATTCGATTACTACCCGTACGCTTGAGCGCAATATCCTCGAAGCGGAAAACTACCGGGTGCTGGTGGCTACCGATGGCATTGAGGCGCTGGAGCTGCTGCATGTCGAAAATGATGTGCAGCTGTTGGTGACGGATATGGAAATGCCGCGCATGGACGGTATCAATTTGTGCCGTGAAGTGCGTGCCAGCCGTTTTGCCAAACTGCCAATCATTATGGTGACGTCAGTCGGCAATGCACAGGAAAAGGCCAAGGCAATGCAGGCCGGGGCTGATGCCTATATCATCAAGCACGACTTTCACCAGGATCATTTTCTGGCGACGGTGAGGCGTTTTGTCGGCCATGGCTGAGCCCGTCCGCATACTGCTGGTTGAAGACAACCTGGTGATGCAGTATTACATCAAGGCGGCAATCAGTGAGCAGCCAGACTTCGCCATTGCTGCTATTGCTGCCGATGGGCTGGAAGCCGTGGAGCAGGCGGTCAGCTTGCGGCCGGATGTTATCCTGCTGGATCTGTACCTGCCGTCCATTGACGGCATTGAAGTGATTTACCGGGTCATGCAGCAGGCGCCGTGTCCGATTGTGGTGATCAGTTCAGAGCTGGATCGTGCCGGCAGGGACCTGAGCTTTGAGGCACAGAAGGCCGGAGCAGTGGATATCCTGGCCAAGCCCAAAGGTATGCAGGAAGCCGATTACCGCACGTTTGCCGACCAGCTGTCTGCCATTATCCGTGCGTTGGCTGGCAGTGCCGTGGCCCGCTTGCCATCGTCTGTTGATCTGGCGCCGACCGCTTATGCCCTGAAAGTACAGTTTGACCTGTTGCTGATTGGCGCTTCCACCGGCGGGCCGGCAGCCTTGTACCGCTTGCTGGAAACCATTGGTCCTGATTTTGATTACAGCGTTGTGATTGCCCAGCATATGGCGGAAGGTTTTACTGATAGCCTGTGCCAATGGCTGGCAAAGACGGGGTGCCGGGTCAAGCTGGCAGCCAATGGTGAGCTATTGCAGCGCGCCACGGTGTATCTGGCACCGGATAACCGCCATGTCCTGATCGGCAAACAGCAGCGCTTGTGGCTCAAGCACAGCCCGATGACGTTTACCCCGAATGTGGATGAACTGTTTTTCTCGGCAGCTGATAACTACAGTGGCCGCATCTGTGCCTTGCTGTTAACCGGCATGGGCAGTGACGGGGCTGAAGGGCTGTTGAAACTGCAGGGTAGCGGCGCTTTTACCGTGGCCGAATCCGAGCAGAGCTGTGTGGTGTTCGGCATGCCGAAAGCGGCGATTGCCTGTGGCGCGGCAAAATCGATTCTCAGCCTGGATGAAATCTGCGCGATGCTGGCAGCCTGAGCCGTCAGCCGCGTTCCACCTCGAACTGCCTGCGCCATTCTTCAAACCCGCCGTCAATGCTGTAGACATCAACAAACCCCTTGTCCGCGAGAAAAGCCGCTGCTGGCTGGCTGGAGTTGCCATGATAACAACACACCAGCAGCGGCAACTGGCGCTCGGCACTGGCCAGAAACTGTGGCAGGTTATCCTGGTTGAGCAGGCGGGCGGCCGGGATATGTCCCTGCTGAAATGACTCGGGATCCCGGATATCGACAATCGTGGCATTGCCGGCCTGGATTAATTGGTGGGCGTTGCTGACTGAAATGCGCTTGAACATCATTGAACCCTGACGGCAAATGCTGCGATTATAGCACTACCACAACAATGGAGGTGACCCATGTCCAGTCATGAATTGCGCGATGCTGAAAGCATGCCGGAAGGCAGCAGCCGGCTGTACCATATTGATGGCCACAAATACCTGGTTTACCGCCTGTCGGATGGCTACTACGCCACCGGCCACCAGTGTACCCACCTGTTCAAGTCGCTGGAGAAGGGCGTGATTGTCAGTGACCGGCTGGTACGTTGCCCGCTGCATCGCGCCGAGTTTGATATTCGCAGCGGCCAGGTGGAGCAGTGGGCTTGTTTCCCGCCCGGCGTGCAGCTGCTGAATGTGATCCGTTCCGAGAAAGCCTTGCCCGTTTACCGGGTGACTGAAGAAAACGGCAAGATCCTGCTGCATACCTGATCATGCTGGCTGACGCCGACTGGCGTGACCTGTCGTGCTGGCTGGCACAGTGTCGCCGGATTGGCTGGCGGGCGATTGTGCATGTGGCCGGTGATGCGGAATTCTGCCATGCGCTGCAGGAGCAGCTGCTGCAGCGCCATGGCATTGATGTTGCCGATTTTTTGCAGCCGGACCAGCCGTGTGACGCCACAACATGGCAGAATCGTCTAGGCGATGAGACGGACTGCCTGGTTATTGATGCCTTTGCCGGATTTAATCCCAATGTTCTGGGCATGGCCTCCGCCACGCTGCGTGGCGGAGGCCTGCTGGTATTGCTGACGCCACCGCTGGCGGACTGGCCGCAGTATCCTGACCCGGACTACCAACGCTTGTCTGCGGGTGACAAACACGCGATTGCCGGCCGCTTTATCAAGCACTGCTGTCACAGTCTGGCGCGCTGTAACATGCTGGCATCAATCACCCCGCCGGGACGGCTGGCATTGACGCCGTTTTCCATCTGGCGTGATTTTTCTGTTGATCTGTCCGGCCAGCAGCAGGCTGTGCAAATGATCCGTCGTGTGGCCACTGGCCATGCCCGGCGACCGCTGGTGCTGACCGCTGACCGGGGGCGTGGCAAAAGTGCGGCGCTGGGCATGGCCAGTGCCGCGTTGATGCTGGAAAAGCCGGTCGACATTGTCGTGACTGCTGTCAGTACCCGGGCGGTGACAAGTCTGTTCCGCCATCTGGCCGATGGCCTGCAGCAGCTGTTTGCCGGTGTGGCCGACTATCATCATGGCGACAGCCGGATACGTTTTTTGGCGATTGACCGCCTGCTGGCAGAGCGGCCGGTGGCCGATCTGTTGATTGTTGACGAAGCAGCAGCGTTGCCGGTGCCGCTGCTCACGCAGCTGTTGGCAGGCTATAACCGGCTTGTATTTGCCACGACAATTAACGGTTATGAGGGCAGTGGCCAGGGTTTTCGCCTGCGTTTCGCCGCTGAGTTAAAGCGGCAGATGCCGCAGGCGCGGTTTTTGCAGCTGACGGAATCGCTGCGCTGGGCAGCGGCCGACCCGCTGGAGCTGCTGGTCAGTGACATGTTGCTGCTGGGTGCCTCGCATGATGTGCTGTCCTTGCCGGCCGGGGATGCACCGGTTTATGTCGAGTTGTCGCGTGACATGCTGGTGAGCCAGTCACAGCTGCTGCGCCAGCTGTTCGGCTTGCTGATTGAGGCACATTACCAGACCTCGCCGGATGACTTGCGTCTGTTGCTGGATCATCCGGCTGTTCGTGTCATGGCCGCATTATCTGCAGATGCCGTGCTGGCTGTTGCGCTGGTGATGCAGGAGGGCGGATTCTCTGCCGGCCAGCAGGCGCATCTGGCAGCCGGCGGGCGGCTGCGTGGACACCTTCTGCCACAGGCACTGTGGGGCGATGGCATGCAGGAAGCACTGGCATTTCGTTATGCACGTATTGTGCGAATTGCAGTGCAACCAGGCGCGCAGCGCCAGGGGATCGGTCGCCGGCTGCTGGGCCTGGTTGAGCAGATTGCAGGCTGTGATGTTGTCGGCGCCAGTTTTTCTGCCGAGACGGGTGTGCTGCGTTTCTGGCAATCCTGTGGCATGCAGGCGCTGCGTCTTGGCAGTCGTCGTGAAACATCCACCGGCGAGTATGCGGTGGTGGTAGTCAAGCCTTGCCATGCGCAGGCCGGGCAGGCGCTGGCACAAAAACGTGTGCAATGGGCACAGGATTTGCCCTGCCAGCTGCCGCGCCTGAACCGCGAGCTGGATGCCGGGCTGGCGAGTTTGTTGTTGCTGGGTTTGCCGCTATCAGCCACGGATCACGATGTCCGGCAATGCCAGCATTATGTGCTGGGCTGGCGCGGCTTTGAACAGGCCTTGCCATCGTTGTTGCGTGTTGTGCTGGCAGCGGCGGCGGCGGGCAAGCCTGTGCCGGCGCCGGTCAGTGAGCTGTTGCTGCTTGGTCGTGACTGGCAGGCATTGGCAGAAAAGTATAAGCTTGCCGGGCGCAAGGCAGTGGAGCGGCAATTGCGTGACTGGCTGGCCTGCAGCCTGCCACAGCCGCTTGTCGACAATGCATGACGGGAGCCTCAGATGGCCAGTATTTTCAGCAAGATTATCCAGGGTGAACTGCCGGGCCATTTTGTCTGGCAGGACGATATTTGTGTAGCGATCATGACCATCCAGCCGATCAATCCGGGGCATTTGCTGCTTATTCCGCGTGTGGAAGTTGATCACTGGGATGATTTGCCGGCAGACATTGCTGCACACCTGATGGTGACCGGCCAGCGCTTGGCCAAGGCGTTAAAGCAGGCGTTTCCGAGCCGGCGGGTGGGGCTGGTGATTGCCGGCTTTGAAGTGCCTCATACCCATTTGCACCTGATCCCGGCCAATGACCTGGCGGATTTTGACTTTTCCGGCCTGGCGTTTGCCGCGGCTGACGAGCTGGCTGCGGCGGCCGAACGTATCCGCCGCTACCTGTGATCGTGGCAGCTCCTGCTGTGAAGTTGCGCCTGTTGTCATGTTGGCTGCTGTGTTTTGCGCCTGCGGTACTGGCGCAGGTGCCGATGGAGGATCCGTGGGAAAGCTGGAACCGTAAGGTATTTGCCTTCAACGAGCAGGTGGATCGTTATCTGATGAAGCCGGTGGCTGAATCGTATCGCAAGGTAACGCCGGATCCGCTTGAGCGAAATGTTTCCAGCCTGTTCAGCAATGTTGGCGAGCTGCCGGTTTCCGGCAATGCCCTGCTGCAGGGCAAACCGTCCAGTGCCGGTATCAGCCTGTTGCGTTTTCTGGTCAACAGTACCGTGGGTGTGTTTGGCCTGTTTGATGTGGCCAGTGATATTGGCCTGGTCCAGCAGAAAGAGGATTTTGACCAGACGCTGGCAGTCTGGGGTGTGCCAGCCGGCCATTACCTGGTGCTGCCGTTTTTCGGGCCTTCCAGCCCGCGCGCGACGGCTGGCCTGACGCTGGATATTTATGCCAATCCGCTGAATGTCGAGCACTGGCCAACCCGGATCAGTGTCTGGGCGCTGAAGGTGGTTGATACCCGCGCCGGCCTGCTGAAGGCAGAAAGCCTGATCAGCGGTGACCGTTATATCTTTATGCGCGATGCCTGGCAGCAGCAGCGACACTATCTGATCAATGATGGTGTCGTGGAAGATACCTTCGACAGTGAAGGTTTTGAAGATGACGACTGGCTGGATTGACAGCGTGATGGCGCACAGCCGTGGCGCGGCAGTGCGGTATTACTGATCCAGTTGCTGGTTGACCCTGACCGCAATCATGAAACCGTTTTCTTCCTCAACGACCCGCACAACTTCGGCTTCAGCCTTGAAATCTATTTTGCCTTCCTGAATGTCGATGCGCACGACGCCACCGACCGGCGCCGGTTTGTCACTGAAGATCAGCAGCCCGGAGCCGCTGATATTGCAGCATTTGCCGGTAATTTTTTTGTTGCTGGCCAGGGTGATATGCACGATCGAATTGATCGGGAAGCGACGCTCTGCGCGCTTTTCCCTGAACTGGCTGCTTTGCGGGCTCATCAGTGGTTACACCTGTTATGATTATCGTTGACGGAAGTCTGCCTCAGTATACCAGAGTTTGCAAAAAGTACATCTGCCGATAGCGGATCATGCTGGTGCGTCCAGTTGTTGCTCCAGCTTGTGCTGGTCGGCGGCAAACAGCCGTATGCCTTCGGCCAGTTTGTCACAGGCCATATGGTCGGCGTTCAGTGCCCAGCGGAAAGTGGCTTCATCCATGGCCGGGCAGGCGCTGCTGCCTGGCTCGCCGGCCTGCAGCGCCGGTTGCAGCAGGCCGTTGTCCTGGCTCAGTTCGTCCAGCAGGGCAGGGCTGATGGTCAGCCGGTCGCAGCCGGCCAGTGCCTCAATCTGGCCGGTTGTGCGAAAGCTGGCGCCCATGATGATGGTGTTATAGCCACAGTTTTTGTAGTGCCGGAAAATGCGTTGCACCGATTGCACGCCAGGGTCCTGTTGCGGGGCAATGCTGGTGACACCGCTGTGCTGCAGGTGCCAGTCGTAGATGCGGCCGACAAACGGTGAAATCAGGCTGGCACCGGCATCGGCACAGGCCTGTGCCTGCTCGAAAGAGAACAGCAGGGTCAGGTTGCAGGCGATGCCTTCCTGCTCCAGTACCCGGGCTGCCCGGATGCCTTCCCAGGTGGCGGCAATTTTGATATAGACACGTGATGCGTCAACACCGACGGTCTGGTAAAGCTGGATCAGCTGGCGCGCCTTTTCGATGGTGGCGCGGGTGTTGAAGCTGAGCCGAGCGTCAACCTCGGTTGAAACCCGGCCCTTGATGATGCCGGTAATGTCGCGGCCGATCAGGGTTGCCAGTTTGTCACAGGCCAACTGCAGCTGTTCGGCATTGCTGCCGTTGTGTTGGCGGGCAAACTGGATGGCCTGCTGTAGCAGGGGCCGGTATTGTGGCAATTGGGCGGCTTTCAGCAGCAGTGACGGATTGGTGGTGGCGTCCAGTGGCTGGTGTTTGCGGATAGCCTCGATGTCGCCGGTATCGGCAACCAGGGTGGTGTATTGTTGCAGCTGTTGCAGTTTGTTCATAAGCGTGGTTACCGCGTGTCACAGGGAAGAGGAATCATGCACCAGGGCCAGTGCCTGCAGCAGGGTGTCGGGGCCGGCATCGGCACGGTGGGCATGCTGGCTGAGGTAACGCCGGAATGCCTTGCCGCCAGGCTGGCCGGCGAACAAGCCTAACATATGCCGTGTGATGTGGTGAAGTCTGGCGCCGGCCTGCAGTTGCTGTTCGATGTAAGGCAGCATGGCGTCGGCAATCTGGCGCCGGCCTGGGCAGTGATTGTTGCCAAACAGCAGGGCTTCCTGCTGGCACAGGTGGTAGGGGTTCTGGTAGGCCTCGCGGCCGATCATGACACCATCACAATGGGCCAGGTGTGCCAGGCTTTGCCTGGCGTCGGTAATGCCGCCATTGATGACGATGTTCAGTGCCGGGAAATGCTGCTTGATTGCATAGACCCGGTGGTAATGCAGTGGCGGAATTTCGCGGTTCTCCTTCGGGCTGAGACCTGACAGCCAGGCCTTGCGGGCGTGGATGATAAAGGTGTTGCAGCCGGACTGGCTGACAGTCTCGATAAATTGCTGCAAAAAAGCCATGTCATCCTGCTCGTCAATGCCGATTCGGCACTTGACGGTTATCGGGCAGTCGCTGCCTTGCTGCATGGCCTTGACACAGTCGGCTACCAGTGCCGGGTCTGCCATCAGGCAGGCGCCAAAACGCCCGGACTGGACACGGTCGGAGGGACAGCCGACATTCAGGTTGATCTCGTCATAGGGGTAATTGCCGGCAATACGGCAGGCACGGTACAGTTGCTCCGGCTGCGAGCCCCCCAGCTGCAGGGCTAACGGTTTTTCCCTGTGGTCGAATGCCAGGTGGCGTTCGGCATCGCCGTGGATAATGGCATTGCTGGTGACCATTTCCGTGTACAGCCGGGCATGCGGGCTGATCAGGCGCAGGAAAAAACGGGCGTGGCGGTCAGTCCAGTCGAGCATCGGCGCGATGCATAGGCGATGGCTGTCAAAACGGTTATGATGCATGGCTGTATCAGGCAAAAGCGCTGATTATAGCGGAAACAGGCAAAAAACATGAGTGGCAAGATTCTGCGCACGGTGATTAGCTGCCCGGCCTGTGGCTTTCGCACCACGGAACGCATGGCGCTGATTGGCAATCCGCGCAGCTATACCTGTCCTGCCTGCGGCAAGACAAGCACTATCGCTGATGAGCAGTGTTGCATTTTTTGCGCCTGGGCGAGGCATCCGTGCCCCGCCAGGCAGCAGGATCAGGCGTAGCGGGGCTGGCCGCGATACAGGCCGCGGAATTCACGGTCGCCGTCAAAACGTTTGTACAGTTTGCCGTGATAACTGATGGTTTCCTGTTCGCGAGCCACGGAGGCATCCGTTGTCACTGTGCTGCGATGGGTCACCGGCATGTCGACCACGGTGGCGGCCGGTTTCAGGATGCGTGCCTGTGTGATGCGGATGCCAGCCAGTTGGGCCAGTTGCAGATAGGCCTGCTGTAGCATATCGGACTCGGTCAGCTCGACATATTCCTGTATCATTTCCAGAAATTGCGGATGCGACAGCTTCAGGCGTATGCCCAGCTCGTCCTGGATGATCTGGATGCAGTCTTTGGCGGCGTGGATGGCGGTCGGGTTGAGTAGCCAGTTTTTGTCATTCATGGCAATGCTCCTGTAACAGCTGGAAGGAGTGGCCCGGATGGGTCAGGCAAGATAATGCAAACAATATGCCAGTTTGCTGGCAAAAAGAGGTTGAGATGGAAAACAGTTATCGTCTGGTGATTGCCTGTCCCGATACCGTCGGCATTGTAGCTGCCGTCAGTGGTTTTGTTGCCGAGCGCGGTGGCTGGCTGCTGGAGGCCAGTTATCATGCTGACGAAACGACGGGCTGGTTTTTTATGCGCAATGAAATCCGCGCTGATTCACTGACGGTGGATCGCCAGACCTTTTGCGACGACTTTCAGCAGTTGGCTGATCGTTACCGTATGCAATGGTCGCTGAGTGAATCAGGCCAGCGCAAGAAAATGGTCATTATGGCCAGCCTGGCCTCACATTGCCTGGCCGATTTGCTGCATCGCTGGCATAGCGGTGATTTGTATTGTGACATTGTTGCCGTTATTGCCAATCACGATAATCTGCGCAGCATGGCTGAGTGGTACGGCGTGGATTTTTATCATGTCGATATGCAGGACAAGCTGGTCGGCAATGGCCGGATCGAGACCCTGCTGGCGCAGCTGCAGGCGGATGTGGTGGTGCTGGCGCGTTATATGCAAATCATCCCGCCGGCGCTTTGCCAGCAGTACCAGGGCCGCATGATCAATATTCACCACAGCTTCCTGCCTTCCTTTATTGGTGCCAATCCTTACCAGAAAGCGTATGAACGTGGCGTCAAGCTGATCGGCGCCACCTGTCATTATGTGACCGAAAACCTGGATGAGGGGCCAATCATCGAGCAGGATGTGATCCGTGTGAACCATCGACATAACAAGGATGATATGGTGCGACTGGGCAAGGATGTGGAAACCGGCGTGCTGGCGCGGGGTGTGCGTTATCATCTGGAAGACCGGGTGCTGGTGCAGGGTAACAAAACCGTCATTCTGGATTGATGTTGTCACATTAATGTCACAAACTTGGTTTCTAATAGCTGCCATGAAAAGCGATCTGGTGACCGGAAATGCAAGGCGTAAAAATCCTGATTGTTGATGATGAGGCAGCAATTCGTGACATGATTCGTATGGGGCTGGAAATTGCCGGCTTCAACTGTGACGAGGCTGGTGATATTCATGAGGCACACCGGCGTGTGCATGATGGCAATCCGGATCTTATTTTGCTGGACTGGATGCTGCCTGGCGGTAGTGGCCTGGAACTGTTGCGCAAACTGAAGAAAGATGAAGTCAGCGCGGATATACCGGTCATCATGCTGACTGCCAAGGTGACCGAGGATAACAAGCTGCAGGGCTTTGATGTCGGCGCGGATGACTATGTGACCAAGCCGTTTGCGCCGCGCGAACTGGCTGCCCGTATCAAGGCGGTGCTAAAGCGTACCGGCAAGCTGGCCGCCAATGATACGCTGGAGGCTGGCGGCATCCGTATTGATCATGCCAGTCACCGGGTTAGCGTGGATGGCAACAATGTGTCCATGGGGCCAACCGAGTATCGACTGTTGAGTTTTTTTATGAGTCACCCTGATCGTGTATACAGCCGCAGCCAGTTGCTGGACCAGGTCTGGGGCAATAACGTTTATGTCGAGGAACGTACCGTGGATGTGCATATCCGCCGGCTGCGCAAGGCATTACAGTCGGGCAGCAGTGACAGGGACTATGGCCAGCTGGTGCAGACTGTGCGTGGCGCCGGTTATCGTTTTTCCCAGACAGGCTGACAGCGGGTGCAAAACCACTGGCTCAGGGAGTTGCATCGCCTTGCCTGGCTGCTGGCAGCCAGCGCGGCGCTGGGCCTGGCCAGCGGATATCCGCTGCTGTTCCTGTTGCTGGGGCTGGCTTTGTACAGTGGCTGGATGCTGTGGCAATTGCGGCGTATCCATGACTGGCTGAAGGCTGACCAGGCTGGAGAACCACCGCACGGGCACGGTATCTGGGGTTACGTGTTTGACCGCATTTATCGCCTGCAAAAGGACCAGCAAAGCATTCGTGAGAAGCTCGAAGCTGATGTCGAGTACCTGCATGCCTCGTTCACATCCTTGTCCGATGCGGTGGTGATGATCAATCGTCATGGCATGATTGACTGGTGTAATCCGGCTGCCGTACGTTTTCTTGGCTTGCGTTTGCCGGTGGATTTGCGCCAGCCGATTGTCAATTTGCTGCGTGATCCGCGTTTTGTGGATTATTTTGAGCAGGGGCATTTTGCCGATCCGGTGATTATCAGTGCGCCGATTGACCAGGAGCGCACCCTGTCGGTGCATATTACCCGCTTTGGCCAGGGCAATTACCTGCTGTTTGCCAGGGATATCAGTGAAATTCTGCGGCTGGAACAAATGCGCAAGGATTTTGTGTCCAATGTGTCACATGAGCTGCGCACGCCGTTGACGGTGCTGGCGGGTTATATCGACAATTTTTCGTTGTTTGCTGACAGGAATCCGGCGATGAAAAAGCCGCTGGAGCAGATGGCACAAAATGCCCGGCGCATGGAAAACCTGCTGCGTGATCTGCTGGAGCTGTCACGCCTTGAAACCCTGTCGAATGAGACCCATAAAAGCCAGGTCAACCTGCAACAGTTGCTGGCGATGATTGCCGAGGACGCCAGGGCCAGCCTGGTGGCGGGTGAAAGCCGGACGATCAGTGTCGACTGTGACGGGCCGGTCAATATTTTTGGTCATGCCACGGAATTGCACAGCGCCTTGTCCAATCTGGTGGTTAATGCCTGCAAATATACCCATGACGGTGGCAGGATTGATGTGCGCTGCTGGCAGGATGACAAGGGGGTGCATGTGGCAGTGATTGATGACGGTATCGGTATTGATCCGCTGGAGATTCCCCGTCTGACGGAACGTTTTTACCGCTCTGACCGCAGTCGTTCGATCAATACCGGCGGCACCGGACTCGGCCTTGCCATCGTCAAGCGGATTTTACAGCGTCATGAGGCGGAACTGGAAATTACCAGTGCGCTGGGCAAAGGCAGCCGTTTTATTTGTCATTTTCCGCTGCATCGTGCGGTGGGTGCAGGCACGATTCAGCAGCTTGTGCAACAATAAAACCGTATCGCCGGCCGACTATCGATTAACCTGACAGGTAACAGCAATGGACAGAAAAATTTACAAAGACCATATTTCACGCCAGTACAATGAAGAGCTTGACGAGGTGCGCACCCATACACTGGAAATGGGCGGGCAGGTTGAACAGCAGGTACGTGATGCAGTAAGAAGCCTGATTGAGCTTGATGTGGATCTGGCGGAGAAAGTCCGTTTTGCTGACAGCCGCATCAACCAGATGGAAATTTCCATCGATGATGAATGTGCCAAGATTCTTGCTCGCCGCCAGCCGGCGGCCAGTGATCTCCGTCTGGTGCTGACGGTATCGCGGGTTACCAACGATCTTGAGCGTATCGGTGATGAAGCCGGCAAGATTGCGCTGCAAGCGATTGGCCTGGCGGAATCCGGTGATGCTACCCGCGGATTTGTTGAAATTCGCCACTTGGGAGCGCATGTCGGCAGCATGGTGCGTGATGCCTTGGATGCATTTGCCCGGCTGGATGTCATGCAGGCACTGGCAGTAGCCCAGGAAGACAAAAAAGTGGATCTCGAATACGGTTCGGCCTTGCGGGAGATGATGAGTGTGATGATGGAAGATCCGCGCAGCATCAAGCGTATTCTCAATGTGGTGTGGGCCTTGCGCTCTCTGGAGCGGATTGGTGATCATGCCCGTAATATTGCCGAGCATGTCATCTATCTGGTCAAGGGCAAGGATGTGCGCCATGTTGAGCTTTCCGAAATCGAAGCCAGTGTCAGTGAAGACAAAGCGGCCGGCGTTTGACTGCCGGCTGATCAGCGGCGGCAAAAATCGGCGTTGCGGAAACTGGCATCCCCCTGTTTAAAGCACGTATAATCCGCGCACCGTTGCGCGGATAGCGCCTGTCGACTTGGCGGGCGCTTGTTGCTGCTTTGTGCGATAAGTGTTTACTTACAAACAGGTGATCTCCTATGGTTGGCACGCATTCCCTGGCCCAGTTGTTTGGCCGTTCCCCGATCAAACCCCTGCAGGAACACATGAAAACCGTGGTCAGCTGTGCTGGCCACCTGACCGACTTTTTCCAGGCGGCCAATGCCGGTGACTGGCAGCAGGCGCAGGACTGCTACCAGCAGATCAAGCAGCTGGAAAACCGTGCCGATGCCCAGAAACGTGAAATTCGCCTGCATTTGCCACGCAGCTTTTTTATGCCGGTGGCGCGTAACGATTTGCTCACCATGCTCAGCCTGCAGGACAAGGTGGCCAATACAGCCAAGGATATTGCCGGCCTGATGCTGGGGCGGCAGATGTCATTTCCGGCAGATATGCACCAGCCGATCATGGCGTTTGTTGAGTCCGCGCTGGCCGTCGCAGCCAAGGCCAAGGCAGTGATCAATGAGTTTGACGAGCTGCTGGAAACCGGGTTTGGCGGTCGCGAAGTGGATGTGGTGGAGAAGCTGGTCAGTGCGCTGGATGACCTGGAGCATGATAACGACGATATCGAAATCACCATCCGTGCCAGCCTGCGTCGGCAGGAAAATACCTTGCCGCCGGTGGATGTCATGTTTATGTACAGGATTATCGACCTGATCGGCCGACTGGCCAATAACGCACAAAAAGTGGGTGATCACGTCCACATCATTGTTGCCCGCTGATTGATGGCGTTTCCGGGAGCTGTATACCAATGTTGAGCCTGTTGACTGAATACAACCAAATCCTGCTTATCCTGGCCTGTGCATTCGGCTTTTTTATGGCCTGGGGTGTAGGTGCCAATGATGTGGCCAATGCCATGGGGACGTCAGTGGGGTCAAAAGCCCTGACCATTCGCCAGGCAATCATGGTGGCCATGGTGTTTGAATTTGCCGGTGCCTATCTGGCCGGCGGCTCGGTCACATCCACCATCCGCAATGGCATGATTGATTCCGCCGCGATTGCGCAATCGCCTGATTTGCTGGTGTTTGGCATGCTGTCGGCAATGCTGGCGGCCGGCATCTGGCTGCTGATTGCCAGCATGTTCGGCTGGCCGGTTTCAACAACCCATTCGATAGTTGGCGCAATTGTCGGTTTTGCGGCCGTCGGTCTCGGTGTTGATGCGGTCAAATGGTCCAAGATCGGTACTATCGTGATCAGCTGGGTGGTGTCGCCGTTGCTGGCCGGCGTGATTGCGTTTGCCCTGTTCCGCAGTGTGCAGCACCTGATCCTGGGCGCCGATAACCCGTTTGCCAGCGCCAAAAAATACGTGCCGTTCTATATGTTTTATACCGGCTTTTTTATCGCCATGGTGACCTTCATGAAGGGCCTCAAGCACCTGGGGCTGCACCTGGATGGTTGGCAGAGTGTCGGTTATTCGTTGTTGATCGGCCTGGTGGTGGCGGGTTTTGGCAGCTATCTGCTGGCGCGCATTCGTGATGTCGAGCTGGCCCCCGACGGTAACCGTTTTGCCAATGTTGAGCGCATCTTTGCCGTGTTGATGATTTTTACCGCCTGTGCGATGGCATTTGCCCATGGCTCCAATGATGTCGCCAATGCCGTGGGCCCGCTGGCGGCGATTGTTGGTGTGCTGAATTCCGGTGGTATGGTGGCGGACAAGTCGCCGGTGCCGAACTGGGTGTTACTGTTGGGCGCCAGTGGCATTGTGGTGGGCCTGATGACACTGGGTTACAAGGTGATTGCCACGATTGGCAAAAAAATAACCGAACTGACACCGTCGCGTGGTTTTGCCGCCGAGCTGGCGGCGGCTACCACCGTGGTGCTGGCATCAGCGACCGGCATTCCGGTATCGACCACGCATACCCTGGTCGGTGCGGTACTGGGCGTCGGGCTGGCACGTGGTATCGGTGCCATCGACTTGCGGGTGGTGGGCACCATTTTTACCTCCTGGGTGGTCACCTTGCCAGCCGGTGCCGGCCTGGCCATCATGTTCTTTTTTATGTTCAAAGGCATTTTTAGCGCGTGATGCAGGTTGTCTGTGATGTCTGAAACCCTGCTGGCTGTTCGTCATCTCGGTTGTGAACGGGGTGGCAGGGTGTTGTTCTCTGACCTGCATTTCGAACTCAGTGCAGGCAGCCTGTTGCGCATCGCCGGTGGCAACGGCAGTGGCAAATCGACACTGCTGCGGGTGCTGACCGGTCTCAGTACGGATTTTTCCGGTGAGCTGTTTTGGCGCGGCCAGCCGCTGGCCGAGGTGCTGGATGATTACCGCCTGGCGATGTGCTACCTGGCACATGACAAGGCGGTCAAGCCGATGTTGACAGTCAATGAAAATATTGACTGGTTTCTGGCCTTGTATCCGGCGCGTGATGATGCCGACCTCGAAGAGGCACTGAAACTGTTTAGTCTTTTGCCGTTTCGTCACCAGCCTTGCGGCCAGTTGTCGGCCGGGCAGCAGCAGCGGGTGGCACTGGCGAGGCTGTGGCTGAGTGCTGCCAGCTTGTGGATTCTTGATGAGCCATTCACGGCCATTGACCGGCAGGGCATTGCCGGTCTTGAGCAGGTGATTGGTGATTTTGTCAGGCGCGGTGGCAGTGTGGTGCTGACCACCCATCATGATCTGCAGTTGCCGGGGCAGACGCTGGAGCTGGGTCAATGACGGTGCCTTCGATCGGCCATGCCTGCCTGGCCCTGCTGCGCCGTGACTTGTTGCTGTTGTTGCGCCGGCGTATGGATTTACTGAATCCGGCCATGTTCGCGTTTCTGGTCACGCTGATGTTTCCGCTGGGTCTCGGGCCGGCACCGGATCAGCTGTCGCTGCTGGCGCCGGGGCTGGTGTGGGTGATTATGGTATTGTCCTGCCTGTGGACCACCGATGGCCTGTTTGATGAGGATTTTCGTGATGGCAGCCTGGCCTTGATGGTGTTGGGCTGCCAGCCGCTGTACTTTTTGCTGATGGCACGGCTCGCAGCACACTGGCTGGCCAGTGCGCTGGTCATTGTGCTGCTGGCGCCGCTGCTGGCGTTGATGCTGAATCTGCCGGCGGCAGGCTTTGTGGCGCTGGTGGCCAGCCTGGCAATGGGTTCAGTCAGCCTGGTGGCGATTGGCGCCATCGGTGCGGCGCTGACAGTCAGCCTCAACAACAGTGGCCTGTTGCTGGGCGCGATTGTTATGCCGCTGTATGTGCCGGTGATTATTTTTGGCAGCGCGGCCGTGCAGGCAGCGATTGCCGGGCAGTCATTCAGTGGCCATCTGGCCATTCTGGCAGCCATGCTGTTGCTGGCGCTGGTGCTGGCGCCATTGGCAATTGCTGCTGCGTTGCGGATCAATCTGGATGCAGGCTGATGGCAGGCTGGCTATAATCGCGCCTTGCTGCAGATGGCCGCGCATCCATCCAACAGAGTAGACAGTATGTGGCAGTTTTTTCACAAACTTGGTTCTCCCCGCTGGTTCTATGGCATCAGCAGCGCTGTGCTGCCGTGGCTGTCGCTGCTGACGGCGGCAGTGTTGCTGACCGGTGTGGTGTGGGGGCTGGCCTTTGCACCGATGGATTTCAAACAGGGCAACAGTTTCCGCATTATTTATATTCATGTGCCGGCAGCCTTTATTGCCCTGGCCGGTTATTACGTGATGGCGGTGGCCGGTGCGGTGTTTCTGGTCTGGCGCATGAAAATGGCCGACATCATGTTGCGCGCTGCCGCACCGATCGGCGCCATGATGACGTTCATTGCACTGGTCACCGGCGCTATCTGGGGCAAACCCACCTGGGGTACCTGGTGGGTCTGGGATGCCCGTATTACCTCCATGTTGGTGCTGTTTTTCCTGTACCTGGGTGTGATTGCGCTGGCCGCTGCCTACCAGCGTGAGGCGCTGGGCAGCAAGGCGGCAGCGATCCTGTCGCTGGTCGGTACAGTCAATATCCCGATTATCTACAAGTCGGTGGACTGGTGGTACAGCCTGCATCAGCCGGCATCCATCAAGCTGACCGCCAGGCCAAGCATTCATCCGGATATGTGGTGGCCACTGGTGATGACAATTATCGGCTTTTACCTGTTGTATGCCATTTTGCTGATGCTGTATGCGCGAGCGGATATTCTGCAGCGTGAACAACGCACCCGCTGGGTGCAGGAGCTGATTCGCTGATGTATTTTGACAGTGTGACAGAGCTGCTGGTGATGGCCGGCCATGGTGTGTATGTCTGGTCGGCTTATGCGATTACCACGGCAGGTCTGATTGGTTTGATTATTTATCCCCTGCGCAGGAAACAACAGCTCCTGTTTGCCGTCAAACAGCGGCAGAAATTTGAACGGGAGACTGCCTGATGCCGATGCCGGCCAAACGAAAACAGCGCCTGTATATTGTGGTCAGCATTGTGGTGGGTGTCAGTCTGGCAGCCGGCCTGCTGTTTTATGCCATGCGTGACAACCTGAACCTGTTTTACCCGCCAGCCGAGATCGCGGCCGGCAAGGCGCCACTGGACAAACGCATCCGTGCCGGTGGCATGGTGCAGGCCGGCAGTGTCGAGCGGCTGGAAGACGGCCTGACCGTGCGTTTTGTGGTGACCGATTACCAGGCCAGTCTGCCGGTTGAATACACCGGCATTTTGCCGGCACTGTTTGCCGAGAATGACGGTGTGGTGGTGGCCGGCTATCTGCAGGCGAATGGAGTATTCAGGGCGGATGAGGTGCTGGCCAAACATGACGAGAATTACATGCCACCGGAAGTGAGCGAGGCCCTGAAACAGTCCGCAGTGAAGGAATAGGCTGATGCTGGCTGAGATCGCCCACTTCCTGCTGATTCTTTCCCTTTGCCTTGCATTGCTGCTGGCGGTAGCGCCAATGACTGGCAGCCTGATCCACGACCGTAGCCTGATGGCCAGTGGCAGGCCGCTGTCGCTGGCGCTGTTCCTGTTGACAGCGACCAGTTTTGTCATGCTGGTGCTGTTGTTTTTGCGCGATGACTTTTCTGTGCGGCTGGTAATGCAGCACTCCAATCGGCTATTGCCTGATGTCTACAAGGTGACGGCGAGCTGGGGCAACCACGAGGGCTCGATGCTGCTGTGGGTACTGGTGTTGAATGGCTGGACGGCAGCGGTGGCACTGTTCAGCCGCAGTATTCCGCTGGACATGCAGGCCCGGGTGTTGTCGGTAATGGGCATGATTGCCGTCGGTTTCCTGCTGTTTCTGTTGTTGACATCCAACCCGTTTGAGCGTCTGCTGCCGAATGTGCCGCTGGATGGCCGTGACCTCAATCCGTTGTTGCAGGATGTCGGCATGATTGTCCATCCGCCGATGCTGTATATGGGTTATGTCGGCTTTTCGGTGGCATTTGCGTTTGCTGTGGCCGGTTTGCTGGGTGGTGAGTTTGATGCTGCCTGGGTACGCTGGACCCGGCCGTGGACGGCCGCCGCATGGGGTTTCCTGACGCTGGGCATTGCGCTGGGCAGCTGGTGGGCGTATTACGAGCTGGGCTGGGGGGGCTGGTGGTTCTGGGACCCGGTGGAAAATGCGTCATTCATGCCCTGGCTGGCCGGCACCGCACTGCTGCATTCACTGGCGGTGACGGAACAACGTGGCATTTTCAAGAGCTGGACTATCCTGCTGGCGATTTTTACCTTTTCCCTGAGCCTGCTGGGTACCTTCCTGGTGCGTTCGGGGGTGCTGACGTCGGTGCATGCGTTTGCTGCAGATCCGGATCGTGGCCTGTTTATTCTGGCATTCCTCGGCCTGGTTGTCGGCGGTTCGCTGACCCTGTTTGCGTTGCGGGCGCCGCTGGTGGTCAGCCGTGGCCGCTTTGCCTGGATGTCGCGGGAAATGTTCCTGCTGTTCAATAACATCATTCTGCTGACGGCAACCGTGACGGTGCTGGTTGGCACCCTGTTTCCGCTGTTTGCGGATGTGCTGGAGCTGGGCAAGTACTCGGTTGGGCCACCGTATTTTAACGCCACCTTTGTGCCGTTGATGCTGGCGCTGCTGCTGGTGTTGCCCATCGGCACGCTGCTGCACTGGAAAAATACCCGCAGCGATCGTATTCGCGGCATGCTGGTGTTTATGTTGCCGGCCACCGTGCTGTTGACAGCTGCTTTTGTCGGCCTGTCCCGCTCACCATTCAGCTTGTGGACGCTGGCAAGCTTTGCCCTGGCTGCCTGGCTGCTGGTGTCGATGCTGCTTGATCTGCGCCACAAGCTGCGCCATGCCGGCAGCCTGTGGCTGGGGTTGCGCCGCTTGAGCCTGTCGTTCTATGGCATGCAGCTTGCGCATCTTGGCCTGCTGGTTACGGCCGTTGGCATTGCTGTGGTCAGCGTCAATGGCGAGCAGCTGGATATTCGTATGCAGCCGGGTGACAGCCATCCGCTGCAGGATTACCGCATTGTGTTTGATGGCAGTGGCAATACCCGTGGCGCCAATTATGATGCCCAGGTGGGGCATTTCAGTGTTTACCGTGATCAGCGCCTGCTGGTGCAATTGCACCCGGAAAAACGCCGTTATTTTTCCCAGCCTGGCAATGTCATGACAGAGGCAGCCATTCATGCACGGCTGTCACGGGATTTGTTTGTTGCACTGGGAGAGCCGCTGGCCGATGGTGCCTGGTCGGTGCGCCTGCAATACAAGCCGCTGGTGCGCTGGATCTGGCTGGGCGCATTGCTGATGGCGTGCGGTGCCTTGCTGGCGATTCTCGACAAACGGTATCGCAAGTCATGACGCGGCTGAAACTGATGTTGCCGTTGCTGGTGTTTGTGTTGCTGGCACTGGTGTTCTGGAGTGTGTTAACGCGTGATCATTACGATCCGCAATACCTGCCATCGGCACTGATTGGCCAGCCGCTGCCGGCATTCAGCCTGATGCAGCTGGAGGATGAGGCCCGGGTACTGACGCTTGCCGATTTGCCGCAACAGGCGTTTTTGCTTAACGTCTGGGCAACCTGGTGTATTTCCTGTCGGGTAGAGCACCCTTACCTGAACCGGCTGGCGCAGCAGGGGGTGGCAGTGGTAGGCCTTAATTACAAGGATGACCGGCTCAAGGCCTTGCAATGGCTGGATGATCTTGGCAACCCCTACCGGTTCAACCTGTTTGATCCACAGGGCCGGTTGGGGCTGGATCTTGGTGTCTATGGCGCGCCGGAGACCTATCTGGTTGATCGGCACGGGGTCGTCCGTTTTAAACATGTGGGAGTGGTGGACGAGCAGGTTTGGCAGGAACAGCTCCAGCCACTTTATCGGGAGTTGCAGGTGCCATGAAATACATGATGCTGGTTCTGTTATGGCTGGTTGCGTTGCCGGTACTGGCAGCCATTGATGTCTACCAGTTTGATTCGGACGAACAACAACAGCGCTATCGGCAGATGATTGATGAACTGCGTTGCCCAAAGTGCCAGAATCAGAATCTGGCGGGCTCTGATGCGCCCATCGCCCAGGACTTGCGTCGCGAGCTGCACCGCCTGATCAGTGAGGGCCAGAACGAACAGCAGATCCGCACGTTTATGGTGCAGCGTTATGGCAATTTTATCCTGTATCGGCCACCGCTGGACCAAAATACCTTGCTGTTGTGGGGGTTGCCGCTGCTGTTGTTGCTGGTTGGCGGGCTGGTTGCGGTGCGCTTGCGTGCCGGTCGGCAGGCTGCTGCATTGTCTTCCGGCTTGCAGGCGCAGGAACAGGCGCGTCTGGATGCCCTGCTTGAGGAATATCGCTGACCGGGCTCAGGCGTAGCCCGGTGTCATCGGCGATTGATCAATATACTGGTGCAGTGCGTCCATCGCTTCCTGCTGGCTGTCAAACGGCCCGTGGTCAACCCCTTCGCGGGTGGTGAAATACCAGGCACCCTTGACATTATAAAAACGATTGCTGCGAAACCAGGCTTGTTCGTTTTCGCCTTGTCTTTTTTTCATGGCCATACAACTGTGGAGGTTGGGTGGCCCAGCTTACGCCAAAAAGGGCAGCAGTGAAACTGCCAATTGCATCACATTAACACGGTGTCATTTGCACAGGTCGGGCTGTGCTTCAGCGACCGGTGAAGACCGGTTTTTGCCGGCTCGCAAAGGCCGTGATGCCGGTTCTGCCATCGTCACTGCCGGCCATTTCCGTCATCAGCACGGCCTCGTTTTCCAGCTGGCTTTCCAGCCCGTGCTGGACGCTTTGCAGCAGCAGGCGTTTGACACTGTGAAAGGCGCGGGTTGGCCCGTTGGCCAGGGTCATGGCGCAGTCAAGGGCAGTTTGCAGCAGCAGGTCGTCCGCCACCACCTCGGTGACAATGCCCCATTGCTCGGCTTCGTGTGCGCTCAGGCGGCGGTTGGTCAGCATGAGTTGCTGGGTGCGGCGCAGGCCGATCAGGCGTGGCAGGAAATACGAGGCACCGGCATCCGGTGACAGACCGATAGCGGTATAGGCCATGGTGAAATGAGCAGACTCACCGGCAAACACGATGTCGCCTGCACAGGCCAGGCCAAATCCGGCGCCGGCTGCCGGACCATTGACGGCAATAATTACCGGTATCGGCAGACGGGCCAGCTGGGAAATGGCTGCATGCAGGTCAACCATCAGCCGGCGGATCTGTAGCGGGGCGTTATCACCAAAAGCAGCGAAGCTTTTGACATCGCCGCCGGCGCAGAACAGTTTGCCGTTGCCGGTGATCAACAGTGCCCGCAGGCGCGGATTGAGGGCGCATTCACCGATCGCCTGCATCAGCTCCTCGGCCATCTGCGGGGTAATGCCATTGGCGGCATCGGGCCGGTTCAGCGTCAGGCGGGCAAGTGACTGGTCGATGACCAGTTCAATGGTCTGGTAGGGGCTCATGGCTGCTGCCTGTGTCGTTTTGTTGTGGCGGGCAAGCTTAAAAGAGGCGGGCGGACAGGTCAAACACGTCATGCCTTTTGCCGGGTATCTTCGTTATAATGGCCGTTTTTATTGGCAGGAATCCCAGTGCTATGAGCAAGACACGTTATCTGACCGGCATCACCACCACCGGCACGCCGCATCTTGGCAATTATGTGGGTGCCATCCGGCCGGCAATTGCTGCCAGCGGTGATACTGCGATCGAGTCGTTTTATTTTCTGGCGGATTTCCATGCCCTGATCAAGTGCCATGACCCGGCCATGATCCGCCAATCTACCCGTGAAATTGCCGCTACCTGGCTGGCGCTTGGGCTGGATACTGACAATGCCGTGTTTTATCGGCAGTCCGATGTGCCTGAAATTACCGAGCTGTGCTGGATTCTGACCTGCATGACGGCCAAGGGCCTGATGAACCGTGCCCACGCCTACAAAGCGGCGGTGCAAGAGAACGAGCAGGCTGGCAGTGCCGATCCTGACCGTGGCGTGACCATGGGCCTGTTCAGTTATCCGGTGCTGATGGCAGCGGATATTTTGTTATTCCGTGGCGAAAAGATTCCGGTGGGTCGTGACCAGGTTCAGCATATCGAGATGGCACGCGATATTGCCCAGCGCTTCAATCATCACTTTGGTGAGTTGCTGGTGTTGCCGGAGGCAGTGGTTGATGACAGTACCGCAGTGCTGAAGGGACTGGACGGTCGCAAGATGTCGAAAAGTTATGGCAATACAATCCCGTTGTTTGGCAGTTCGAAACAGTTGCAAAAGTCGCTGAACAAGATCAAGACCAACCTGCTGGAGCCGGGTGAGCCGAAAGAAACCGCTGATTGTGCCGTTTTCGAGATCTGGTGTGCGTTTGCCGATGCCGATCAGCGTGATTACATGCGCCGGCAGTTTGCCGAAGGCATTGGCTGGGGGCAGGCAAAAAAAGAGCTGCATGCGCTGATAGACGGCCAGCTGGCGGAGGCTCGCGAACGCTACAACAGCTATTTACAGGACATGGATGCGGTGGAGGCCATCTTGCAGAAAGGGGCGCTCAGGGCGCGCGAGCAGGCAACGCCATTTATGAAGCGCATCCGTGAAGCTGTCGGCATTGTACCGGTCAGTAGTTGAGTTACATTGACAGCTTGCCAGTTGCCCGCCAAGCTTGCCAGGTACTGTAGCGGCAAGGAGCGACTATGTGGCGTAATGACAAAAATGCATACGGCTGGGTGGCGATTGTACTGCACTGGTTGATGGCGCTACTGTTGCTTGGCCTGGTGATACTGGGGTTGTGGATGGTGACACTCAGTTATGCTGATCCATGGTATCACCGTGCACCCTTTGTGCATCGCAGCGTCGGCGTGGTGTTTTTCCTTTTATTGCTGGCCCGCCTGGCCTGGCGGTTTGCCAACCCGCGACCGGCGTTTGAGGCCGGGGTGTCGCGCCGGGAGCGCCAGTTGGCATTGTTGATACAGGCAGCCTTCTATTTGCTGATGCTGGCCATACCGGTCACCGGTTACCTGATGTCCACGGCCAGGGGGCGGGCCGTGGACGTGTTTGGCCTGTTTGAGCTGCCGGCAACCTGGCAGCTTGAGAACAAGGTGGACATGCTGGGCCAGATGCATGAGACCCTGGCCTGGCTGCTGGTCAGCTTGCTGGCTTTGCATGTTGCCGG
>DATCSZ010000360.1:0-1948 GCA_036568205.1 Pseudomonadales bacterium
GTCTCGGTGAATGACATCATCATGATTTTTGCGTTTGCGCCGATTGCCGCCTTTTTGCTCGGCATCAGCAGCATTACCGTACCGTGGCAAACGCTGCTGCTTTCGGTACTGCTGTACGTGGTGCTGCCGCTGCTGGCCGGCCTTGTCACGCGCAAGCTGCTGCACGGGCGTATTGAAGGCTTTGTCCAGCACTTAAAACCGCTCGCCATCATTGGCCTGCTGGCCACCGTGGTGCTGTTATTCGGTTTCCAGGCCGGCACCATCCTGGCCAAACCACAGGCAATTGTGCTGATTGCGATACCGCTGTTAATCCAGAGTTACGGCATCTTTTTTATCGCCTACTACGCCGCACATAAACTGCGACTGGCACACACTATTGCCGCACCGGCTGCGTTGATCAGCACCAGCAATTTTTTTGAACTGGCGGTGGCGGTTGCCATTTCGCTGTTCGGCCTGCATTCCGGTGCGGCACTGGCCACCGTGGTGGGTGTGCTGGTGGAAGTACCGGTGATGCTGTCGCTGGTGAAATATGCCAACGCCACGCGGGAGAAATTCCATGGCCATCAACACTGACGATCTGCCCAATATCCACGCCGATTGCCTGCAACAACCCGATGCCGGCAAACTGGCCGTGGCCCGCAGCAGCCACCCGCCGCGCATGCTGTTATTGTACGGCTCACTGCGGCCGCGCTCATTCAGCCGGCTGGTGGTGGAAGAATGCGCACGCCTGCTGCAGGCCTTCGGCTGTGAAACCCGCATCTTTAATCCCGCTGGCCTGCCACTGCCGGATGAAGACAACAGCGACCACCCGAAGGTGGTGGAACTGCGTGAACTGATGGCCTGGTCGGAAGGCCAGGTATGGTGCTCACCGGAACGCCACGGTGCGATGACCGCCGTGATGAAAGCACAGATCGACTGGGTGCCGCTGGCGATGGGCGCGGTGCGCCCCACCCAGGGCAAAACCCTGGCGGTGATGCAGGTGGAAGGCGGCTCACAATCGTTTAACGTGGTAAACCAGCTGCGGGTGCTGGGCCGCTGGATGCGCATGATCACCATCCCCAACCAGAGCTCGGTGGCCAAGGCCTTCCTGGAATTTGACGACAACAACCGCATGAAGCCCTCCGGCTATTACGACCGCATCGTCGACGTGATGGAAGAACTGGTCAAATTTACGCTGCTGACCCGCGATTGCGCCGACTACCTGGTCGACCGCTACTCGGAACGCAAGGAAAGCGCCGAACAGCTGATGCAGCGGGTTAACCAGCGCTCGCTGTAATCAGCCTGCCAGTTCGACAATGGCGCGATACTCACTGGCGGTGACCGGCACCACCGACAACCGCGGCTGCTGCAGCAACAGCATGCCGGCCAGCGCCGGGGTTTGCTTTATCTGTGCCAGCGTGAGCGGCCGACGGTATTTGCCGGCAAAGCGGACATCCACACAAAACCAGCGCGGCTTTTCTGCCGTGGCCTTGCCATCAAAATAATCACTGGCCAGGTCAAACTGCGCCGGATCGGCATACGCCGCCCGCACCACCTGCGCCTCACCCACAATGGCCGCCGGCGTGCAGCTGCTGTGATAAATCAGCACCGTATCACCGAGTGCCACCTGATCACGCAAAAAATTGCGCGCCTGGTAATTGCGGATACCGTTCCAGATGCCCACGCCGCCAGGCTCGCCAGCCAGGTCATCAATGCTGTATTCGTCGGGCTCGGTTTTGAACAGCCAGTAGCGCATGGGTGAACACCTGTGGTTTGGGATAGTGGAAAATGGTAACGCAAATATGGCCAGATCGTCTTTGTCTATTGGCCGCCAATGCGGCCAGCAATCCGGCCAAAATGACTCATAGCGGAGGAGGCCTTGTGATGACTACCAGCCTGATGAACCTTGCACCCTTTATACCCAGCGATGCAGCACTGGCAAAATCACACTGCCGGACAAAGCCATTCC
>DATCSZ010000361.1:0-2098 GCA_036568205.1 Pseudomonadales bacterium
CTGGCCGGTGGCGACAGCCTGAAAGATGCCGCCGCCTATGTACGACGGATCAACAAGCTGCTGCTGGAGCTATCACCACAGTCCTGATCACACCCTTGTAGGAGCGGCTGATCAGCCGCGAAGCCCTTTCGCCGTCGATCGACGGCTCCTACAGCAAGATTGCACCGCACCTTGTAGGAGCGGCTGATCAGCCGCGATTCTTTTCCGGAAGATTTCGCGGCCGGTCGGCCGCTCCTACATGAGACCGCGCTCCTGCGAGTGGCATTGCCTCTTGAGGTGGCAACGGCAACAATGGCCGGGTCACTCCGGAGCTTGTTATGATCTCTGCCCGCCGCCGCCATCTGGTTTTTTCGCTGGTGATGTCCTGCTTTATGTCGCTGCTGATGTCTGCGGTGATCACCCTGATCAACACCGGCATGGATATGCAGTTTCCACTGCGCTGGCTGAAGGCATGGATCGTTGCCTGGGCGGTGGCATTTCCGTTGATCAGCTTTATTGCGCCGCTGTCACACCGGGTTACCGACCGGCTGATGAAAATGCTCGACAGCGATAAGCAGGACGCATCATGAAACCAGTCCGGATTGCACTGGCTCTGATCATTGCCGGCATCGCTTCGCTGGGGCCGGATGACCCGACCGCCAGCGCCGGCGTGGGCCTGTTCGCCCTGGCCGGCACGCTCTGGCTCACCGAAGCCATCTCTCTGACTTACACTGCGCTGCTGATTCCGCTGATCGGCGTGGCCCTCGGGCTGGCCGACGTCAACACCGCATTGCGCGGCTTTGCCCACCCCGTTATCGGCCTGTTTCTTGGCGGCTTTGCACTGGCTGCCGCTCTATCTGCACACGGTATAGATCGTTGGCTGGCAAACCGGCTGATGCGACTGGCGCGTGGCCATGCGCTTGGTGCGGCGTTGCTGCTGGCACTGGCAACATCACTTTTATCCATGTGGATCAGCAACACTGCAGCAGCGGCAATGATGCTGCCGATTGCGCTGGGCTTGTCGGTGCCGCTGGCGGCGAAATATCCGCGCTATCAACTGTTTGTCCTGCTTGGTCTGGCCTGGGGCGCCAATATCGGCGGTATTGCCACACTGGTGGGCAGCCCGCCCAATGCCATTACCGCCGCAGCACTGGGCTGGGGCTTTGATGACTGGCTGAAAATCGGCATGCCGGTTTATGCATTGCTGTTTCCGCTGGCGCTGCTGGTGCTGTGGCTAACGGTGAAGCCGGAGCAGGACCTGCCCAACGTACGCAGCGGCGAAGCCATCGCTTTTCCGCTACACCGCGCCGCCTTGCTGACGGTAGCCATTTTTCTGGTAACCGTGACGCTCTGGGTATTTGGCAAACCGCTCGCCGAGCTGCTCGGCATCAGCAAGGATTTCGATACCTGGGTGGCGCTGCTCGCCATCGCCCTGCTCGGCGTCACCGGCACCCTGGAATGGCAACAGATCGAGAAGCAATCGAACTGGGGCGTGCTGTTGTTGTTCGGTGGCGGCATCACCCTGTCGACCCTGATGCAGTCATCCGGCGCCAGCGCCTGGATGGCAGGCGGCATCAGCCAGATTCTGCCGGCGGAGCATCCGTGGCTGCTGTATTTGCTGGTGGCATTGTTTGTGGTCTACCTGACCGAACTGGTCAGCAACACCGCCAGTGCTGCGCTACTGGTACCGCTGTTTATGCCGGTGGCAGTCGCCGTCGGCGCCAGCCCTGTGGTGACAGCAGCGATTATCGGCGTGGCGGCAAGCTGTGCCTTTATGCTGCCGGTGGCGACGCCACCGAACGCGCTGGCGTTCGGCACCGGCTGCATCCCACAGCGGGAAATGATCCGCGCCGGGATGCGCATCAACATCATCGCCAGCATCCTGATTGCCGGGTTGCTGATGACCCTGCTGTAGGAGCGGCTGACCAGCCGCGAAACCTTCGCCCTCGATCGAGGGCTCCTACATGGCACTGACCGCATCTAACCATTTCGCCGCATCCTTCGCTGCGCCATAAAGATTAACCCATTGAGAATTCGCCACATTTTCCAGCAATTTGTCCGTTTCAGACAGTATCCCCTGCACCTCAATCTGGCTACTATTTGTCCACGCAGTCCGATC
>DATCSZ010000362.1:0-1466 GCA_036568205.1 Pseudomonadales bacterium
GCAGGATCAAACTGTACTTGCTCCAGCAGGCATTGCAGTGGCGTGAGGCAGCCTTGCAGGTCGCCGACAGCATAAATGGCCATGATGTTTTCCGGCAAAAGGCGCGATTATAAGCCAGTAAAACGGCAGTGCCTATGACAAAAAGTCTGTTGTTACCCCCTGTTTACGGGATTGCTCCCGCTCAGGCACCCGCCTAGCATGAGCGCACATCATGCTGGAATAACCGGGGTTTGTTATGTCAATGTTCAGCCGTTCATCATTGTTAATGCGCAGTCTGGTGCTGCTGTTGCTGGTTTCTCTGGCCGCCTGCAGCAAGGATGAAACCGGCCGTTATGATGGCGGCTTGACGCCTGCGCCAATGCTGTATGGTGCGGTCAGCAAGGGCCCGGTTGAGGGAGCGGCGGTGACGGTGTACCGGCTCAATGATGATGGCACACGCGGTGCACGACTGGCGGGTGAGTTTGTCACGGCCGATGATGGCAGCTGGTCCGGTGTGTTGCCCGATGGCCTGGTCGGGCCGTTCCTGGTGGTGGCGCGTGGCGGCAGTTACATTGATGAGGCCACCGGCAATCGTATTGTGCTGGCCAGCGATGATGAAATCACCAGCCTGGTGCAGACTGCGCCGCGTCCCGGCCAGCCAGTGACTGCATCAATCAGCCCGCTGACTGATGCGCTGGCACGCAGTGCGCAGCAGCTGGCCGCTGGTGGCCTGTCGGCTGCCGATGCGGTGGCACAAGTGCGCAGCACGGCACGCAGCAATTACGGTTTTGATCCGCTGTCGGTACGGCTGGTCGACCCGCTGTCGGTACCGGCCAGCGCCACGCTCGCCGAGCAGCGTTATGCGGCATTGCTGGGTGGCCTGTCACGGCTGGCACGTGATGCCAGGGATAATCATGGTGCCGGTGCAACCCGGCCGTTTGCGCTGGTCATGGCACTGGCCGAAGACATGGCCGATGGCCTGCTGGATGGCAACGGTGTGGATGGCCAGCCGATCAGCGTGGCCAATAACGGCGCAGGCAGCACCGTATTGCCGGTGCTGGATGCGACGGGCCTGACGGTGCTGGTCAGTGAGGCCAATGCCTTTGCTGCTGCCACTGCCGGCTTGCCGAACAATGTCCTGCCCGGCCTGGGCAGCCAGTCGTTGCTGGAGATTCCGTCCTACCGCATCAGCGGCACCATCAGCGGCGCCACCGATGGCGTGAACGTAATCTGGGAACTACGTGTTGACGGTGCGATTCGCAATGACGGCGGCAATGGCAACGGTGCGGTCACGTTTACCCCGGCTGCCGGCCTGCCGCAAGGCACGGCCTGGACTGTGGTGATCAACAGTGCACCGGCCGGGCAGGCCTGTGTAGTGACAAACGGCAGTGGTACATTGGCAGCCGATGTGGCCAATGTGTTGATCAGCTGCAGTGATGAGCCGGTGATTGAAAACTACAGCATTGGCGGCACAATCAGCGGCGCCA
>DATCSZ010000363.1:0-5868 GCA_036568205.1 Pseudomonadales bacterium
CGCTAATACCGTCATCGTGATAAACGGTGGCGCGCTTGTCGGCAAACACCAGGTACAGGCCATGTTCGGCATCCAGTACTGCTGCGGCATGGTCCTGCAGCAGGCCGGCCGGTGCCAGCTGCCGGCTGTAGGTATCGGCATCGTGCAGCTCATGCCATTCCAGCAGCTGGCTGCTGCCGCCATCCAGCACACTGAAAAAACCGTTGCCGGCAATCACCTGGTCAGCAGCGGACTGCAAGGCAATGATCGCTGGCTGCTCATGCGGCTCGGCGTGTTCGTCGTCATGATCGTCATCATGATCCTCGTCAGCCTCAGCCAGGCCGCTGTCGACAAATTGCACGATACCGCCAGCCAATACAGCGGCGGACAGGCCGTCACCGGCTGCCAGCAGGCTGGCGCCGGGGCCGGCGGCCGGGACATCCAGCAGTTGCCGGTGGCCATCGGCGAGAGTGATCACAGCCAGCTGGCTGTGATCGGTATAACTGAACAGCACAAGGCCGTTGTGTTCATCGGTGTGGGCGGTAGTGGCTGATTGTTCGGTACTGTTACAGCCACCCACCAGCACTGCCATCAGCAGTGCCGCAGGAATACGTGTGGGCATGACAAATCTCGCTGTTGTCGCAAAAAGGCGGCAAGCCGTTGCCGGCTGGCCGATTCATGTTGGCGGACAATCAGTGAGCGGGCGGGGCGCGTGAACGATAGTCGGCCAGTGACAGGCTGACCGGTGTGTCACTGGCGGCAGGCAACGGTGTGGCGGTGATGGCCGGCAGCAGCTTGATGCCGGCGGCGACAGCACAGTGGCTGCTGTTATGATCGGCGGCGAGGAAGCTGTCACACCAGGACTGGTGTTCGTGAAACGGGTGCTCAACACCATGGGCAGCGGTGGCCAGCTGTGCGCCAAGCAACAACAGGGCCAGTGCGGCAGCGGTGATGATGTTAAGCCTGAAATGCGGCACGACAGGTTTCCGGAAAAATGCAGTCGCAGATACTAGGCGCTTTGGGCGCGGTCGTCAATTGCCGTGCCGGCAGGTGGTGCCGGCAGTGGCACATCGTCATCCTGCAGCCAGCGCATGCGCTGGTAATCAAAACCACGTTCCAGGGTTGGCTTGACTACCGCAAAGTACGGCGACAGGTCAAAATCGCGCGGGGTGAAATTGCTGTAATGGCGTGCTTCCAGGATACGGGTGTCGCTGTCGCTGCATTGCTCGCCCTGGCAAATGCTGATTTCGCGCGGCAGGATCGGGTAATGAATGGACTGGAAGGCCTGGGCAATCAATGTCGAGCAGATCGCCTTGGTCGGGTCGCCGCTGCCCAGTTCGATCAGCTGGCGGCGGAAGCGGTCCGGCACCGGCGGTTTCTGGATCAGGTAACGCATCAGGTCAGTGATGTTTTTCAGGTCGTAGGTGTAACCGATGCGGTTGCGCATGAACTCGACAATCTGCCCGGCGTCGTCCTCGCGCAGCCGTACCGGCCGGCAGATACGCAAGTTGCGGTCACGGTATTTTTCCAGCGACACGCGGATCACGCCCTCGACCAGGTCGGCCTCAACCAGCGGCCTTTCGTCGTCATCACCAAGGTAAATGCAGGCATGTGACCAGGTGGACTGGGTCAGGTACTTGATGGCCGTGCTGATACGGCTGTTGCCCTCCACCAGCAGGATGTCGCAGGGCTTCAGGCACTGGCGCAGCAAGGCCGGGTTGACGGCAGCAAATTCGTGGTAGCTGTCCAGTGGTTCGGTCAGGTAACGGGCCAGCCACTGGCCGATTTTGCGGTGCAGGTAGCGCAGCATGGTTTACAACCACTTTTTGTAACGGAACAGGGCCAGCAGGGCGATGGCGATCAGCCCCATCAGGCCCAGCACAGCAAAATAGCCATAACGCCATTGCAGCTCCGGCATGTGAATAAAATTCATGCCATACAGGCCGGCCAGGAAACTGAGCGGAATAAAAATGGCGGTAATCACGGTCAGCACCTGCATGGTGCGGTTGAGGCGGTGGGAAGCCAGCGACAGGTAGGCATCGGACAGGTCACCACACAGGTCGTAATACATCGATGTCAGGCTCAGCAAGCGTTCGAACTTGTCGTAGACATCCTGGATGGAATGATAAATGGCCTCGTTTTGTGCCGGCAGCAGTTCCGGTTCCTTCAGCAGTTCGGCGAACACTTTTTCGTGATAGGCAAAAAAACGTTTCAGCTTGCGCAAGCGGGTACGGTAGAACGTGACCTGGTTCAGCAGCGCATCGTCGCCGGCCTCGGCCATCTGCTCTTCGAGATCGGTCAGCGCTTCCTCAATGGCAACAATGTCATCGGTATAACTGCTGGCCGATATTTTCAGGATGCTGCACATCAGCTCGGCCGGGCAACGCATGATGTCAGCCAGCTGCTCGCTGTTGCGCAGTGCGTCAATACAGGCCAGCGGCTGCTGGTGCACGCTGATCAGGCAGTTGTCACTGACAAAAAACGACAGGCTCTGGATATTCAGTACCAGATCTTCACTGATGGCCTGGATGGCGCGATACAGGACAAAACTGTTGTCATCAAAGTGCTCCACCTTGGGCGGGTGGCGCGGACGCTGGGCGTCGAGAATGGCCAGCCGGTGGGCGCCGAGCCGGGTCAGCCACTGTATTTCGCTTTGCCGGCTTTCGCCTTCAATATCAATCCAGATCGTGCCTTGCCGGGTTTGCTGCCAGTGCTCGATCAGTGCCGGGTCGCCGCGCTGCAGGTCCGTTCCCTGCAGCAGGTGAACGCTTATCATGGGCTTGCATTCCTTCCGCGAAATTATCCGCTATTATAGGAACATTTTTATCGGTGGAGGCAAGTCATGGCAGAAGCCATTTTCTCATCGGCGATTGCCCATGTGATCCAGCTGGCGGTGGCGCCGGTGTTTGTGCTGACCAGCGTCGGTGCGTTCCTGACTGTGCTGACCAACCGTTTTGGCCGTATTATCGACCGTTCCCGCAAACTGGAAGAACAGCAGGCGCCGGACGACAAGGTGCTGATGGAGCTGGCCATCCTGAAAAAACGGGCGGCATTGATCAACTGGGCAATCAGCCTGTTTACGCTGGGCGCGTCGTTTACCTGTGTGATGATTGCCACGCTGTTTATTGGTGATTTTTTGCTGTTTGATGCGTCAATCGCTGTGGCGTCACTGTTTGTGCTGGCGATGCTGTGCCTGATTTTTGGCCTGCTGCTTTTTCAGCGCGAGATTTACCTGGCTATCCGCACCATGAAAATAGTGTCAGCCTGAGCAGTTACAGCTCACGGCTGGCATAGCCCTTGACGCGCCCGGCATTGATGTCGCGCTGCATGATGCTGCCGGTGAAGTAGTCACTGCGATCGACAGCAAAAAACTGCTGCTGCAGCCAGGCCAGGCTGTTGCGTTTTACCAGGGCCGGAACAACGCTCGGCAGCAGCGGTGCGTAGCTGGCGTGGGCGGCATCATCCAGGTTGATGTAAAACGCCGGTGCCGGCACACCGTTGTTGCCGGCACCATCATCACCGTAATAAAAATAGCGGGCATTGAATTCCTCGGCCGGGTTGGTGACATCCGGCCGGGAACGAAAAATCAGGCTGTCTGCCTGGATGCGCGACAATACACCGACCTGGCTGCGTGACGGGTTGGGTGCGGCCGGGTAGCGGGCACAATAATCGGGGGCGATAAAACAGGGCGGGCCGCCGGCATTGGAGGGATCCAGTGCAACAATTGCCGCAATACGCGCATCGTCAGCCGCCGCCAGGAAGGCAATCTTGCCGCCCAGCGAATGGCCCATCGCGGCAATCTGCGCCGGGTTAATGCTGGCCGCCAGCGGGCCGTCAGCCAGTGCGTGATCGATCGCCTCGGACAACTGGCGCGCCTTGTCATTGTGGCGGCCATCGTTGCTGTTGCTGCCGGTATCAACAAAATCAAAACCCAGCACGACAAAACCGTGGCTGGCCAGGTGGCGGCTGTACAGGCTGTAGTCGTCGTAGCTGAGCGAAAAGCCGTGGGTGATGACCACCAGCGGCAGTGAGGCCGGTGCATGGCTGCCGGCCGGATAATACCAGCTGCCGCGCAGCAGCTGGCTGGTAGTGGCCGACGCAAATGCGGCATTGCTGCTGCGCACGGCATAGGGGCCGGTATTTTCCAGCGGGTCGGCCGGGTCCAGCACAATCGGTTCACAGGCGGCCAGCAGCAGCGCCGCCAGGCAGGCAAAAAACAGTCGACTGGCTTGCATAAAATCCCCGGCTGGTTTGTACTCACCGAGTATACGCCAATAATAACCAGACGGATGACAGACACGTTTATGTACCCCACCCGATTTCTTGTGCTGCTGGCACTGCTGCTGGCCGGCTGCGAGCGCGAGGCAGTGCTGGACCGGCAGCTGCGCACGCTGATTGAGCAACAGCAACTGGACGGCAATTTCCAGCCCGACCTGTCCGTGCAATCGCCGGCGCTGGCCGAGCTGGGTGGCCAGCTGTTTTTCAGCCCCGATCTCAGCATTGATGGCAGTGTCTCCTGTGCCAGTTGCCATCACCCGGCCAAGGGCGGTGCCGATGGTATTGCCCTGCCGATCGGCATTGGCGGCGAGGATTCGCGCCATGTCGGCGAACAGCGTATCCAGGCAGCGCGCCAGGCCAACCCGGATGTGGATGTCAATGCGCTGATACCGCGCAATTCACCATCGGTCATCAATGCCGCACTGTACCGCCAGGCGATGTTCTGGGATGGCCGTATTCACTACCGTCCGCTGCCGGACCAGCCTGGCGAGCGCTATATCCAGGCCGGGGTGTTTGGTGCCGGCCAGGCCAATCCCAGTAACTACCGTCACCTGAACCTGCTGCAGACCCAGGCACGTATGCCGATCAGCTCGGTATTCGAGATGAAAGGCGGCCTGAAACCCAACCTGAATAACCATGAAATTGAACAGGACGTGTTGCATTTCCTGCAGGCCAGCGGCCACTGGTGCCAGGCCTTTGCCGCGGTGTTTGGCGACAAGTCCTGCGATACGCTGATCACGCTGGATAATCTGACGGCCGCGCTGGCCGAGTTTGAGGCCTCGCTGGTGCTGACCAATTCGCCGTTTGAACGCTATATTCGTGGTGACCTGGCGGCGCTGGACAAGCAGCAAAAACGCGGGGCGATCCATTTTCTGCAGGACAGGGAAAACGGTGGTGCCGGCTGTGTGGCCTGCCACAGTGGCAAAACGTTCAGCAATGAGCAGTTTTACAACATCAATATCCCGCCCAGCGGCCGTGGTGCCAATGAAGGTGGCTGGGACCTGGGGCGCAATAATGTCGACAAGGCGGCTGAACGCTTCAGCTTTCGTGTGCCCATCCTGCTGAATGTTGCGCATACCGCGCCGTACTTCCATAACGGCGTTGCAGCCACGCTGGAGGATGCCATTCGCCACAAACAGACTGCCGCCGATGCTGTCAGGCCAGCCAGTGTGATAGCCGTTGCGGATATTGATTACGCACCGGTGCGCCAGGCCATTGCCGACAGCTTTGCCGCAGGAGCAGCCAGGGCATTGTTGCCGGAGCGCCTCAGTGACCGGCAGGTAGCTGATCTGGCGGCCTTTTTGCGCAGTCTTGGTGATGATTGCCTGGTCGATAGCGGCTGTGTGGCAACACTGACCCGGCCGGTGGTGGCATCGGCACGCCAGCAGGTGGTCAGCCGGCCCGAGCCGCAGCGCCAGCGTCAGCGCCAGGCTGTGGAAGCACCGCAGCTGGCCTGTGCACCGGCCGGCCAGGCCGGTAAAACGGGTCGCCTCGGTTTCACACGTCATGATGGCGGCTTCGGGCTGGAACACCGGCGCGAGATCGGCCTGATCAAAAAAGGCTGGCTGATTGATGTCATCAACTATGCCAGTGTCTCGGCACAGGACCTGA
>DATCSZ010000364.1:0-2104 GCA_036568205.1 Pseudomonadales bacterium
CGCAGAGGCGAATAAATCCATCGTAGGTCAGTGCATACTATCTCTGGATGCCGGCCTTCGACGGCATGACGAATAAAGGCATACGGGTCTGTTCTTCCGCTTGTCACAGCGGCCGGTGTCCTTGCCCCGTCACACCGGCGAAAGCCGGCATCCATCGCCAGGTAACGGCCTGTGCCGCAGATTACCACGGCAGCAACTCGCCATTGGCATGCCAGAAGCTGCCACTGTTGTTAAGGTCCAGGCCATCAATGCGCGCTGCCAGGCCGCTGGCGGCCTGTGCCGGTGTCACGTCACCGGCAAAGTTGATCATGCGTGTGGACACCATGCCCGGATGCAGCATCGCCACGGCAATGCCGCGTGGCTTCAGGTCGATGGCCAGGCTTTTGCCGGCGGCATTCAGCGCCGCTTTTGACATGCGGTAACCGTAATACCCACCGGAACCGTTATCGGCAATCGACCCCATGCGGCTGGTGATCAGCACCACCTTCGCGCCGCTGGCAAGCTGCTCCAGCAGCGCATGGGTCAGCCGTAGCGGTGCCACGGCGTTAACCTGCAGCTGCGCGTTGATGTGTTCAAAATCCATCGCCGCCAGCGACTCATGCTGCAGGATGCCGGCATTGTTGATCAGCAGGTCGATGCGGCGATCACCGAGCTGTTGTTTCAGCTGCCCGATATCGCCGGGCCGGGTCACATCAATGCCATCCATCACCATCGCGCCGGTCGCCGCCAGCTCCGCCGACGGGCTGCGACACACGCCCAGCACGGTATCGCCGCGCTGGCAATACAGCTGCGCCAGGGCCAGGCCAATGCCACGGTTGGCGCCGGTAATCAGTACATTCATAAACTGCTCCTGTGATCCTGTTGGTCATGATGTGCGTAATCATAGGCAATCGACAACGATAACAAAACAGGAGCCGGTCATGAGCATGCCAAGCGCCACTCTCGACAAACAACAGATTGCCGACACCATGCTGGATAACATCATCAAGCTGCAGCCGGCCCTGCGCGCGCGTGCCAGCGAGACACGCCAGCTGCGCCGGGTGCCGGATGAATCCATACAGGAACTGCAGGACATCGGCTTTTTCCTGGCCCTGCAGCCTGCCGCCCATGGCGGTTACGAGCTCAGCCCGCAGCAGTTTTTCCGTATGCACCTGGCCATCAGCGAGGCCTGCATGTCCACCGCCTGGGCGGCCGGCATTATTGCCGTGCACGCGTTCCAGATAGCGCTGATGGACGAAAAAGCCCAGCGTGATGTCTGGGGCGGGAACATCCACACCCGCGTTTCCTCGGCCTATGCGCCGATGGGCAAGGTGAAAAAAGTGGACGGCGGTTTTGAATTCTCCGGCCGCTGGGGCTGGTCATCCGGTTCGGACCATTGCAGCTGGGCACTGCTGGGCGGCATTGTGCCGGATGAGGGTTATCGCACCTTCCTGGTGCCACGCAGTGATTATGTTATTGACGATACCTGGTTCCCGATGGGCCTGCACGGCACCGGCAGCAAGGACATCGTTATAGAAAAAGCCTTTGTGCCGGACTACCGTACCCACAAACAGCTGGATGGCTTTAACCTCACCAACCCCGGCTTTGCCGTCAATGATGCGCCGCTGTTCCGCATTCCCTGGGCGCAGATTTTTGTGCGGGTGGTGTGTACGCCGGCGATCGGCGCCTGCAAGGATGCACTGCGGCTGTACCAGCAGACCGCGCTGCAAAAAGCCAGCATGGACCCGTCCAAGCACGCCACCGACCCGTCCACGCTGGAACGCATTGCCGCAGCGGAAAACACCATTGATGAAATGGAAGCCATCATGATGCGCAACTTCGACGAAATGATGGCGCAAATCGCCAAGGGCCAGCCGATAACAATAGAAAAGCGCGCCAAATACCGCTACCAGGCAGCGCTGGTAATCGAAAAAAGCCTGTCGGTGATCGACAGCCTGTTTGCCATGGCCGGTGGCCGCTCGGTGTTTGAAGGCAGCGAACTGCAGCAGCGTTTCCTCGATATCCACACCGCCCGCGCCCACGTGGCCAACAACCCGACCAACTTTGCCCGCAACCTCGGTGGCATTCACCTGGGCCAGGACAATGCGGATTTCTTTATCTGACA
>DATCSZ010000365.1:0-1211 GCA_036568205.1 Pseudomonadales bacterium
CCTGCTCAGCCAGTACCTGATCGACCGCTGCTGATGACACGGATTGATTTCTACATTCTTGCTGAAGCCGGCATGGCTGCCCGCCATGCCTTTGCCTGCAAGCTGGTACACAAGATCGCCGCGATGGGCCACCGCATCTACCTGCATTGTGCCGATGAACAACAGGCACGCCAGCTGGATGAACTGCTGTGGCAGCTGCATGGTGAACGTTTCCTGCCGCACCGGCTGATCGACGATGGCGGCGCGCCCTGCCCGGTCGAGATTGGCTATGCCGGCGATCCTGCCAGGCACGACGACCTGCTGATCAACCTGGCCGGCGAGATCGCACCGTTTTTCTCGCGCTTTCACCGCTTGTGTGAAATTGTCAGCCAGGACCCGCCGACACTGGCAGCCACCCGCGCCAACTACCGTTTCTACAAGGACCGCCACTACCCGCTGCACAACCACGATTTGCGTCGTGGCAATCCCCCAAACTGAGCCACATTTGCTATAATCGGCGGCTTTTCCGCCCACCCAACACGCAAACCGAGACATCATGGACAAAACCTATAACCCCGGCGCCATCGAGAAAAACTGGTATCCGCTCTGGGAAAAGAACGGCTATTTTGCACCGCAGGGCACAGGCCAGCCCTATTGCATCATGATTCCGCCACCCAATGTCACCGGCAGCCTGCATATGGGTCATGCCTTCCAGCACACGATACAGGATGCGCTGATCCGTCACGCCCGCATGCAGGGCAAAAAAACCCTGTGGCAGGTGGGCACGGATCACGCCGGCATCGCCACCCAGATGGTGGTGGAACGCAAACTGGCCAGCGAAGGCCAGCCGGACCGGCTGAGCCTTGGCCGTGACGCCTTTATGGAAAAAGTCTGGCAATGGAAAGCCCAGTCCGGTGGCACCATCACCGGCCAGATGCGCCGCCTGGGCAACTCGGTAGACTGGGATCATGAAGCTTTCACGATGGATGACGGCTTTTACCAGGCGGTGCAGGAGGTGTTTATCCGCCTGCATGACGAAGGCCTGATCTACCGTGGCAAACGGCTGGTCAACTGGGATCCGAAGTTGCACACCGCCATCTCCGACCTGGAAGTGGAAAACCGCGAAACCCGCGGCAAAATGTGGCATCTGCGTTATCCGCTTGCCGATGGCGCACGCACAGCAGACGGCAAGGATTATATTGTCGTTGCCACCACCCGCCCGGAAACCCTGC
>DATCSZ010000366.1:0-1036 GCA_036568205.1 Pseudomonadales bacterium
CCGGAACCGTAGTAGCGTTGAACGGCACCAGCCAGGTGGTCGGTGTTGCTGTTGTGCTGGCCAGCTGTTGCCATTGCGCCGGGGCCAGCTCAGCCAGCAAGGGCTGCAGCTGCTCCAGCGAGGCAGCGACCAGGATCAGGCCCTTGGCTTGCGGTCGTTGTTTCAGCGCCAGCAACCGCTCAACCGCCTCACGCCTGAACGGGTCACAGCCCAGTCCCCACACCGCCTCGGTCGGGTAGGCGATGACCTGTCCCTGGTGAATGGCGGCCGCAGCCTGCTCAACCGTGATTGTTGCGCTCACCGGCGTCAACTATTTGCGTGCGGCCAGTTTATCCTGCAGCGCCTGGTCCTTGGCGACCACGGCATCAGCTGCCGCCTTGCGTTCGGCAACCAGCGCCTCGGCCAGTGCCGGATCAGCAGTGGCCAGAATCTGGGCAGCCAGGTAGGCGGCATTTTTGGCGCCGGCCTTGCCGATGGCGACCGTTGCCACCGGTATGCCAGCTGGCATCTGTACGGTCGACAGCAGAGCATCCAGGCCATCCAGTGAGGATTCGATCGGTACACCGATCACCGGCTTCAGGGTATTGGCGGCCACAGCGCCCGCCAGATGTGCTGCCATGCCAGCTGCGCAGATGAAGGCGCCACAGCCACGCTGGTCAGCATCCTTGACATAACGATGGGTAATTTCCGGGGTGCGGTGGGCGGAGCTGACTTTGGCTTCGTAGCGGATATTGAAGGTTTCCAGTACCGCAAAGGCCGCTTCCATTACCGGCAGATCGGAATCGGATCCCATCAAAATCGCAACAAATGGCTGACTCATGGTTTGCTCTCATGTTTTCAGTGGAAAAGGGCGCAAATTAAAGCATATTTGCCCGGCCAAGCAAATGACGGGCCGCTGGTGATGTGCCAATGGCGGCCAATCTTTGTTTCCCTGGCGGCAATCGGTTAGCCTGTTGTTTTGTGCTGCGAATGGATGATGCAATTGCTGTTGTCACGACACACCCTGACTGCTGCCGTGCAGGCGCTGCGCCAGCGC
>DATCSZ010000367.1:0-1646 GCA_036568205.1 Pseudomonadales bacterium
GCCAGCTGGTACGGCCGCCGCGCCCATGATTGAAACCGATATTGCCATTGTCGGTGGTGGCATTATCGGTGCGGCTATCGCACAGGCGTTAGCACCGCAGGCCCGCGTACTGCTGCTCGAACAGCACGCCCAGGCCGGGCAGGAAACCTCCAGCCGCAACAGCGAAGTCATTCATGCCGGCATCTACTACCCGGAAGATTCCCTCAAGGCCCGACTTTGCCGGGAAGGGCATGAGCGCCTCTACCACTACTGCGAAACACAACGCATCCCTTATCAGCGCTGCGGTAAATTGATCGTCGCCCAGACCGGTGAACTCGATGCCCTGCACGCACTGCAAACGCAGGCCCAGCGCAATGGCATAACCCTGCCGTGGCTGGACCGGACCCAACTGCAACAACACGCACCTGAACTGACCGGCCAGGCGGCCCTGCTCTCGGAGACAACCGGCATCATCGACAGCCATGCCTTGCTGCACCGGCTGTTGCACCAGGCCGAAGCAGCCGGCAGCGTGCTGGCCTGCCACACCGCCGTTGACGGTATTGAACCGGGCCGGGACGGATTCCTGCTGCGCGGTACCAGCGCAGGCGAACCGTTCACCGCGCGCAGCCGCTGGCTGGTGAATGCCGCCGGCCTGCATGCCCAGAAGGTGGCCCGCATGATCGAAGACCTGCCCGCGGTGCACATTCCCGCTGTGCATTACCTGAAAGGGCATTACTTTCGCCTGTCAGGAGCTTCGCCGTTCCGGCAACTGGTGTATCCCCTGCCCGATGCCGATGGTCTTGGCATTCATGCCACCCTCGACCTGAACGGCCAAACCCGCTTCGGGCCCGACACCCTGGCCGTAAGTCGCATCGATTACCGGGTACCCGCAGAACGGGCCAGCCTCTTTGAGCACGCCATTCGCCGCTACTGGCCCGGCTTGCCGGCCGGCAAGTTGCAGCCGGATACCGCCGGCATCCGGCCGCGCCTGGCAGAACACGGCTTCAGCGACTTTGTGATACAAACGGAAAACACGCACCGGATGCGCGGACTGATCCAGCTGTTTGGCATCGACTCTCCCGGCCTGACTGCCAGCCTGGCCATCGCCCAGCGGGTGAAAAACCACATCATCCTTGCGTAAAACAGCGTTTTTACGCCATTTACGTTACTATCAGCTCCTTGCTGTTGCACACGCCCGCCCAAGGATATCGCCATGAAAACCCTGCTTAAACTCTTCTTCGGCATCATTGCATTGATCGTGGTTGTACCGGTGATTGCCATCATCGTGATCACGCAATTGGTCAACCCGAACAATTACAAGGCCGAGATCCAGCAGCTTGCAGCAACCCACACCCGCGGGCAGTTAACGCTGGAAGGCGACCTGGGCTGGTCGTTCTTCCCTACCATAGGTTTTAACACCGGTGCCTTGCAGTTCCGCCTGCCTGAAGACCAGCAAGTGCCGTTTGCCCAACTCACCTCTGCCACCGTGGGCGTGCAGTTACTGCCCTTGTTTCACGGTGAAGTCGCCGCCGACACCATTGCCATTGATGGCCTGGCATTAAACCTGGCCGTTAACCCGCAAGGCCAGGGCAACTGGGAGCGCATTACCCGTGACGATGCCGCTACAACCAGCAGCAGCGCCGCTGCACCCGCTGGCGATGCACCTG
>DATCSZ010000368.1:0-1168 GCA_036568205.1 Pseudomonadales bacterium
AGCGAGTCGGCCGAGGCACAAATTGATGCCGCCGATGAGCTGGCCTGGCTGGGCCTGTCTGACCCGCGCCTGTTCGACATCATCGAGAAAAACCTGAAAGCCCATGCCATGGATGTCGACAAGCCCGGCGCCAACTACGCGGCCTGGATGGCCAAGGGCCTGGCGTACTCCGGTAACGACAAATACCGTGCCACGCTCGAAGACGTCGCGGCCAATGCCGGTCACAAGAACACCCGCAAGCACGCCACCAACGCGTTGGAGCTACTGGCCCAGCACAAACGCTGGAACCCGATCATCACCGGCAATGGGCAGGCCATCAGCGGTTTGTCGATTGAGCAAACCGGCTATGCCAACATGCTGAAAAGCGGCGATTACGAACTGCAGCGCATTGCTGCCAAGCGCATTTACCACGAGCGCATTCGTAACAGCTTCCTGCTCGGTTTGTTGCTGGATGAAACGCAAAAAGCCCTGGCCAAAGAAGGCATGGAACGCGACGAAGCCGATGCCGCTGCGCACATGCTCAAAGCCCTGGCCACCACCAGCGACCCGAAATACCGCGCCCTGGTGGAAGACACGGCTGCCAATAACAAGGATAAAAACCTGCGCAAATGGGCCGAGCGTTACCTGAAGAGTTACTACTGAAATTAATGGCTGTCCGGCGGCGGGACCTGCCGGGCAGCCGTGTTGTTACAGATCCCGCCACCGGGCTGTGCACTCCCGGTTTGCAGGCGGTTCGCAAACCACGGGAACGCGCACACAGTGAACAGCGTATCAGGCATTCCTTCACCGCATGACCCGGCCGTTCCGGACTGGGCCAATACCGCCCTGCCCGACACCTGGCCCGACAGTTTGCGGCTGTGGCACCCGCGTGATTTGTGGCGTTTTTTACGGCACATCAGCGGCGGCGAGCGTGTGCCGGTTATCCTGCCCGATGGCACGCCGTTTGCCGACCGCATTCCCAAATACATCCTGCAGGAATTCCACAACCTGCCGAACGGCAATTACTCGCGCCGTTACACGCGCGGCTACATCACCGGCTTCAACCGGGTGATGCTGAACCACATTCACAAGGCGCATGCGGCGATGGCCGCGCGATTTGCTGGCATGAACAGCGTGCTGGATGCCGGCTGCGGCGGCGGGCGGCTGGCCGGGCTGCTCAAAGCCAACG
>DATCSZ010000369.1:0-6237 GCA_036568205.1 Pseudomonadales bacterium
GCTCAAAACAACTGCGCTAACACTACCCCTTTGCCACTCCTTTCGCGTTGCCCAAAAAGTGCTACTGCCAGCCGGCAAAAGTGCGGATGTCTCCACCACATTCCAGCAACTGCTGCAGCGCCTGCAGCAGCGGCACGGCCAGCTGTTGCTCGTCGGCAATGGCTGACATCACCTGCAGGGTATTCACCCCTTCCGGCAGCAGGCCGGTTTGTTTGCCCGCCTCGGCCAGGCTCAGCCCCTGGCCAATCAGCCGGCCAAAACGGAAGTTGTGGCTTTGCTCGCTCATGGCGGTAGCCAGCAGGTCACCGAGGCCGGAGAAACCATAAAAACTGTCACTGCTGGCGCCAAGTGCCACACCGATGCGCTGCATTTCTGCCAGTGCCTGGCTCAGGTAGGCACCAACAAAATTCAGTCCCGGCTGGCCCTGGCCATGGGCGGCGCCCAGGCCAATCGCATAGATGTTTTTCAGGATGCCGCCCAGCTCAACGCCGCGCACATCAGCGGACAACTGCACATGAAATCTGTCGTTAGCCAGCAGGCCCGCCACCTTCCTTGCTGCGGCGTTATCAGCGCTGGCAGCCACCACCACGGTGTTGATACCGCGGACAAACTCATTGGCCAGCGACGGGCCGGCCACCATCACCAGCGGATTATCCGGGAACAGCGCCGCCAGCTGCTGGCAGGCTGTCTGCCGGCTGGCTGGGTTTATGCCCTTGGCCATGTTTACCAGCACTGCATGCGACGGCAGGCGGCCGGCCAGTGGTGCCAATACCTGCCGGATAAACCGTGATGGCAAGCAGTTAACCAGCACCGTTGCCTGTTGCAACAGCGCACTGATGTCATTTGTTGCGCGGACCTTATCGCACAGCGTGATGCCCGGCAGGTAGCGGCTGTTGCCGTGCTGCCTGTTGACCTCATCAACCACCGCTTCATCGTGTTCCCAGGCCATCACAGCATGGCCGTTAGTGGCGATCAGCTGCGCAACAGCGCTGCCCAGATTGCCAAGACCCAGCAGGGCTATAGTCATTCAGCGTCTCCGTCAGTTAAATTGCAGGGTATAACTGTCATCACCGGTCACCGGTTCAATTTCTCTAACGACATTATTGTGGTCATCTATCCACTGCACACCGTCTGCCGTTAGCAGCCGGATGGTGCGCTTTACCTGCTGCTCGCCTTCGCCGGCCAGCAGGAACTGCACCCGGTAACGGCGCCGGTCAACACGCTCGATACGGTAGAAATTGTCGACATCCTGTATCGCGGCAACAGGCGCCTGGCCGACAAACTGCAAACGGTAGGGCGGCTGGCCAGACAACCAGCGTTTTTCCATCTGCCAGCCGGCAGCAATAAAATCCGCCAGCACCTTGTCCGTGATTTTGTCGATATCGGCTTTTTTCATTGACGCATCAGTGACTGTTGCCTCGCTTTCCACCCGCACCAGGCCATCGGCGGTCACGCGGATCACATCCTGCTGTTGCCAGCAGGCGCTGGCCAGCATGGCCAAGGCCAGCAATCCAGCCTTGTTCAGTAAACCGGTCATGTTGCCTCCCGTTTTTTTATTGCTGCCGGTGATCAACATAAATCAGCTTGTCCACAGCAAAACCCAGGCTGCGGGCTTTTTCCCGCAGTGCATCCAGCGTGGTCTTGTCCATTTCAGGGCTGCGCGACAGAATCCACAGGTATTTTTTCTTGCTGCTGGTCACCAGTGCATGCTGGTAATCGTCATCCAGCGCAAACACGATATACGAGCTGTAAAACGGGCCAAAAAACGAGACCTTCAGGTGGGCAACATCCCGCTGGCCGACAAAATACGCTTTGGCCTCGGCTTCTTTCCACTCACCGTCCTGCTGATGAAAACCGCGATTTTTTACCCGAATGCCGCCATCCTCACGCAGGCTGTAGTGGGCGGTGATGTTTTCCAGCCCGCGCTCAAAGCGGTGATCCAGCCGGGCAATTTCATACCAGCGGCCGAGGTATTTTTCCGCCTGGAAATCCGCCACCGGTTCAATGCCTTGCGGTTTGCCGGTACAGGCGGCAAGCAGCAGCAGGCTGGCCAGCAGTAATATGTTTTTCATTATTTTTTCCCTCCGGGTTTATTCACTATTCTCAGACCAGCCTCGACAACAGCATTCTCTTTACGCCCCGTTACTCATTACCCATGCGAATTCAGAAATAGCCTGAAATGCTGATTTTTGCACAGCGTATTTCGTTTTCTTCCTTGCCATAAAATTTCAGTGAGGCATATTCATAATCAATTCGTGTGCTGACTTTCCCGGTAAAAAAGTATTCCGCCCCGAGACGGTATTTTTCCTCAAACTCTTTGCTGTTGTTTTCTGGCCCAATCCCCTCCAGGCCAAATGATATCGATGTTTTTTTATTGAAATAGAATGCGCCATCATATGCCATGGCATACGAGTCCATTTTATTGAGATTCCTGTATTCAAATGCATTTTTTACTGCATATCCTGCCGGCAACTCCAGCAGGTGCTGGATCGACACAATCACAGCTTCCAGGCTGTCGTCATCACCAGAATCAAGGCTTTCGCCTGCCAGCATCAGCCGTAATTTTTTTACTGGATACCAGCCGGCACGTATCAGGTAATTCTTCACCTTGTCATCCGGCGCCCGGTACTCGGAGTACTCGCCACCGATAAAAATATCATGGCTGCCAAAATAAGCATTTCCACCTGTGGTATATAGCGCCGTGCCATCCCCGGTCAGCTGTTGATATCCATCCGGATAACGGAAAAATGGCCGATCCGTATAGGAAAAGGAAATGTGGCTTTGCGGATCAACAAAGCGCCGCTCGGCATACACGGAATCATCGTCGATATCACTGAATGCATAGTCAAGGCTGATGGCTCCGCCATTGGCCGTGATCTCGTATGAATCACCAAAGAAATATTTTCCTGAATCACTGGCACGCAGCTTTGTCAACGACACCTCGGTTTGAAATGCCATGGCGCCGTCGCTGGCCAGCAAGCCGGACAAGAATAAAACAAACGCCATGCCGGACGGCTTGTTGTTAGTTGCGCTATATCGCCTGAAACAGCTGTACAGAATATCCATACGTCCTCTCGATCAATTTTTATATATTTGCAACACTGTTGTTTGCTCTGACAGCGTTCTGTCACGTCAACAAGGACGCCTATCGTACCACCTGGCCAACACCGATGTTGATGGAAAATATACCTTTATCGCTGTCATTGGCCCATCATTGCCTTGTTGCCAGCTATTTCACAGCGACTTTTTGTTGTCTGTTGTTTACCATCACATTGCCAATAGCCAGGATTGCAAGCCATGAAGCTGACGCTACGCACCATCGCCCTGTTCGCAGGCCCTGCCATTGCCGCCCTGTTACTGCTGTTTGTGCAGCTGGACCCGGCCCGCCCGGCCGTGACGGCGGCGGCGGCTGTGGCCATCTGGATGGCCATCTGGTGGATTGCCGAGGCAGTGCCGCTGGCAGTTACTGCTTTGCTGCCGCTGGTGCTGTTCCCGCTGCTGGGTGTTATGGATGGCGGCAAGACTGCCGATGCCTATATCAACCACATTATTTTCCTGTTTGTCGGCGGCTTTTTGATGGCGATTGCGATGCAGCGCTGCGGCCTGCACCGGCGTATTGCGCTGCGTATCCTGATGCTGTTTGGCCACAGCCCGGCCACCGTGCTGCTGGGCTTTATGCTGACCACCGGTTTTTTGTCGATGTGGATTTCCAATACCGCCACGGCAATGATGATGGTGCCGGTGGCGCTGGCGATCATCCTGAACTTTGATGAACAGCTGGATGCCGCGCAAGCCAGAAAACTGGCCATCGGCTTCCTGCTGGCGATTGCCTACAGCGCGTCGATTGGCGGCATTGCCACGCTGATCGGCTCGCCACCGAACCTGGCCTTTGTGCGCATCCTGGCAATCAACTTCCCGGCTGCGCCGGAGGTGAGTTTTGCCCAGTGGATGCTGTTTGCGCTGCCCATCAGCCTGCTGATGTTTGCCGCCGCGTTTGCGCTGCTGTACATGCTGTTTGTGCGCCCGCTGCGCCAGCTGGAATTTGATCGCCGGCTGTTCAGCGAACAATACCGTGCGCTCGGTGCTGCCAGCCGCGACGAGAAATGGGTGTTTGCCGCGTTTGTCAGCATGGCGGCACTGTGGATGTTCCGTATTGATATCACTATGGGGCCGCTGAATATCCCCGGCTGGAGTGACCTGTTTGCCAACCCCGGTTTTTTTAACGACGGCACCGTGGCGATTTTTATTGTGCTGCTGCTGTTTATCCTGCCCAGCCACAAAAAAGGCCACACCCTGCTGGATAACAGCGCCTTTACCGAGCTGCCCTGGCATATCATTTTGCTGTTTGGCGGCGGCTTTGCGCTGGCCGGCGGTTTTGTTAATTCCGGCCTGTCGGCCTATCTTTCACAAACCCTGCAAGGCACGGAACAGCTGCCGCCGTTGCTGGTGATTGCCAGTATCTGCCTGATGGTCACGTTTCTTACCGAGTTGAGCTCCAACACCGCCACCACGCAGATGTTCCTGCCGGTGCTGGCGGCGATGGCGGTGCAGGCCGGCATCCACCCGCTGCTGCTGATGCTGCCGGCCACGTTGTCGGCCTCATTTGCGTTTATGCTGCCGGTGGCCACACCGCCAAATGCGATTATCTTCGGCACCAACCGGGTGGCGGTAATGGATATGGCCAAAACCGGCATCTGGCTGAACCTGCTGGGTGTGCTGATTTTGTCACTGGCCTGTTATATCTGGGCACCACTGGTATTTGGTTTTGTTGCCGACCAGCTGCCGGGCTGGGCCGGCGGCTGACAACAACTTCTGCCCGGTTACAACCGGGCACACAAAAACCGTGCCTGCGGGTTCGACTTGCGTCGAACATGGCCGGCACGGCATAAGCACACAAAGCCGTTGCATATATGGAAATCCATATATATGATGCGCCGTATGTGTAACGACCCTGTATCCTTCTTCAAGTGCCTCGCCGATGCCACCCGGCTGCAAATCCTGCTGCTGCTGGCTGTTGAAGGTGAGCTGTGTGTCTGTGAGCTGAGCAGCGCGCTGGCCGCCAGCCAGCCGAAGATTTCCCGCCACCTGGCCCAGCTGCGTGATGGCCAGCTGCTGGACCAGCGCCGTGACGGCCAGTGGATATATTACCGCCTGCACGATGCATTGCCTGAGTGGATGGCCACCGTGATCAACAGCGCCGCTGGCAACAATGCCGCTTTTATCCAGCCCTGCCGGCAACGGCTGGCCACCATGGGCGATCGCCCGCAACGACAAAAAACCTGCTGCTGAGGCATTATGAAACTGTTATTTATCTGCACCCACAACCGCTGCCGCAGCATTATTGCCGAGGCCGTTTGCAACCAGTTTGGCCAGGGCCGGCTGATCGCCCGCTCGGCTGGCAGCCAGCCTGCCGGTGAAGTACACCCGCTGTCGCTGAAGTACCTGGCCGAGGCCGGCATTGACACCGATGGCCTGCGCAGCAAAAGCTGGCATGAACATGAACAATGGCAGCCGGATGTGGTGATTACCGTCTGCGATGCGGCGGCTGGTGAAAGCTGCCCGGTATGGTTTGGCAAGGCGCTGAAAGTGCACTGGGGTGTGGCCGATCCATCACGGCTGGATGGCGACGATGACGACATCGCCAATGCATTTCGCGCCACCATCAGCCTGTTCAGCCAGCGTATCAACGCGCTGCTGGATGCCAATGCCGATACCCTGCAAGGCGAGCAGCTGGCAGCCATTTTCCACCAACAGGGACAATAAACATGGGTATTTTTGAGCGTTATCTCAGCATCTGGGTAGGCCTGTGCATTATTGCCGGTGTTGGCCTGGGCTATCTGTCTCCGTCGGCATTTGCCGTGATTGCCGGCTGGCAATACGCCCATGTCAATTTGCTGGTTGCCGTGCTGATCTGGCTGATGATTTACCCGATGATGATCCAGGTGGATTTTGCCGCGATCAAGCGTGTCGGTGACAAACCGCGTGGCCTGCTGCTGACACTGGTGATCAACTGGCTGGTCAAGCCGTTTACCATGGCCGCTCTCGGCTGGCTGTTTTTCAAGGTGTTTTTTGCCGGCTGGGTGGATGCACAAACTGCCAATGAATACATCGCCGGCATGATTCTGTTAGGCGTGGCGCCATGTACCGCGATGGTATTTGTCTGGAGCCAGCTGACCAGAGGCGACCCGAACTACACGCTGGTGCAAGTCTCGGTTAACGACATCATCATGATTTTTG
>DATCSZ010000370.1:0-1004 GCA_036568205.1 Pseudomonadales bacterium
GCTTCGGTGCCCATGCCGATCCGGCGAAGCCTGCACGCTGCTCGGTCGCGGGAGGCTGTTTTTCATGCACTTTGAGCCGTCCGGCGACAAACCTGATGAGAATTGCAGGCTAGTCATGTATCCTTCTCTCTTTTTATAGCTCAGTCTGAATCAAACTGCCGTAATCCCGTTACACTGAAGTCAATAACATGCAAGATACCTACAATCCACAGCACATCGAACAGCAGGCCCAGGCCTGGTGGGCGGAAAATCAGACCTTCAAGGCCATAGAAGACGCCGGCCGGGAAAAATTTTACTGCCTGTCCATGTTCCCCTATCCCAGCGGTCGCCTGCACATGGGCCATGTGCGTAATTACACCATCGGTGACGTGATTTCCCGCTACCAGCGCATGCTGGGCAAGAATGTGCTGCAGCCCATGGGCTGGGACGCCTTCGGCCTGCCGGCGGAAAATGCCGCGATGAACAATGCCGTGCCGCCGGCCAGCTGGACCTACAGCAATATCGATTACATGCGCGGCCAGCTGCAGTCGCTGGGCTTCGGCATCGACTGGTCGCGGGAGCTGGCCACCTGCAGGCCGGAGTATTATCGCTGGAACCAGTGGCTGTTCCTGCGCCTGCTGGAAAAAGGCATCGTCTACCAGAAAACCGGCAGCGTGAACTGGGACCCGGTGGACCAGACCGTGCTGGCCAACGAGCAGGTGATCGATGGTCGCGGCTGGCGCACTGGCGCGCTGGTGGAAAAACGGGAAATACCCATGTATTACATGGCCATCACCCGCTATGCGGACGAGCTGCTCAGCGATCTGGACCAGCTGGACGGCTGGCCGGAGCAGGTGCTCACCATGCAGCGCAACTGGATCGGCAAGAGCTTCGGGGTGCGTGTCGGATTTCCCCATGAGATCGACGGCGGCGGCACCCTGTGGGTATTTACCACCCGTGCCGACACCCTGATGGGCGCCACCTACGTCGCCGTCGCCGCCGAGCATCCGCTGGCGCTGCACGCG
>DATCSZ010000371.1:0-1556 GCA_036568205.1 Pseudomonadales bacterium
CCGCTGCCCAGGGTTTCGTATTCCGCCATGGAAATCAGCTGCAGGCGCTGCAACAGGCTGCGCCGAATACGATAGGTAATGTCCTTGGCCACCTGGGTAAATTCCCGGGTCTGCCATACCGCCAGCGACATGGCGGTCAGCCGCAGCAGCATGGTCAGTACCATCACCGCCAGGATATACAGCAACGGGCCATGCCAGCTGACCGGGAACAGCCGGTCCATGAACTGCACCATGGCGCCGGGCTTGTGTAACAGCACCTCATCCACCAGCAGCGGCATCAACAGGGGCACGGGCACACTCACCAGGGCGGCCATAATGGCGATGATATGGGCCTGTATCAGCACTGACCGGTGTTGTCTGGCAACGTTGAAAATGTATGACCAGCTGTATTGCCTGACCCGATCCGTTTGCGGGTCGGGGGCCATTTCGGCGATGTCTTGCATGGTATCGATGCTTCTAAAATTAGGGCCTGAACTGAACCATTGGGTGTACAACCTGAAAGCCAGAACCTTCCGCAAATGAGCGCAAATACACGCAAATGTTTATATAAGATGCCAGGGAGCAGATAATTCCTTTATCCTTTTACCTGTAAAAGCCTGCAGCCAGACTGGAACGGGTGGAATAATTGCGTGTATTTGCGTTCATTTGCGGACATGTCTTCTGGTCTTTCTGCATTAATGAATACGCTTTCCTGCGCATACCAGCGACCAGGGTTCGTCGGTGTACATGAACTATAAAACCATAACATAGATTCAGAAAACACATCATGGCATACACTCTCGTTATCGACCAGGGCACCCATGCCTCCCGCGCCCTGCTGTTCGACTCGCAGGGACAGCTGCTGGAACAGCAACAGCAGGACATCCGGCTCAACCGCCTGGACCACCGGCACCTGGAACAGGATGCGGATGAAATCCTGCAATCGGTGCGCAGGGTACTGGCGCGACTGGACCCGCAACGGCTGCGCCAGGCACAGTGCTGCGCCATCAGCACTCAGCGTTCTACCGTGGTGGCCTGGCATAAACAGTCGGGCAGACCCCTGTATCCGGCGATCAGCTGGCAGGACCGGCGAGGTGACCAGGCACTGGAAAAACTGGCCCAGCATAAAGCCTCGATCAGCCGGATCAGCGGCCTGCCCCTGTCGGCCCATTACGGCGCCAGTAAAATGCACTGGTTACTGCAGCATGTAGACGCCGTACAACAGGCGCAACAGGACGACCAGTTATGTATCGGGCCTCTGGCCAGCTTCCTGCTCCACCAGTTACTGGGCCATCAGCCCTATGCCATCGACCACAGCAATGCCCACCGCACTCAACTATTCGATATCAGGCGTCTGGACTGGTCCAACGAGCTGACCCGTTTGTTCCAGGTGCCGCAGGCACTGTTACCCGCCTGCCGGCCCCTGTTGCACGACTATGGTCCGCTGGCTGATTATCCCATCCCGGTAACCGCGGTCTGTGGTGACCAGACCGCGGCTTTCTATGCCAATGGCCAGATGGAAACGGGCGCCGCCCTGATCAACATGGGCACCGGCGCGTTTATTCTCAGCCCCATCG
>DATCSZ010000372.1:0-1924 GCA_036568205.1 Pseudomonadales bacterium
CAAAGCTGACGGCTTTCGTAACTACTACAGCAGCGATGCCCGCCTGACCCCGGCCGAGGCACTGGTGGAGCGCGCCAGCCTGCTGACCCTGAGCGTGCCGGAAATGACCGTGCTGGTAGGTGGCCTGCGGGTACTGGATGCCAACAGCGGCGGCAGCCGGCACGGGGTCTTCACCGACCGCCCTGGCACCCTCAGCAACGACTTTTTTGTCAACCTGCTGGACATGTCAACACGCTGGTCGGCTGCCGGCAACACTGCCGGCCTGTATGAAGCTTACGACCGCCAGAGCGGCAAGCTGAAATGGACAGCCACCCCGGCTGACCTGATTTTCGGCGCCAACTCGGAACTGCGCGCAGTGGCCGAGGTGTATGCCAGCAACAACAGCCAGGCGAAATTTATCGAGGACTTTGTCCAGGCCTGGAGCAAGGTAATGACCCTCGACCGCTTCGACCTGTAGGCGGCAGCAAGCCGGGCACACTGCCCGGCCGGCCAGACAACCAGGGCTGCCCGCAGGCAGCCCTTTTTTTGCTTTATCAATGCGTCTTGGCTCGCTCCTGTCTGCAATTCACCACAAACACGCTTCATCCGTGATTTCATCCTGCGCTACGACAAACACCTTGTCCGCTTGCCGATCCGGCCATGCCGCCAGCATGCATCAAAAATTGACCGTTTTTGCCAGCTGCACTTTTCGCTGAACACTGTAAAATAATCCCCCATTTTCCAGCCACCGGCCTGCTGCCATGAACACACTGCGTACTGTCACCGAAAACCTGTTTGCCGCCTGGAGCGAGGCGGTGGTCCGTCATCGCTGGTGGGTGCTGGCCGTTACCGTGGCCTTCAGCGTGATGGTGATTCCGCAAATCCGCCACGGCTGGGTGGATGTATCGATCGAATCCTTCCTGCCGGCAAAAAACCCGGCCCTGCAGGATTACAACGACTTCCGGCTGATGTTCAACTACGCCCCCGGCGCGGTGATGACGGTGGAGCTGGCCGACAGCGCCTTTACCATGGAGAACCTGGAACGCATCCGGGCGATGCACCAGTACATTGAAAACAACACCCCCTACCTGCTGGAAGTGACCAGCCTGGCCAATGTGCGCTACACCCGTGGCGAGGATGACATGATGGTGACCGGTGATCTCGGCGAGATCTGGCCACAAAGCGAGGCCGACATCCCGGCCTTTCGCGCCATTGTCAAAAGCAACGCCAATTACATTGGCGGGGTGATATCCGACGACGAACGGGTGCTGAATTTCCTGATCGACCCGCTGGTATTTGACCCGCAAAACCGCCACCCGAACGAACAGGGCTTTACCTACCTGCAGGCCGAGGAAGAAGGTGATTTTTCCCGCACCGTACACTACATGGCCGACCAACTCAGCCAGCCCGGCTTTGTGGTACGCAATGCCGGCGGGCCGAGCATGAACTACAGCATCGCCAAGGATATGGAAGCCTCAACCGGCCGCTCGGTGGTGCTCGGCATGATCATTATTGTGGTGTTGCTGGGCCTGCTGTTCCGCCGACTTTCCGGGGTGTTGCTGCCGCTGCTGGTGGTGATGATGACGCTGCTGATCACGATGGCGTTGTGGCCGTTGCTGGGCTACCCGTATAACGGCAACACCCAGATCATCCCGTCCTTCCTGCTGGCGGTGGGCATTGCCGATGCGGTGCATATCCTCAGTATTTTCTATCGCCATTACGACAACGGCATGGACAAACACCGGGCGATTGTCCAGTCGATGCGGGAAACCGCCATCGCCGTGCTGCTGACCACCATTACCACCGCCGTTGGCCTGCTGTCGTTCCTGGCCTCGGACATGATGCCAACCATGACCATGGGCCTGTTCGGTGCCATCGGCGTGGTGATGGCGCTGTTTTACACACTGGCCCTGTTGCCGGCGCTGCTGGCGATCCTGCCGATCAA
>DATCSZ010000373.1:0-20195 GCA_036568205.1 Pseudomonadales bacterium
TCCGACCTTCTTTAAGATCTCGCAGGTTTTTTTCACGCACATCACCGGGCGTGCTGCCCACCACCACCACAGCCTTGATACCTGCGTTCACAAAGTGTTCTGCCATATAGTGGGCATGTTTGACGCTAGCGCAAAAGCCAACGCCTTTGACGTCGTCGAGAAGCGGCTGGTAACGATGCAAGGCCTGCAGAATCAGGTCTACCCGTTGCTTGGCACGAATATCATCACCAGTGAAGACATTTTCCAACGCGTCCGTAGCATAACGACCATTGCGCCAAAATTGTTCGCCGGAAAGATCAATATTGTCGCTGACACCAAAGTAGTGGAACGGGCAAAGTAGCTTTTCGTTCAAGGCTTCTGGCAGGCGGATCTCGGCAGTCACACGGTGGCCAAAGTCAGCCAGGATGGACGAGCCATCCATACGCTCTGGTGTAGCTGTTAAGCCCAGCAGTTGTTTTGGTTGTAGCTGGTCAAACAAGGCGCGGTAGCTGCTTGCCGTACCGTGGTGAGCCTCGTCCACCACCAGTTGTTCAAAGTATGTGGCGCCCAGACGCTGCCAAGGCTGCTGACTATTCAAGCTTTGTACTGAGGCAAATACATGCTGCCACTGTGATGGCTGCCGGCCATCAACCAGCAGCTCACCAAAATTCTGGTCGCGCAATACTGCCCGATAACAGTCCAGCGCCTGCTGCAGAATCTCTTTACGATGCGCGACAAACAATAATGTCGGCTTAATTTTGCTGGCAACCGCCTGATCGCGATAGTCCAATGCCGCGACTACCGTTTTTCCTGTGCCAGTGGCGGCCACAACCAGATTGCGCGAATGACCAACCTGTCTAGCCGCTTGCAATGCTTGCAGAATCCGTTGTTGGAAAGGCCTTGCCGTGATCTCGGCAAAAAAATGAGGCGCGCAGCTGTCATTTTTCTTGAAGTGACTGATGGCAGCCCGAAAACGGCCAAAATCATTGGCGCCGAATGGTTCAAATTCAAGGCTTTGCCAGTAGCTTTCAAACTCGGCAGTAAAACGGTCGAGAATATGCGGCATATCTTGCGCTGTAACTTTTACTGTCCATTCCAGTCCTTGTGTCATCGCCGCATGAGACAGATTGGCCGAACCAATATAGGCAGCCGAAAAGCCGCTGTTGCGCAGAAAATGATACGCCTTGGCATGCAACCGTGTACGGGCAGTGTCGTAAGAGATACGCACATGGATATTGGGCTGATTGGCCAGCCACTCCAGTGCTGCCGGATCACTGGCGCCCATGTAACTGGTGGAAAGAATCCGTACCGGAATATCGCGCTCGGCCAGTTGTTCAAAGGCTGGAATCAGCAAACGCAAGCCGGACCATTTGATAAATGAAACCAGCATGTCAACCCGATCGGCGCTTGCCATTTCAGCACGCAGTTCGTGTTCCAGCGGTGGGTCACCGCCCTGCCCGGTCAGCAAAGCGCTACTGCTGAGTGGTGTTACCGGACGCATCGGCAACAATCGCTGGTTGGCCGCCATTTCAACCAATACAGATTTGTCATTGTCGAGCAAACGACGTCGCTTCAAATAGTCTAGGCCATCCTGTGCAGCCAGCAGATCAATTAAACGGTTAAGCAGTGGGATGCGATCTTGTTGCTGAACAATTCTGAGCGCTTGCTGCAGCAATTGGCTGACAAACTGGGCATAGGCGTGAGGGGCCACTTCATCGTCTAGTTGACGCAAAACAGCCTTGAGTTCAGGGTGGGCGGCAATCAGTCCACTTAGCTCATCATCGAGTAGCTGTTCGTAGAGTCCCGGCGAAAGATACTTGGGCATTGTTTTTTCCTGCCAGCTATCGATAGTCAAAAAGCCGACGCCTGTCGCGGCTGATTGAGCAAGGTTCCGTATTTATTGTTTGATGCACTATACGGGATTGGTGTTTTCAGTCAATTGAGCCTAGGTCTTGGCGACAACATCGCTACTTTGATGTTGACGTTGCTGGCAATATCACTAAGATAAAGGCCTTGTAAAATCAGATGCGCAGAATTCGATGGGTATTGTAGTGCTACATGGTGATAACACTGGTTTTTCATCATCCCTGCAAAAACGCCTCCCGCCGTGGAGGCGTTTTTGTTTGTCCATTGCAACAGAAGGAACCTGACATGCATGTCTTTGTCACCGGCGCGACCGGTTTTATCGGTTTTCATACGGTTATGGCCTTGCTGGCCGCCGGCCATACGGTGCGCCTTGGTGTGCGTAACCCGGCCAAGATGCGCCAGTTGTATGCCCCGTTTGCAGTGGATGTCAGTGATTATGCGGTCGGCGAAATCACTGATGCAGAGGCTATAAGCAAGGCGCTGGACGGCGTGGATGCGGTGGTGCATACCGCGGCGATGGTCAGCCTGGATGCCAACAAGGAAACCCTGATGCGCCATACCAACCTGACCGGCACACAGCTGGTGATTGGCGGTGCGGTGGCCAAAGGTATCCGCTCGATTGTGTATGTATCCAGCGTGGCGGCGCTGTATCGCCGCGATGCCACGGTATTGAACGAGGACATGCCGCTGGCCGAGCCGACATCTGCGTATATGCGCTCCAAACGCGAGTGTGAGGATTATGTGCGCGGCCTGATGGACAATGGCGCGCCGATTGCGATTACCTACCCCACAGCGGTGATCGGCCCGAACGATCCGGCCATGAGTGAAGGCAACCAGGGCCTGGCGTTCTTTTTGCGCTGGTGTTTTGTCAATACCGCCACCGGCCAGCAGATTATTGATGTGCGCGAGCTGGCCCTTGCCCATGTGAAACTGCTGGAACGCGGCCGGGCCGGCCGCTACCTGGTGGCCGGCCATTACCTGCCCTGGCGCGATCTGGGCCTGTTGCTGGAGCAGATAACCGGCCGTCGGCTGCTGCGCCTGAGCCTGCCGCCCTGGCTGTTGCGGCTGGCCGGCAGCCTGGTGGATTGGATTGGCCGGGTGCACCGGCTGGATGTGCCGATTACCCGTGAGGCCGTGACCTTTGCCACCGAATGGGTGGTGGCCGATGACAGTCGCCTGCGTGACGAGCTGGGCATTGTCTACCGGCCACTGGCCGATACCCTGCGGGATACGGTGCGCTGGCTGGCAGATGCCGGGCATGTTCCCACACGCTGGTCGCAACGGCTCTAGGCGGATTTCCTTCGCCGGCGGTTGACTCGATACAAATTGGCGTTATGATGCGTACTGGTTATTTATACAGTATCTGTCGCCATGAAAGTTACGCCTATCTGCCTGTTACACACCCCCTGCCAGTCTGCCGGCCAGGCCCTGCAGCTGGTGCAATCGCGCCTGGCCTGTGGTTTCCCGTCGCCGGCCGGCGATTACCTGGAGCAAATGGCCAGCCTCGATGAATTGCTGATCCGCCATCCGGCCGCCACCTTCCTCGCCCGCGCCAGTGGTGACTCGATGATTGAGCGCGGCATTCTTGATGGCAGCCTGCTGATTATCGACCGCGCCTTGCCGCCACAACACAATGCCACCATTGTTGCCTCGCTGGCTGGCGAAATGACAGTGAAGATTCTTGATTTGCAGCAGCGCCTGCTGCGCCCGGCCAATCGCCATTATGCGCCACTGCCATTGCCGGATGCGCTGGAGGTGATTTGTGAAGGTGTGGTGACCTACAGCATCACACCGCAGGCCGGTGGCGGCTTTGCCTGTGCGGTCTAGGCCATGTTTGCCCTGGTTGATTGCAATGCGTTTTACGCCAGTTGCGAGCAGATTTTCCGGCCGGATCTGCGCGGCCGGCCGGTGGTGGTGTTATCCAACAACGATGGCTGTATTGTGTCCTGCAGCCGGGAAGCCAAACAGCTCGGCTTTGCCGGTTTTGCGCCGTATTTCCGCGAGCGGCAACGGCTGGCACGCCACGGTGTGCAGGTGTTCAGCAGCAACTACGAGCTGTATGGCGATATTTCACGGCGGGTGATGCAGCTGCTGGACGGCCAGGCCGACGCGATGGAGGTGTACAGCATTGACGAGGCGTTTTTGCAGCTTGATGGCCTGGCCGATTACCGTGCCCACGGCGAGCAGATTCGCCGCTTGTGCTGGCAGCAGCAGCGCATGCCGGTGTGTGTTGGCATTGCCCCCAGCAAAACCCTGGCCAAGCTGGCCAACCATATTGCCAAGCAGTCACAAAAACTGCAGGGCGTCTGCGTACTGCAGCAACCGGCGCAGTGGGCGGCCGTGTTGCGGCGTATTGCCGTTGACAAGGTATGGGGGGTTGGCAGCCGGCTGGCGGCCCGGCTGTCTGCCTGGCAGATACACACGGCAGAGGATTTGCGCCGGCAGAATCCACAGCAGATACGCCGTGATTTTGGCCGGCCGCTGGAGCTGGCTGTGCGGGAGCTGAACGGCGAGCCCTGCCTGGGCCTGGAAACCCAGCCACAGCCAAAACAGCAGATTTTTTGCAGTCGTTCCTTCAGCCGTACCATCGACCAGCCGGATGAGCTGGCCGAAGCGGTAGCCTGCTATGCGGTACGGGCAGCAGAAAAACTGCGCGCCCAGCATGGCGTGGCCAGCCGGGTGTATGTGATGGTGCAAACCTCGCGTTATGCCACGCCGGGTTATTACAACAGTGCCAGCCAGCCCCTGCCCTTTGCCAGTGATGACAGCCGCAACATTGTCGCCGTGGCCGTGCAGCTGTGCCGGCAGCTGTATCGCCAGGGCTATCGTTTCAACAAGGCCGGTGTTGGCCTGCTGGAGCTGGCCAGTCGCCATGGTCAGCAGGCGACCTTGTTTGGTGACAGCCAGTCGCTGCCATCGCAGGCCATGATGCAGGCCGTCGATGCCATCAACCGGCGTTATGGCCGCGATGCAGTGTTTCTGGCCCGCCAGGGCAGCGGACAAAGCTGGGCGATGGCGCGAGGCATGAAGTCACCGGCCTATACAACAAGGGTTTGTGATATACCGGTCATCCATTTGTAAGGCATGGCCGGTTATCTGGAAAGCTGCCGTAAAGCACTGATATCCATGTATCGCAGGCCATCCTCAACATGCAATTGTGAACTATCCACATGGACAGTATCTGCTATCTCACGTTTTACAAAAATCAAACGCACATAATACGGTTTTCGATCATAAGATGGACCCAGCAAAAACAATAACTGGTATGCCTGATGGAAACGCGGATTCAAAAACACATGCGTTTCAACATCAGCTCTTATTAATGCCGGCGTAATTTTTCCGGCTTCAGGCCTTTCTCTCAACCTGAGGACAAAGATATCCGGGGCACGATCAGCGATATAGTCATAAGGTATTTTTTTGGTTAAATGACGCCCGTCCAGCATGGAGATATATCGATCAGTCAGCCCGCCCAGATCAAGCACCTCCACACCACTGCTGTATGCCAGGCGGCCTATATCGACGGCAGCGACACTGTTAATATTACTGTCCTTAATCCAGTTAATCAGCCAGGTATCTTCGGCATTGATAGTCGACAGTTGTTGATGCGTCACTGCCTTTTGATAAGCCATAACCTGTACAGATATGGCAAAAAAACAAACCAGCAGAAAAGAGACAATCAGCCTGGTTAGACGTGCCTGCGTGTAAAAGATACCCTTAAAGTCAAGTGAGAAAATCCAAAGTACGGCGGCAGGTAAAAGAAACCGGTAGTGGTTCATCCAGTCTCCACCCTCAATAACCGCAACAATCACCCAGCTTGCCGCCATCAGAAACAGGGTGCGATTTTTAACGTTGCCTGTATAAAAAGAAAAGGCTGCCAATAACAGTAATGGCCACGTATACACGGCGCGCAGAAAGTCTTTCAGGTACAACAGGCCGATGACAATGTTTGTCTGCTTTTCGTAATAGGTGTTTGGCAAGACATCATGAAAAACATGCCAGCGAAAAACCAGCAACAGGCCAAAGCTGATACACAGTGCCAATGCATAACGTAATGACTGCTGAAAAATGGTTTTTTTATCATCTGCCATCAAAAATGCAATCAGCATCATGACAAAAAACCAGGGGGTTTCCGGCCTCACCCAGGGAGCGACCAGGGCGGCTATCAAGCCCAGGGCAAACGGTATGCGCTGGCAAAGAGCCAGCGCAAACGTCGCTACCAGCAACACATAAAACAATGCTTCCATGCCTGTAACGCTGTAAAATGCAACGCCAGGCAACGCTGATAGTGCAAGGCTGTACAAGCAGCCGGTCAGGCGGTCAGCCGCCTGGTAAAATGCAAGAACATTCAGCAATACAAATGACAGGAGGCCCAGAGTGATTCCTGTCCAATGGATATTTTCAATACCAAACAAAGTGCCGAAAAAAACACATAGCCAGAACCAGGCTGTACTGGTAAAACCCTCGACATTCGCCATTCCTTTGTTGAATGTGAAAGCCCCGCTTTCTATAAAATTCTGCGCATAATGGTAAGTGATATAAGCATCATCAATCTGGAACGGGAAAAGATTGAATATCTGCAGGCACAAAAAGGCAAAGACGAGAAAATAGCCATATATAGCTATACGCTGATTGGGTAATGCCTGCATATTGCTTCCTGAAAACAAGGCGTTGATCATCAATTATTATGCTTGGACTTGGCGGGCATTTTTGCAGCATCATCGTAAAAAGTATACATATCAGATACAAATGCCGAACTTTTACCAGCTCAGGAAATACTCATTGGCATGAAAAGAAATTATTCTCTTGCTGTATTTATAGCCCTGTTAGTCAGCAGCTCAGCAAATGCGGGCTGGTATGAGCACAATGACAACATCATGGGCACACAGGTGACCATCAAGTTCCAGCACGATGACAAGCTTGAAGCAACGCAGTTGATGGAGCAAGGCCTGTCAATATTCCGTGCTGTCGACAGGCAAATGAGCCCGCACAAAAAAGACAGTGAGTTGAGCAGAATCAACCAGCTGGCCTATAAGCAAGCGCTCATGGTGACAGATAATCTGTTTGCCCTGATCGGCAAGGCGCAGCAGCTGTCTGCCCTGACCAACGGTGCGTTTGATATCACCTATGCATCCGTCGGTTATCTGTACGATTACCGGGGCGGCAAAAAACCCGCTGAAAATGCCCTTGTTGTTGCGTTGCCGGCGGTTAATTATCAGTCGGTGGCGCTGGATTACCAGCAGCAGACCATTCACTTCAAAAACCCGAAAACCCGTATTGATCTGGGCGGTATTGGTAAAGGGTATGCGGTAGACCAGGTTATCGGGTTTTTACAGCAAAACGGGGTGAGCGTGGCGATGGTCAGCGCCGGCGGCGACAGCCGCATTATCGGACGGCGGCCGGACAAACCGTGGCTTATCGGTATCAAACATCCACGCCGACCGGGCCAACATGCATTATTGCTGCCGCTGGAAGAAGGTGCGATTTCAACATCCGGGGATTACGAGCGGTATTTTATTGATGACAATGGCCAGCGCCACCACCATATCCTGAACCCGAAAACCGGCAAAAGTCCACAGGGTGAGGTGGCCAGTGTCAGCATTCTCGGGCCGGATGCCACCACCACCGATGGCTTGTCCACTGCCGTATTTGTGCTGGGACTGGATGCCGGACTGGCACTGGTGAACCGGCTGCCCGGCATCGAGGCAATCCTGGTCGATGCCGATGGCAGCCTGCATTACAGCAACGGCATGGCACCACTTACAAGGGACTGGTGATCTGGCTGTTGACGATGGGCTGGAAGGCGGTCAGGGTTTCACGCAGGCTGTTGCTGCCAAGGCCATGGCCCGGAAACAGTGTATCAAACCGGCCCAGCTCGTTGTGCAGGGCCAGATAATTCAGCACCACGGTTTCCACCAGCAGGTTGACGTTATTGGCGGCCGGCGTCGAGGACGTGACCACCGAGGCATCGGCACTCATAAAGCCGATTTGCTGGTGACGTGCCTGGGCATCGACATTGGCGCCGAGCAGCTGCGGTCGGCCGGCCGGATTATAGACCAGCATGAACGATGCGGCGGTTGACTGGTTATCACCGGTCCACTCCCCCTTGCCCCGCCCGGCCTCGGATTCATCCAGCCGGCCATTGGAGGCGACCGAGCCATCACTGAACACATACACCATCAAGGGCACGCCACGCCGGCGGGCATATTCCAGGCAGGCGCCAATGCATTCGCCGGCCTGGTAATCACGCCGCTCGCCGGTGCCACGCTCGCCGGTATGGTAATCATAACCGCCCATGGTGATGTTGCCGGCACCGGCATAACCGTTGATCACCAGCTTCATCATGGATGCGGTCTTGCGGTATTCACGGTTGCCGGCAAAATCGCTGCTGCTGAAAATGCCGGACGGGCCGACGATATCCGGGTCCAGCGCCGGGTCCAGGCTGGCAGGGTTGCCAAACCGGTCGGCCAGGTCGGCGGTTTTGACATAACCGCAGCGCAACAGGTGTTTCAGCGCGGCATCATTGCTGACCCGGCTGTCTACCCGTGCCAGTTTGCGGTCGGACAGCCGCTGCACACTTTCCATTACCCTGACCGCCTCGGCCTGATCCAGCAGGCCAACCAGCTCACCCAGATCTACCAGGCCGGTAACATCCGATGGCTGGTCAATTTTGGTGGGCCGTACCGACGGATCGATAAATGCCAGTGGTGCCATTGAGTTGCCGCCGGATACACTGCTTTGTGAACCGGCCAGGCTCAGCAGCGAGCCATTGGCACCACAGCGGTTAATTGCATACAGCGGGTTGTGCGGGTTGTTGGCGGTGTCATTTTCCGAACGGGCCGGAAAAACCGCGCCATTGATGCTGTTTTCAGTGCCGGCCGACAGGCGTGCCAGGATGCCGCGCAGCATGCCGCTGTCACTGTGAAAGGCCAGGCCCAGGCGCTGGTCGATAAAATCATGGCTGCCGCTCTGGGCATTGAGGATCGGAGGAATCATGTTGCCGGGCAGGCCCAGCTTGTTGTAGCCGGCGGTATTAAGAAAATCCAGCTGGCCTCCCTGCTGGCCAACCAGCACGTTGGAGCCGGCAATGCTGGCACCACCGGCCAGGTCAAAACAGATAAACGGAATCTTGCCGGCGCCCTGGGTGGCGATGCCGCAGGCCGCTTTCAGGTCTTGCAGGTCCGGCGCCAGTTCGGCAAATGCCTGGCGCGGATTGGCAAACAGGCTGAACAGGCCGCCACCTGCAACTACCGCGCAGCCGGATAAAAAACCCTGGGCGAGAAATTCGCGGCGTGTGACCGGCCGCCGGTGGCTGGCATGTTTCAGCGGTTCATCATTGGCCAGTGGCCGTTTGTTTTTCACCGGGGTTACCTCTTGCCTGTTATTGCAGCAGCGTGCTGGCACTGGCCAGCAATGCCGCGCAGACTGCCTTGCTGACAGTACGGGTACGCTGGCTGTCGCAGCCGGCACCACACTGGGTCAGCGAATCAACCAGCCCGTCCAGTTCACTGCGAATCTCGCCAGCATTCGGGTCGCGGGCCAGGTCATCACCAATCATGCGCGTTATCAGCGGTGCCAGCAGTGCATCAATGTCATAAAACGCGCTGGCCGGATCATCACGCGGGCCAGCCGGTGCACTGAAATCCAGATCCGGGAAATAGCTGCTGCGCAGCGTGTCATCCTCGACCAGCCGGTTGCAGTAGTCGATGGCCAGCTGGCTGATTGCCACCTGCTGGGCCGAAACAAAGGTCTGGATATCTTCGGTAACCGGCAGTTGCTGGCGGATGCGGGTAAACGTTGCCAGTGTCTGCGTCGGGCTGACGCCGGTCATGCGCGCCATGCTGGCATTGATTTCATCAAAGGTTTTCAGGCCAATGTCGGCCTGCTCACGCTCGTCAGCCGGATCGGACGGCGCCGGTGGTGTGGCATCAACAATCACATGGCTGGCATCACCAAGCCGGTCGAATACCAGGAAGAACTCGTCCTCGCCTGCCCCCTTGTCCAGTGCGATTACGCTGCCAATCGAGGACAGCGAAATACGGCCCTGCTCGTCGGCGTTGTCGCTGTCAAGCAATGTATTGATATTGACAAAAGCCTGGCCGGTGGTCGCCAGCTTGCCATTGATGCCGATATGCAGGCCCTGCAGCGGGATGTTGCTGAAATCGGCGTTGTCATCAAGGCTGACAAAAAACGGCTGGCTGAACAGGTAGGCATAATTGTCGAACTGGCTGACTTCAAACACCACATAGGCATCAGCCACATCAACCAGGTGCGAGACACTGAACAGCAGCAGAAAACGTTCACCGACATTGGCGGCAAAATTCTGCCGGATCTGGTTGTCGGTAAGCGCCCGGTTGTAGACGGCTACCAGCCGGATAACACCGCGCCAGCGGTGCTGGTTGGAGGTTTCACTGCCCAGCACAAAAGCAAAACTGTTATCCCAGTCGGCCAGGCTGCCCGGCTCCAGCGGGTCATCAACATCCACCGCTTCGCCGTTGACAAACAGGCGCCGGCCACGCACGGCATCAAAGGTGATCACGACATGTTGCAGGGTGGCCTGCAGCACTTCATCGGCATCCGGTGTGGACAGTGCCGGCTCGCCATTGGCATCGCTGCCGCTTGAGCGCTGCAGGAAATTGTAGTTGTACAGGGTCTGGCCCAGGGTGACATTGCGGGCGTTGTTGCCAGCCGAGTAACTGACAATACGGGCCGGCCCTTCCTGGGTGACATTGTTCGGTGCCAGCCAGGCCTCAATGGCATATTCACCGGTGGCGGTGATCAGCTGGTGCAGCTTGCGGCTGTCTTCAACCCTGGCCTGGGCCTTGCCATTGATCAGGTGGATGCCCCAGCCGCCAACCCACTCGTACTCGCCGCTCAGGGCAAGGTGCATGGACGGCTCGACACCACTGGTATCAAACGCGGTATTGCCGCTGCCGGCCTTGAACTGGTACAGCGCAATCAGGTTGTTTTCGTTGCGCCCGCCACTGCTGGCAACAATGCCGTCAAACAGTTGCAGTGCCTTGCTGTGCACCAGCTGCGGATCGACCGTGCTGCTGTCAATGCTGCCAGCCAGTGCCTCGATGGCAGCCTGCATTGCACTGGCATCCGTGCGGCAATCATCCCAGCAGTTGTGGAATTCCTCAGCCAGGCGAACCACCAGCCGTGAGCTGGCTGGTGTATCGAGGCTGATTTTGCTGCGTGCGGCGGCATAGGCACTGTCGACATCCGCCGAGGCAAAAAACGGCGATTGCGGGAATGGTGCCTGCTCGGCATGGCAGCCGGCACAATAGTCACGCAATAACGGATAAACCGTGCCGGCAAAGGCACTGCTGTCGACAGGAAATACCTTGCTACTGCCGGGCTCCCGGATCACCGGGGCGGTCAGCTCGACGACGGTGGCAGCGCCTTCACCGGCACTGGCCCAGTCACTTATCCAGCGGGTCAGCAACTCGGCACAGACGCTGTTGCTGGCCTCCCAGCAGAAGTGGCCGGCATTGAATTTCTGCACCAGGGGTGACTGGCCCGGCACGTCCAGCCGCACCAGGCTGGCGACTGCCGCATAGGCGAGGTTGACATCATCGCGGCGGGCAAACATCGGTGCCTGGCCACCTTCGACACTGTGGCACTGGCCGCAGCGGTTGTCGTCAATAATGTTGTCCCACAGGTTCAGGCGGAACAGCTGGGTATCATCGGTGGCCGGCCGTGGGCCATTGTAGACAAAATCGCCACTGTCGCCAGGCTGGCGGGTATCCGGGTTGCTTACCGTCTGTGCTCCCTGGCCGTCGCTGCCGCAGCCGGTGACAAGACCCAGCAGAACAAGAATCAGCACCACACGCAGCATCATCAATCCCCCCGGCAATACAATGCGGCATCGGCAAATACCGGCTTCAGGCGGTAGTTGTGGCGGTTGACAAAATCATCCACCATCACCGCCAGCCGGCTTTTGTCGGCCGTATTGACCGGTTCGCGCAGGCATACTGCGCTGAACACTTTTTTCACCTGGCACTGGGCAAACGCCTCACTGTGTGCCAGCTCCTGCCCCATGCTTTTGGCACCCTGCCCGCTGCCGGGCAGCGCCATCGACCAACCCAGGTGGCTGTTGCGGCCGGCGCGCCAGTAATTGTCCCAGCGGTCATCGGTGGTGACATAGCCATAAGCAAAGTTGCTGCTGTTGATCAGGTACTTGGGCTGTACCTGGCCTTCCGTGTATTCCAGGTAGCCGTTTTCACCGTCCGGGTCGTTGTCAGCATCATAACGGTAATGGTAATAGGCGTAAGCCTGGGTCAACGGATCCATGCCGGCATGACAGCCGAGACAGGTGTTGAGAAACAGCCGGCTGTCGCCACCGGGGCTGCGGCTGACATCCTGGCGGATGCGATCGGGTGAGCGGCTAATGTCATTGACCTGTTCCAGGTCGCGGCACAGGTGATTGATCAGCGTAAAGCGGAACATCGCCCGGTTGGTGCCATCGATAAAAAACGCCCTGGCTGCCGCGCGGCTGGTCATGACGCCGGCGCTGGCATGCTCGGGCAGGTAATACTGCGGCATTTCCTGCAGGTGATCCTTGAGGCTGATGTCGCGCTCTTCCAGTTGCCGGTAATGCTGGTTGTCCGTTGTACTGTAGGCGGGCAAGCCGGCAACACCGGTGGCCGCATACAGGTAATTGCCGTACAGCACTTCACGAAAGTCCTTGTCATCACGCACCATGCCGATCACCGTGGCGCTGTAATCATTCAGCGGCGCAAACACGCTACGCGCTTCGTTGGTCCATGGCGTGGCGAAGTTTTTCAGCGTGATGTTGTAAAAGTGTTTGTCGTCGAGAGCCACGGCGGCAGCGTTGACGGCAAAGCCGGCATCCTGGCAGGCCAGTGCCTCGGCGGCCTGCTGCAGCTGGGCAGCGGTTGGCGGCACGCCGGCAATACGCTGGAACAGGCGCTTGGCCTGGTCACGGTGGCTGGTTTCCACCGCAGCGGGTGCCTGGCAGGTGGCAGCCTGCATGGCCATCGGGCCTGCCAGCAGCAGGCCTAACAGCAGAAAATGGCAAAAATGTTTGGTCACAGGTGATTCCATTACAGGCTTGTGCAGATCATATAGGCATTTTATGCCGCATGGCCGGTTTGCCCGCCGGCGCGTTTGTTTTCTGTGATAACACCCGCAATTGCTGGCGCTGTTTGGGTAATAGCGCACGCTGTGCCCCTATAATCGGCAGCATTACATCCTGTTGTTGTTGATCATGCCCGTCACCCGTTTACCAGCCAAGCTCCCCTGCCCCCGCCTGCGTTTGCCGGCCGCTGTGCTGTGTCTGCTGCTGTTGCTGGCTGGCTGCGGCAGTGGTGAGGATCGCCTGGACCCGCTGCTGGATGAGGTGGCGATTGCCTATATACAGCGCCAGGTGCCGGCAGATGAGGACGGCAACCTGCTGTTTTTCAATCCGCGCCAGCCGTATGCGTTCATGCCGGGTGCGGCACTGTACCTGAAAACCCAGGCAGCCCCTGGCGCACCGGCGCGCAACCTGACCGCAGGCCTGTTTGCAGCGGGTGCCGCGTATGATGTGCGTGACCTCAGTGTGTCTGCCGATGGCAAAAAGCTGCTGTTTGCACTGCGTGCACCGGCGATTGACGATGCCGACGACGAAGACCAGCCGAGCTGGAATATCTGGCAATATGACAGCGAACAGGATGCGCTGCAGCGGGTGATCCGCTCCGACCTGATCGCCGAAGCCGGCCAGGATACTGCGCCCCATTATCTGGCCGATGGCCGCATTGTGTTCAGCTCCACCCGCCAGCGCGGCCTCAATGCAATCCGGCTGGATGAAGGAAAACCGCAGTTTTCGGCGCTGGATGAACGGCGCAATGTACATGCCAGCGTGCTGCATGTCATGGATGCCGATGGCAGCAATATTCGCCAGATCAGCGACAATATGAGCCATGATCATGCACCGGTGCTGCTGGCTAACGGCCGCATCCTGTTTGCCCGTCATGACGGCATGCCCGGCCGTGACCAGATCAACCTGTATACTGTGCGGCCTGATGGCAGCGAATTGCAGCTGCTTTATGGCAGCCATAGCCATGGTGGTGATGGCGAGCCGCCGCTGCAGTTTGTCCGGGCACAGCTGCTGGCGGATGGCCGTTTGCTGGTGCAGATGCTGCCGTTTGACCCGCTCGGCTGGGGTGGCAGCTGGTGGCTTGTGGATGCCGGGCGTTTTGTTGATGACCAGGTAGCGCTGTTGCCGGATACCGCAGGCAATGGTCGCCAGCCGCTGTTTCCGTTTGCCGTGCCGGCGAGCGGCCTGTCGCCTAACGGGCGTTACCTGTCGGTTAGCCCGCTGGCAGATAACAGCGGCCGTTACCTGGTCAGCTGGAATCCGTGCCGGGTGGCGGTAGCAGATACATCGGCGGCACAGCCCTGCACTGCTGCTGCGCTGGCAGATCCGGCTGCCCGTGAAGCTGCCGCCAATGCCGGCCTGTGGGTGTACGATGCCGGCGACAATACCCAGCGACCGGTCGTGTTGCCGGCCGCCGGCCTGATGGTCAGCGAGGCGGTGGCTCTGGCTGGCCGGCCGTTGCCGGACTGGCTGGCCGATAGCGCCAGCGATGATGCCTTTGCTTATCTGTCAGTGCGCAGTGTGTATGACATTGATGGCAACGATAATGCCCCCGGTGGAACGGCCCTGGTGCGTGACCCGCTGCTTGCTGACTACAACCAGCTGCCCTTGCGTTTTGTGCGCATTATCAAGGGCGTTGGCATTCCCGACCGCAATACCCATGCCTTCAATGGCGCCGCATTTGGGCCAACCGGCCAGATGCGCGACATTCTCGGTTATGCGCCCGTCGAGCCTGACGGTTCGCTGCTGGTGCGGGTGCCGGCCAATGTGCCGTTCACACTGAGCCTGCTCGATGGCAACGGCCGGCGTGTCGGAGTGCGTCATAACGTGTGGCTGCAGTTGCGCCCCGGTGAAACGCTGCAGTGCCTTGGCTGTCATGAAGCCGGCAGTGACATGCCGCACGCGCGCCGCAGCTGGCCGGCCAGCATCAATCCCGGCGCTGTTGCCGATGGCGAGATCTTTGCCAATACCGTTGACAACCGCCTGCCGCTATATGGCGAAACCATGGCCGAATTGCGCAGCCGCCTGCTGGGCGCACGGCCATTGCAGCCGGACCTGTTGTGGCTGGATGACTGGACGGATACCACAATAACCGCTGCAGCCCAGCCGATCCGGATTGCCTACCGCAATGATGATGATCCGTCACAATCGCTGGCAAGCCCGCTGCCAACCAGTGAGGACTGTCTGGCTGACTGGCACAGCGCCTGTCGTATCAGTATTGATTATGAAGCACATATCCAGCCGATCTGGGATTTGCCAAGGCCCGAGCTGGATACCGACGGCGTTACCGTACTGGCAGATTACCGCTGTGCCACTTGCCATGACCGCATGGATGCCATGGGCCAGTTACAGGTGCCGCCGGCCCAGCTGGAGCTGACCAGCCGCAGTTCTGAAATCAATAACCGTTACCTGATTTCCTATACCGAGCTGCTGATCCAGAACCTCGAGCAGGAAATCATCGACGGTGTGCTGCGCAACCGCGAGCAGGAAGTGCCACAGCTGGATGAGCAAGGCAATCCACTGCTGGACGACAATGGTGAGCCATTGACCACACTGATCAATTTTCCGTTGCCGCGCGTCATGTCGGCAGCCGGTGCAACGGCCAGCAGCCGCTTCTTTGAACGTTTTGCCGATCCTGCTGACAACGTGCATTTCCAGCGCCTGTCTGCCATCGAACTGAAACTGATCAGCGAATGGCTGGATATCGGCGCCCAGTACTATAACAACCCGTTTGAAGCGCCCTGATGTTGCCACGCTACCTGCCCTGTCTGCTGCTGATGCTGGCCAGCCTGTTGCCAGGGCTGGTGCTGGCAGGCAGCGCGTCACTGACCGTGTCTGCCGCCTTTGTCGAGCTGCGCAGCGGTCCGGGGCGCGGTTATCCGGTGATACATACCCTGCGCCGTGGTGACACCCTGCAGATCAGTGCACGCAAGACCGCCTGGCTACAGGTGACAGCCGGCAATGGCAGTATCCGTGGCTGGCTGCATCGCCAGCAACTGGTCGCACTGTCACAGGATAACCTGCCTGTCACTATTGATGGCGCGGGTGTCGATGCCTATGCCCGGCGGCGCTGGGAAATCGGCCTGCTGCAGGGCCAGGCCGACAGCCGTTACAGTGATGGCAGTCCGTTGCTGGCCGTGTATGGCAGTTATTTTTTTACCCCCGGCCTGTCTGCCGAGTGGCAGCTGATGCAGATTCTCGGTGAGTATTCCGAAAGCCTGTCGACCCAGCTCAACCTGAGCCACCAGCTGGCACCGGACTGGCCGCTGGCACCGTTTTTTTCCCTGGGTTACGGGCGTATGCAGATCAGCCCGAAAACCACGCTGGGTGATAACCAGCGTGAAACTCACGATGCGCTTAACTGGAGTCTCGGGCTCCGTTATCATCTGCAGCAGCGTTTTTTTCTCCGTGCGGATGTCAGCCAGTATCTGCTGCTGGTGCCGCGTGACAACATCGACAAGGTCAGGACATGGAAACTGGGTGCCGGTATATTTTTTTGATGCTGCTGTATTGCGCCAGCCTGCCAGTGCTTGCCAATGCCGACAGCAGCAACATTTATCAGCCAGATGGCGAACGGATTATTGTGCATGAAGCGGATATCAATGCGCTGGATGTCCAGCTGGGCATATATGCCGGCCTGCTGTCGGTACAGGATTTTGGCAGCAGCACGGTCAGTGGCATTGCCGCTGCCTTCCATGTCAGTGAGGATTTTTTCCTGCACGCCAGCCTGGGCCAGAGCCGGCTGAAAAAAACCAGTTTTGAAAAACTCAATCCGGGATTCTCGCTACTCAGTGATGATGATCGCGATTACCGTTATTACACGCTCGGCATTGGCTACAACCTGTTCCAGGGTGAATCGTTTATTGCCAGCCACGCGTTTAACAGCGCGTTTTACCTGACGCTGGCCGCCGGCAGCACCCGCTTTGCCGGCGACCAGCACCACAGCCTGATCTGGGGTTTTGGCTACCGGATTATCTGGCTGGACTGGCTGGCCAGCCACATCGAGGCGCGTGACCATGTATTTGACAGTGATGTATTTGCTGATGACGAGCGGTTTCACAGCGTTGAACTGACAACCGGCCTTAGCGTTTTCTTTTGACAGGAGTAAACACCATGATGAAACACCGTTTGTTGTGCCTGCTGCTGGCCGGCATTTTCGCCAGTGCCGCGGTATTTGCCGAAGACCGGACGCCGGCAGCGGATTTCACGCTGAAAACCCGCAGCGGCGACAACCTGCGCCTTGCCGAACAAAAAGGCCAGGTGGTAATGCTGAATTTCTGGGCCTCCTGGTGTGGCCCCTGCCGCAAGGAGATGCCGTTGCTGGAAGCCATCCATAACAAATACCAGCGCATGGGTTTCCGGTTAATTGGCATGAATGTTGATGAAAACACCGCAGCGGCCGAACGCTTTCTGCAGGATGTTGATGTCAGCTTCCCGATTGCCTGGGACAGCAATGGCGCCATCAGCAAGCTGTACCAGGTGAATGCCATGCCGACAACGGTGATGATTGACCGTGATGGTAATGTGCGTCATGTGCATCGCGGCTACAAGGCCGGGGATGAAAAACAATATGAACAGCTGATCAAAAGCCTGATCCGTGAATAAATTGCTGCCGTTTGTACTGCCGCTGCTGTTTGCCTGCACCCCGACTCCGTGGGTAAAACCGTATGAGCGACAGAACCTTGCCGACCCGTTGATGAGCTTTGACAGCACGCCATCGGCGACCCCGTTTGTCCAGCATATGTTGCATGCGCGTGAAGCTGCGCGCGGTGCCGAAGGTGGCGAGGGAGGCGGCTGTGGCTGTAACTAGCCGCTGTATCCTGTGCCTGCTGGCCGTGATTTGCCACAGCCTTGCACGGGCGGCCGTACTGGACGACGACCGTGTCGACATTCTCTACCAGATGTACGATGGCGGCGGCACCAAAGTTGAAGCCCCGGCGATTGTGGTGCGCAAAAAGCTGGCCGAAAGTGTTGCCGTCAGCGGTCATTATCTGGTGGATATGGTATCCGGCGCATCGATTGATGTGGAAGTCGGTGCCAGTCCCTATGAAGAAAAACGCACCGAATACGGTGCGGCCGTTGAATACCTGAAAGACAAGGCTGTCGTCAGCCTCGGCTATGCCAACAGCAGTGAAAACGATTACCAGGCCGAGAGCTTCAGCCTGGGTGTCAGCCAGGATTTTTTTGGTGATATGTCTACTGTCAGCCTGGCGCTTGGCCTCGGCAATGACGTGATAGAGAGCTCCACCGACAGCGGCTTTGAGGAGCAGGCAAAACACACCCAGCTGACCGTCGGCCTGACCCAGGTGCTGCACAGGAACCTGATTGCCAACCTGTCACTGAACAAGACAGTGGATGAAGGCTATCTGCAAAACCCCTATCGCTTTATCCGCTATATTGATCCGGACAATCCCGATGGCTGGCTGGCCGACCAGGAAACCTACCCGCAAACCCGCAGCAGCGATGCCTGGTCATTGCGCGGGCGTTATTCTATCGGCACGCGCAAGGTGCTTTATGCCAGTGTGCGCCAGTTCCAGGACAGCTGGGGCATCAATGCCTGGAATGGCGAAATCGGCTTTAATTTTGCGCTGTTCCGCGACTGGCTGTTTGATATCCGCTATCGCCATTACCGGCAAAACGAAGCGGATTTTTACCGTGACCTGTTTGACTACCCGAACCAGAGCAATTTCCAGGCACGCGACAAGGAATTGTCGGCCTTCAGTTCACGCATGATCAGCCTGTCAGCGGCATGGGAGTTGCCGCTGCCCTACCCGGCCATGATCAAAAAAAGCACACTGCACCTGATGCTCGACCATATCCAGTTTCGTTATGACAATTTCCGTGATGCGCGGGAGGACACACTGCCGGCCGGCAGTGAGCCATTGTATGAATTTGATGCCAACCTGCTGCGGCTGATGTTGTCGATAGGGTTTTGAGAATGAAAAAACTGTTTGTTGTCATGTGCCTGTTGTTATGCCAGCCAATGGTGGCACACGCTGCTGATGATGCCGGTGAGCTGGCGCGCCAGATCAACGAGCTGAAAGAACAGGTTATCCGCCTTAACCGCGATTTGTTTATCCTGCAGGAAGAGCTGCTGTTTCCGGCCGATACCCAGCTGGCGGTTTTTTTGTCGCTGGACAGTGGCGTTTTTTTCCAGCTGGATGCAGTCGAACTGCAGCTTGACCAGCGCACAGTCAGCCATTACCTGTATACCCGCCATCAGCTGGAAGCGCTGGCACGCGGTGGCATCCAGCGGCTGTGGACCGGCAATATCAAAAGCGGTGAGCATGAACTGGTAGCCTTTTTCAAGGGAATCGACAAGGACGGCCGGCCACTCGAACGGGCGGCATCGCTGCGTTTCGACAAAAACGACAGCGAACCGGTGTTGCTGGAGCTGCAGATTATTGATGCAGCGACCGACATGCGTGCCCATTTCCGGATTGAGCAGTGGCAACCCTGATTCGCCAGGCCCGCTGGCTGCTGTTGTGGCTGGCGGCACCGGTCTGGAGTGCAACACCGGCCAATCCGGTCAGCGATCTCGCCTATGGCCAGGCACTGTATGACTATTATCAGGGGCATACCCTGCAGGCGCTGACGGTACTGGCAGTGGCTGAACAACAGCGCCAGGCGCTGCCGCCGCTGCTGGAAAACACACTGCTGGAAACCTTGCTGAAGCTTGACTATGACCTGCCCTTGTCGGCAATGCAGCTGATGCAGCAGCCTGATATTAACACCCGCCTGCACAAGACCGATCCGTTATGGCTGCAGCTGGCGGATACCTTTTATGACCGCCAGCTGTTTCATGAGGCCGGCCAGGCACTGGCAGGAGTCAGCCGGCCACAGGCACTGGCCGATGCCGACCTGTGGCGTTACCTCAATGGCCGGCTGGCCTTGCGTGACGGCCAGCGCGAAATAGCGGATCGCTGGCTGGCGCAGATCCACCAGCCCTTGCCAGCCGCCTGGTTGCAACTGAATATCGCTGTCAGTGACTACCATAACGGCAATGGCGAAACAGCCATTGCCCGGCTTGAGCAGGCGATTGCCAGCCTTGCCCCGGAGGCCGGCAAGGAAGCCAGGCAACTGCAGCAGCACATGCGGATCAGTGCCGGCTTTATGCAACTGGCGGCTGGCCGGCCATCGGCCGCTGCCAGCTATTTTGCCGGCATCCCGCCGGACAGCCTGTTTGCCGATGCGGCACAACTGGCCGAGGCTACGGCCATGGTTGCCAGCCAGCAACCACTGGCGGCTG
>DATCSZ010000374.1:0-16595 GCA_036568205.1 Pseudomonadales bacterium
CAGCAGGATAAGCACAACCGCAGCGACCAGCTTCAGCACAATCGTCAGCAACAGTGTGATGGCCGGCATATCCGTGGCGGCACTGCTGGAGCCCAGCGCCATCATGGCGATGACCACGGCGATGTCCTGCACAATCAGGAAACCCATCGCGATACGGCCATGAAGGCTGTCGATTTCCCGTTTGTCCGACAGCAACTTGACGATAATGATGGTGCTGGAAAACGTCAGCGCCACAGCAACATAGGCCGATGCGGTAACATCCAGGCCCAGCAGCAGGCCAATCAGAAAACCAAAAACAATGGTGAAACCCAGCTGGCCGAGACCGGTGGCCAGCGCCACCGGCCCGAGATGGCGTACCAGGTGCAGATCCAGCTTCAGGCCGACAATAAACAGCAGGATGGTAACGCCGACCTGGGCCAGCAGGTCAATCGACTGGTGATGTTCAACCAGGCCCAGCACGGACGGGCCGGCGATAATGCCGGTGACAATAAAGGCCACAATCAAGGGCTGGCGCAACAACATGCCCAGCAGGCCCATCGCGCAGGCAAGGCCAAGCAGCAGGGTGAATTCGAAATAGATATCGGCTGGCATGGGCATCAGTGGGTTGGGTAAAGCCGGGTGTCTGTTGTGTTGTCACGTTGCTCATGCTGCAGCAGTAATGCATAAAATGCCATCCAGTCACAGGCCGTGTTGTCCTGGTGATACAGGCTGGCATCCAGTTTTTTCAGCCACTGCTCAAGTTCCGGATCGGCATAACGACGGCCGATATCCGCCAGTGAGTGTATCGACCAGCCGGCATGACGGGCCTGCATCCATTGCAGCAGTGTGTGGCGGATTGTTGCCGGCCGGCCACTGGCGCAGGCTTTCCTGAATTGCCGCTGCAGCACATCGTTATTGTTTGTTACCGGTGTTGGTGGGTCGGCAGGCCGGACCGTGCGGCGGGTGGCAAACAGGATCACCACCAGTATGATCACCAGTGCCGACAACAGGGCGGTGGCCAGCTGCCATGGCCACAGCAAGCGTGTGTCAGACATGGCACTGTTGTGGCTGTCAGTCGTGGCGGCCGGGGTTTCCCCGCTGTGCCCTGCAGCCGGTTGCGCTGGTGCCACAGCTGAGGTGTCAGGCTGCGGCGTTGTGGCAGCGCTGATGACAAGATCCAGGCCGGGCAGCCGTGCCTGCTGTGCCTGGCTGTTTGCCAGGTCCCACCAGTTGATGGTGATGGCAGGCAGGGTCATCTGGCCGGCTGCAGTCGCCACCAGGGTAAAGCGGTCGGTACGGGTGCCGCTTAGCCCGGTGTTGCTGCGCTGGTTGTCAAAGTCCGGTTTTTCCCGGTAAATGCGCAGGCCGGGCTGTTCGTCCATCACGATATCAGGCAGTTGTTCAGCCAGCATGCCGGTGACGGTGGTGGTGATGGTGCGGGTGATGGACTGGCCGACAGCCAGCTGTTGCGGATCACCTGACCAGCTGTCGGTCACGGTCAGCGAACTGGCGGGCAGCCACTCGCCCGGCACGGCAGCCGGCTGGACAGTAACGCTGATCGGCTCACTGCGAAAGCGTTTCTGCTCACCCTGGCGCAGCATGGCATCCAGCTGAGTGCGTGGGATGCTGGCCGTCACGGTGATGGCCGGTATCGTCAGCTCGCCGCTTTGTTGTGGGAAAATGGCATACACAATCTCGCGGGTAATATAGGGATTGTTGTTGATTTGTCGTTCATAACGGCTGTCACTGACTTCTTCGACACGCGCCTGGTCAATGTCCAGCGGTGTCATCCCCAGGTTGCTGACCTGCACGGCATAGTTGATACGAACTGTCAGTAACAGCTGTTGCTGGACGTACACCTGGTCAGCATGGCTGCCAACTTCAATAAAAATCGGGTCATGGGATGAGCCGCTGCTGTGGCGTGCCGGTTTTACCTGCAATGACAGTGGCGCCGTAGTGTACTTGCCGATCTGCACGGGTGGGATGGTGATAACACCGGCATGGCGCGGCGCCAGTGTGTAATGCCATTCCGTGCTTGACGAACTCTGGCCATTAATCCATTGCGAGCGGCTGTTTTTGTGCTGGTTGATGATGGCAAAATCCTTTTCCAGCACACCGATATCCGGGCTGGCAAACAGTTTGCTTTCGTTGACCACAATGCTCAGCGTGACCGTTTCGTTGTCACTGATCACGTTGCGGTCCAGTGTGGCAGTGGCCTGTGCCAGGCTGCTCATGCTGGTGGCCAGTAAGCACAGCAGCAACAAGACTCTTACCATGGCTTTTCACTCTCCGGGTCGATATGGCGCTGCTGGCGCCGGTTCTGTTCATGCTGGTAGCGGAATTTATTGCGCAGCAGCTGGCCCGGTTCGTCCGGAATGGAGCGCAGCCATTGCTGCAAGGCCTGTTGTTGCTGCCGGGTCTGCGGATCAGGCTCAGATGCGGTTGTGGCCGCTTGTGTAGTGTCGTCCGGTGCAGGATTCTGCGCCGCATCCTGCCCCGCTTGCGCTTGCTGATGTGGATCCTCGCTGGCTGGTGGCGGCTCGCTGGCGGTCGCTGCCGGCTGGCTGTTGTCTTGCTGCTGGTCCTGTTGCTGGCCCTGCCGTGCGGACGGCTGATCCTGCCCTGTCTCCTCACTGTCAGACGAGGAGGGCGGGTTATTGGCGTCTTGCTGCCCTTGTTGTGCTTGCTGTCCTTGCTGTCCGGTCTGCTGTTCCTGCTGTTCCTGCTGTTGCCCGTTCCCGGCTTGCTGTTCTTGTTGCTGATCCTGATCCTGCTGTTGCTGTTGCTGTTGCTGTTGCAGCAGTTGCTCCACCAGTGCCTTGTTGGCAGCAGCATCCTCAAGCGCCGGATCGATTGCCAATGCCTGCTGGTAGGCATCAATGGCCTGCTGATAACGACCCAGCTGTGCCAGTGCATTGCCCCGGTTGAACAGGCCGCTGGCGGTGTCATTGTCGAAATAATCCAGTGCTTTCTGGTATTCACCCTGGCGGTACAGGCTGGCTGCCTTCCAGTTGTGGTCACGAAACAGCTCGGCAGCCTGGCCATGCTGTTGTTTGTCAAAAGCCTGCATCGCCCGCTGATCATCATTCTGCCACAGTGCCTGCCAGTCCAGGGCATGGCTGTCCTGAGGCAGCAGCAGGCAACACGGCAGCAATGCCAGCAGCCATCCGCGCCGGAAACCGGCCAGCAGCAGTAGCAGCAGTGGCAGTACCAGCCAGTAACCGTTATCCAGCCAGATGTCACTTTGTCGCTGGCTGTCGGTGGTATTGTCCTGCAGGGTGTTTGCTGTGGCGATAAAGCCGGCAATGTCCCGGTTGTCGAGGCGGTTGTGCATTACCGGGATGTTGTGGCGACTGGCAGCCTGGCGGATTTCATCGGCGTTAAGGCGGGCGATAATGATGTTGCCGCTGCGATCACGCAGAAAACCGTCGTCAAGCGGAATCGGGGCACCCTGTGCTGTGCCGAAAGTCATGATGGACAGGCGGGACGGTTCGGGCAGTGACTGCAGTGCATGATCGAGCTGGCTGGTTTCCAGCTCGTCAGTCAACAGCAGCAAGCGGGCATGCCGGCTGCCCTGGTCACCCAGCAGTTCGCTGGCCAGTTGCAAAGCTGAACGCAGGTTGCTGCCAAAAACCGGCATAATGGCCGGTTCCAGTGCCGGTAACATATTGGCAATGGTGCGTGTGTCATCGGTTGGCGGCACCACGGTATGGGCATCGCCGGCATAGGCAATCAGGGCGGTCAGGCCTTCGCGCCGCTGTTTCAGGATATCCTCGATCTTGCGCCGGGCAAGCACCAGCCGGGACGGTGTTTCATCCTCGGCATACATGGAAAATGACAGGTCCAGTATGATCACCAGGGTATCATCCAGCCGGCTGACGGGCTGGCTTTCTTTCTGCCAGCTGGGGCCGGCCAGTGCCAGGCAGGCCAGCAGCCAGCCGGCGCTAGCCAGCCAGGCCAGGGTGGCAGGGCCATGCCTGGCTGAGGCTTCTCCGTGCAGCAGGTGAGGCAGCAGCCTGGCATCAATCACCTTGCGCCAGTCACTGCCGGCACTGGACAGCTGCTTCAGCCCATACCAGACCAGCGGTGCCAGCAGTACCAGCAGCAGTGCCCACGGGCGCAGCAGATGAAAATCCAGCAAGCTGTTCATTGCGCTGCCCCAGCCAGCCGGCGACTGGCGATAAACAGCAGGAAACACAGCATGGCGCCAGTCAGTGGCAGGTAAAATAATGCCATGGTTGGACGGAACACGGCCGCTTCCTGTTCGCGCCGGGCCAGCTGGTCAAGTGTGTGGTAGATGTCGACCAGCTCCTGATGGTTGCGGGCACGGAAAAACCGGCCGCCGGTAGCCTCTGCAATAGCCTGCAAGCCGGCCTCATCAATATCACTGCTGTTGTGGCGCATGCTGAAACCGAACAGCCCGCCGCTGGCCGGATCGCCACCGAAGGCAATGGTGTGGATGACAATGCCCTGGCTGGCAGCCAGGTCGCTGGCCTGCCGTGGATCAAGGGTGCCGGCATTGCTGGCACCATCGGTCAACAGGATTAATGTGCGGTGCTCAACGGGGTTGTCTGTCAGTCGCTTGATGGCCAGGCCGATGGCATCACCGATGGCGGTTTGCTGGCCGGCAAAACCGATCTGGGTTTCCTGCAGCAGACGGGATACGGTGAGCAGGTCAAAGGTCAGTGGCGCCTGCACATAGGCATGGCTGCCAAAAACAATCAGTCCCAGCCGGTCGCCTTGCCGTTGCCGGATAAAATCACCGAGCACGCTTTTGACCATCGTCAGCCGGTCAACCCGGCGCTGGTTGAGCACCATGTCTTCGATATTCATGCTGCCGGAAATGTCGACTGCCAGAAACAGGTCACGGCCCTTGCCGGGCAGCTCCAGTGGCTGGCCAATGTGTACCGGCCTGGCAGCAGCCAGTACCAGCAGTAACCAGCACAGGCCCAGTAACAACAGTGACAGCAGCGCAGGCCGGCCGGGCGCTGTGCTGGCACTGACACTGTTGCCATCGATCAGCGGCATGAACAGGGCAGCCCGGGTTTGCTGTGCCGGCGCCCACCAGCGCCAGACCATCAGCGGCAGGGGCAGTAAAACAAGCAGCCAGGGCCATTGCAGTGACAGCATCAGTGGCTCCTGATCCATTGCCTGACGGCATCGCCAAGCAGCATCCGGTCAATGGTTTGTTGTGGCTGGTATCGATCCACGGCAATCAGCCTGGCTGCGTCAGCTGGCATTGCCGTTTGCAGTTGTTGTTGCCATTGCCGGCCGGCAAGTGATGCAGCGGCCGGGTCATGACACAAGGCGGTGTGTTTGACCAGCAGGGCCAGCAAATCAAGATACTCGCGGTCGCTGAGCGCTTGCTGTTCAAGCTGTGCCATCTGGCGTAATGCGTGGCGACGGTAGCGACGGTGACGAACCCAGTAGCGCCAGCCGAAGCCTGCAGCAACAGCAAGACCTGCGGCGAGTGCCAGCAGCAGCCACCAGCCGGGTGCCAGTGGCCAGATGGAGACCGGCGCTGGCAGATGGATATCACGCAGCTGATCCAGCGGGCTCATCGTATTGCCCCTGCCAGCTGTTGCAGCAATGTTAATGGCTCATCGCTGGTGCTGGCGTGTACCAGCGGGATACGCAGTCGGTTAAAAAACTGTTGCAGTGCGTCGCGGCGTGCGGCATAGGCGTTGCGGTAGCGTTGCCGGTTGGCAGGGTTGCTGTCAAATACCAGTTGCTGCCGGCCGTTGAATGCCCGGTAACGACCGGCGGCCGGTAATTCGCTTTCCAGCGGGTCATCCACAACGATCGCTGTAATGTCGCAGGATTTGGCCAGCCTGTGCAATATGGCAGATGCCTTTTCATCCAGGTCATGGAAGTCGCTGATCAAAAATAACTGGGTGCCGGGCCGGCTGATACGTTGCAGTTCTGCCAGGATGTCATGCCAGCCTTGCCCTGTGTGGCATGGACTGGCATCCAGCAACTGGTTGTAATCGCTGATGCACTGCAGCAGGCGCATAACGGATTTACGCTGTTGGCCGGGGCGGATATCCTGATGATGATGGTTGCCGATGACCAGCCCGCCGACCCGGTCACCACGGCCATGGCCAGCCCAGGCAAGCATCGCGGCGAGGTCGGCTGCCAGCACCGATTTCATGGCCAGGCGGCTGCCAAAAAACAGGCTGCTGCGCTGGTCGAGTACGATCAATAGCGGTTTTTCCCGCTCTTCACGGTATTGCCGGGTGTGTGCCTGGTCGGTACGTGCGGTCACCCGCCAGTCGATGCTGCGGATATCGTCGCCGCTCTGGTATTGGCGAACATCTTCAAATTCCATGCCACGGCCGCGCCGCTGGCTGATCCACTGGCCATTTTGCCGGTAGCGGGCGCGTTGCTGCGGCGTCAGTTGCAGACGGCTGGCAGCCAGCCGGTAGCTGGCCAGTTGAGCAAGATCGGTATAGGCACCAAGGCTGCGTTGCGGGTTGGCCATGGGCGTGTTCAGATTACCGGCACCTGTTGCACCAGCCGGCTGATCACCTCATCCTTGGTGATACCGTTAGCCTCAGCGACAAAGCTGAGAATAATCCGGTGGCGCAATACGTCGTGGACAACGGCCTGTACATCGTCCGGGCTGACATAGTCCTTGCCGGCCAGCCAGGCATGGGCACGGGCACAGCGATCCAGGGCTATGCTGGCACGCGGGCTGACCCCGTATTCAATGCAGTCAGCCAGCTCCTGGCTGTAGGCGGCTGCCTGGCGGGTGGCGATCACCAGCTGGACGATGTACTGCTCAACAGCCGTGTCCATGTGCAGTTCCAGTACCTGTTCGCGGGCGGCAAACAATGTGTCCTGGCTGATTGACAGCGGGGCCGGGCTGCCGCTATGACGGGTCTCATCCCGTACGCTGCGCAGGATGGCCAGCTCGGCGGCGCTGTCAGGGTAGTCAACCAGCACATGTAACAGAAAACGGTCCAGCTGTGCTTCCGGCAGCGCATAGGTGCCTTCCTGCTCCAGCGGATTCTGGGTTGCCATCACCAGGAACAGGCCGGGCAATGGATAGGTTTTTTTGCCAATGCTCACCTGGCGTTCTGCCATGGCTTCCAGCAGTGCAGACTGTACCTTGGCCGGCGCACGGTTGATTTCATCAGCCAGGATCAGGTGGTGGAAAATCGGCCCGGCCTCAAACACAAAACTGCCATCCTGGGGGCGGTAGATGTCGGTGCCGGTGATGTCGCCGGGCAGCAGGTCAGGGGTGAACTGGATACGATGAAAATCCCCTTCAATGGCGTCAGCCAGGGTCTTGATGGCGCGGGTCTTGGCTAGCCCTGGCGCCCCTTCAACCAGCAGGTGACCATCGGCCAGCAGGGTGATCAGCAGGCGATTGATCAGCTGCGGTTGGCCAATGATCTTGCGATCCAGCCACTGTTCAAGTTGTTGGAACTGCAGTTTCAGTGTGTTATCCGTCATGTGTGATGTTATCAATTCAAAGTGGTGCGGCATTGTAAAAACCATGGCCGGCTTGTGCAATCACCTGCCGGCAGCGAGCATCGCTGTGCTAGAATGACCGCCATTTGTTGTCCAGGTTTCCTTGTCGAGTATTTTTTATGTATTCATTGATCCGGCCGCTGCTGTTTCGTCTTGATGCCGAACGTGCGCATCACTGGTCTCTTGAGGCCATGGCGATGCTGCATCGCCTGCATCTGGATGGCCTGCTTGCGGCAGCAGGGTGTGACAAGCCGGTCGAGTGCTTTGGGCTGCAGTTCAGGAATCCGGTAGGTCTTGCTGCCGGGCTTGATAAAAATGGCGAATATATTGATTCACTGGCAGCGCTTGGTTTCGGTTTTATTGAGGTCGGCACGGTTACACCACGGCCGCAGCCGGGTAATCCGCAGCCACGCTTGTTCCGGCTGCCTGAATACCAGGCGATTATCAATCGCATGGGTTTTAACAACCACGGTGTGGATTATCTGGTTGATCAGGTAAAAAAAGCGCAGTATCGCGGGGTGCTGGGTATTAATATCGGCAAGAACAAGGATACCCCCAACGAGCAGGCGGTGGATGATTACCGGCTGTGCATGCAGCGTGTCTATGCCCATGCTTCGTATATTACGGTCAATCTTTCGTCACCCAACACGCCAGGGCTGCGTGACCTGCAGTTTGGTGAGCCGCTGAAGCGTTTGCTGGAACAGCTGAAAACCTGTCAGCTGCAACTGCAAGCAGAGCATCGCCGTTATGTGCCGTTGCTGATCAAGGTGGCGCCGGACATGAGTGACGCCGATATTGCCGATGTGGCCGGCAGCCTGCTGGCGTTCGACATGGATGGTCTGATAGCCACCAATACCACGGTTTCTCGTGATGCGGTAGCCGGCCATGCGCTGGCACAACAGGCAGGGGGCTTGAGCGGCCGGCCCGTTGGTGAGTTGTCAACGGCGACAATCGGCAAGTTCTGTGAAGCCCTGCAGGGGCGGATTCCGGTGATCGGGGTTGGTGGCATCCATGACACTGCCAGTGCCAGGCAAAAGCTTGCAGCAGGGGCCAGCCTGCTGCAAGTGTATAGTGGGTTGATTTACAAGGGGCCTGCGTTGATCAGTGAGGCATTGCAGGCGTTTGAGTGATGGCCGTTGCCATCACACGGAGAGTTTGTGCAGGCCGGCGACACCGGTCATGCCTTCCCAGCGTGCCTGACGTCCTTCGCGCCAGCCGACGGTCCATTGAAAGCGCATGTTTTTTTCGCCATGCGGGCAGTCATTCAGTGATTTGCCCAGCATGGCAGCCTTGAAACCATGATTGAAAGCGCGTTCTTGTCCGTCACGTTTTTGTCTTTTCATTATATAATCTCCCGATTACTCATCAGTCTGATCAAAGCCGGCCCTTCATCAGGCCGGACAGTTCAAGAAAAGCAAAAACCGTTCGGGAAGTCGAGGAACATTCCGCTATACCAACAGGCGTGTATAGATAATAACGCTATAAGGCGCAAGACCCGTAGCTGACAGATGGCCTGATGCTGCTGATGGGCGGGCATATGAGCAAAAGCTCTGTAAACATGATTTTCAATAACGATAAAGTCTAAGTTCTCGAACAGGAATCTGTGTGAATAATCAAGACAACAACATGCTGTTTTTTGCCAGCTGCCCCAAAGGTGTTGAGGAATTGCTGGCCACTGAGCTGGCAGCACTGGGGGCCGAGCCTGAGCGGCAAACAGTCGGTGGCGTGTTTGTCCGTACCGACAGGGCAGGCATGTACCGTCTTTGCCTGGGATCAAGGCTGGCCAACCGGCTGGTGCTGGTACTGGTGCAAACCACATTCCGTAATGCCGATGAGTTGTATGCAGCCGTGCGCGCCATTGAATGGCCGGCCTTGTTTGCCTGCCAGCACAGCATTGCGGTGGATTTTACCGGCAGCAATGATGCCATTCGGCACGGGAATTATGGTGCGCAGCGGGTCAAGGACGCCGTGGTAGACCGTTTTTATGCAGATCAGGACCGGCGGCCGGATGTCAATCCCAAGGCGCCGGATGTACAGCTGTATGCGCATGTGCGGCGTAACCGTCTGCTGGTTGGCATTGATGTGTCCGGTTCCAGCCTGCACCGGCGCGGATACCGGCTGGACGGCGCCAAGGCACCGCTGAAAGAAAACCTGGCGGCGGCGCTGGCCATGCGTGCCGGCCTGCAGCAAGGTGATCAGCGGCAGCTGATAGATCCCTTTTGCGGTTCCGGCACCCTGTTGATTGAGGCGGTGATGATACGCCTTGGCATTGCCCCAGGCCTGTTGCGTGAACGTTTCGGGTTTGAGTGCCTGGCGCTGCATGATGATGCGCTGTGGCAACAGCTGCACAGCGACGCCGTGCGCCAGTGCCGGGAAGCGATTGCTGCAGCCGGCGCCGAGGCACCTCTGGCGCTTGGTTTTGACCAGGATGCACGGATGGTCGGTGCCGCCGCCAGCAATGCGGCCAGGGTCGGCCTCGGTGAATTGATTGAGTTCCGCCAGCGTGCCCTGCAGGATTTCAGCCTGGTGCAGGAGCATGCGCCGGTACTGCTGCTCACCAACCCGCCCTACGGTGAAAGGCTGCAGGATCGCGATGGGCTGTTTCCGTTGTATCGCCTGCTGGGAGATAAGCTGCGCGAGTATTGCCAGGGTAGCCAGGTCTGGGTCTTGTGCAGCGATGCCCACTTGCTGAAAAGCATTGGCCTGCAAAAAAGCAAATCCTACCCGTTCTATAATGGTGCGATGGTGGTTGAATGGGTTCGTTATGATATTTATGCACGACAGCAGGGTGAGCAGGTCAGGGACGAGAAGTATGATGAAGCGATCACCATGATAGAAAACCGCCTGCGCAAGAACAGCAAGAAGCTGCAGAAGTGGCTGGAGCGAAACGCGATAGACTGTTACCGGCTGTATGATGCGGATATGCCGGAATACGCTTTTGCGCTGGATCGCTACCATGACCGTTTTCATATGGCTGAATATGCACCGCCGAAGAGTGTGGATGCCTATGCTGCGTTCATGCGCCGGCGCCAGTTTGAGCAGGCAGTACGCAATGTGTTTGGCCTGACAGGCGGCCAGCTGGTGGTGAAAGAACGCAAGCGCCAGAAGGGCCGGGAGCAATATCAGCGCCAGGATCAGCGGCAGGAGTTTTTCCCGGTGCGCGAGGGGCGTGCAGAACTGATGATCAACCTGACCGATTACCTTGATACCGGCCTGTTTCTTGATCACCGGCCGGTACGGCTGATGATTGCCGAAATGGCAGCCGGCAAGCGCTTCCTTAACCTGTTTTGTTATACCGCTGCGGCTACTGTGCATGCTGCGCTCGGCGGTGCCAGCGAGTCTGTCAGCGTTGATATGTCACAAACCTATCTTGACTGGGCGGCGCGCAACTTTGCCCGTAACCGGCTGGATACCCGCCGGCACCAGTTGCTGCGCGCGGATGTGATGAAATGGCTGGCTGCCCCCACGGTGGCGGGCAAGTTTGACCTCATTTTTCTTGATCCACCCAGCTTCTCCAATTCCAAGCGCATGGAAGGCGTGCTGGATATCCAGCGTGATCATGCCTTGCTGGTTGGCATGGCGATGGAATTGCTGGCAGATGATGGCCTGTTGCTGTTTTCCAATAACCGGCGGGATTTCCGCCTGGATGATGGACTAAGACAGAAATTTTCTGTTAGTGATATAAGTCGAAAGACAATTGATGCTGATTTTGAGCGCAATCCAAAAATACACCAGTGCTGGCGTATTACCCACCTGCAGCAACCAGGGAAAAACTGATGACAGCAGAAACCGTAGCCTATACCTCGATTCGTCCGAAAAAACGCCTCAGTCTGCTGTCACACCAGGAAATCAGGGGGTTGATGGCAACCAGTGAGCAGTTTTACCAGCTGTTTCGCCAGTGTGCGCTGGCAGTTCTCAATTCCGGTAATATGACCGATGATGGCGCGGCTTTATTACGCCGTTATCCGGACTTTGATATCCGGCTGGTGCCACAGTCTCGCGGCTTCAAGTTGGAGCTGCGTAATGCACCGGCGACGGCGTTTGTTGATGGCGTGATGATCCAGGGTATCCAGGATCATGTGTTTGCCGCGCTGCGCGATATTGTCTATTGCCAGCATGAGCTGCATGATTTGCTGACCAATGCCTGTGATTGTTCGGAAGATGTCACCGACACGGTGTTTCGTATCCTGCGCAACGCCGATATTGTCCGTTCCAACGAAATGCCCAACCTGGTCGTGTGCTGGGGAGGCCATTCAATCAGCCGTGAAGAATATGAGTTCACCAAGGAAGTGGGTTACCACCTGGGCCTGCGCGGCTTGAATATTGCCACCGGCTGCGGCATAGGTGCGATGAAAGGGCCAATGAAGGGTGCGGCAGTCGGTCATGCCAAACAACAACTGCTGACCGGTCGTTACATTGGTATTACTGAACCTGGCATTATTGCTGCCGAGCCGCCGAATGCGCTGGTTAACGAGCTGGTTATCCTGCCGGATATTGAAAAGCGCCTGGAAGCCTTTGTGCGCCTTGCCCATTGTGTGGTGGTGTTTCCCGGCGGGGCCGGTACAGCCGAGGAAATTCTCTATCTGCTCAGCATCATGATGCAGGAGCAGAACCGCGAGCAGGTGCTGCCACTGATTTTTGCCAGCTCACAAAAGCATCAGTCCTATTTTGAATCGCTGGACCGTTTTTTGCGTGCCTGTCTCGGTGACGGGGTTGCGGACTATTACCGGATTGTCAATGAAAGCCCGGCCAGGGTTGCCGAGCTGGCCCGCCAGGGGGTGCAGAAAGTACAGCGTTACCGCCTGAAAACCCAGGAAGCCTATGGCTACAACTGGCAGATGCATATTCCCTATGCGTTGCAAAAGCCGTTTTTGCCAACCCATGACAATATGGCGGCACTGAAACTGTTTGCCGATGTGCCGGTGGATCAGTTGTGTGTTGACCTGCGTGCGGCGTTCTCCGGCATTGTTGCCGGCAATGTAAAATCCTATGGCATAGAGCAAGTGACAGAGTTCGGGCCCTACCGGTTGCATGCTGACAAAAAAATCGGCCAGCTGCTGAACGAATTGTTGCAGGATTTTGTCAGGCAGGGCCGCATGTCGTTGAGCCGGGACTACAAGCCCTGTTTTACGGTCGTCGGGCAATAATATGATTTGATTGACATATAGTGCATTTGCACTATGATGTCCGGGCAGGTTGATTAGCACTGAATGAAAACCAGTTAAAGCCTGCTTTTGTTCTTTTGTGATGAACAGACTATTTTTATTGTGAATCGTAATTTTTTTAGGAATTCTTAAGGAGAAGACCTGATGCTCATCCTTACTCGCCGTGTCCAAGAAGCATTGATGATTGGTGACGATGTTACCGTTACCGTCCTCAGCGTGAAAGGGAATCAGGTTCGTCTGGGTATCAATGCACCACGCGATGTCGAGGTTCATCGTGAAGAGATTTATCACCGGGTCAAGCAGGCCAAGGCTGCCCAGGGCCATGCTGTCGGTGATGATGACGACGAGCTGAACGGTAATCGTTGATACGTATTATTCGCCCGGGACGGTGATTCTTGATTGATTCTTGCCTGGCCGGCTGGTGACAGCCGGTATTGATGTGTATTGCCTGGCTATCTGCACCGATAAGCTGCCTGTATTGTGAATAACAGCCCCCCCTCCCTGGAGCAGGCCCTGCTGCGCCACCGTTTTTCGCTGAAAAAAGCCTGGCAGCGTGCACAGCGTGTTGATGGTGAACAGCAACGCCGTTTGCTTGAACGTTTCCGGCAACAGCTGGCCGATTCCATTGCCCTGCGTGAGGCACGCCTGGCAATCCCGCTTGACATCCGGTTTCCTGAAGAACTGCCAGTCAGCCAGCAGCGTGAAGCGATTGCGCGTTTGATTGAACAGCATCCGGTGGTGATTGTCGCCGGTGAAACCGGTTCCGGCAAAACCACCCAGCTGGCCAAGCTGTGCCTGCAGCTTGGCCGTGGCCGTGAAGGCATGATTGCCCATACCCAGCCACGCCGGATTGCCGCCACCTCGGTAGCGGCGCGTATTGCCGAAGAATTACAGGTGACGCTGGGCAGCGAGGTAGGCTGCCAGGTACGCTTTCACGATAACAGCAACGACCGCACGCTGCTGAAGCTGATGACCGACGGTGTCTTGCTGGCGGAAATTGCCCGTGATCCGTTGCTGCAAGCCTACGATACGCTGATTGTCGATGAGGCGCATGAACGCAGCCTGAATATTGATTTTTTGCTGGGCTATATCAAGCGGATTCTGCCGCGCCGGCCCGACCTGAAAGTGGTGATCACCTCGGCGACCATTGATGTCGAGCGCTTTGCTGCCTTTTTTGGCCAGGCACCGGTGGTCAGTGTCAGCGGCCGCAGCTATCCGGTCGACATGGTCTATTACCCGCCTGCCGAAGGGCAGGGCCTGGCCGAGGCGGTGCTGGCAGCACTGCAGGACATTGACCGGCAGGAACGATGTACGCCGGCTGCACCCCAGCGGGGTGATGTGCTGGTTTTTTTACCGGGTGAGCAGGATATCCGTGCCTGTTCGTTGCTGCTGCGCAAATCGGTGCAGCTGGATGCCGATGTGTTGCCGCTGTATGCCCGCCTGCCGGCCGGTGAACAGCAAAAAATCTTTGCCCCGGCGTCACAGCGTTCATTGCGGCGGGTGATCCTGGCAACCAATGTTGCAGAAACCTCACTGACGGTGCCGGGTATCCGTTATGTTATCGACAGTGGCCTGGCGCGAATTTCCCGTTATAGCTATCGGGCCAAGGTGCAGCGTTTGCCGGTGGAGAAAATTGCCCGTGCCAATGCCGACCAGCGTGCCGGCCGTTGTGGGCGGGTTGGCCCCGGCATTTGTTATCGACTCTACGATGAGGCGGATTACCTGGCCCGTGCCCCCTTTGGAGAGCCGGAAATCCTGCGCAGCAACCTGTCATCGGTAATCCTGCAAATGCTGTCACTGGGGCTGGGTGATATTGCCCGGTTTGAATTTCTCCAGCCGCCTGACCAGCGGCTGATCAACGATGGCCTGCGCCAGCTGCGCGACCTGGGTGCACTTGATGGCGACCGGCTGACGGCATCCGGCCGGCAGATGGCAGCCCTGCCGCTGGAGCCGTCGCTGGCGCGCATTCTGCTGGCTGCCGACAAACACCGTTGCCTGCGCGAAATGCTGGTGATTGTCGCCGCACTGAGCATCGCTGATCCGCGTGAAACACCGGCGGACAAGCGCGATGCGGCACGGGAAAGGCACCGGCTGTTCCGTGATGAGCAGTCGGATTTTCTCGGTTATCTGCGCCTGTTTGCCACCGGTGAGCAGCAGCGCCAGCAGCTTGGCCACAACCAGTTCCGCAAATGGTGCCAGCAGCATTTCCTTAACGCGCAGCGTATGCGTGAGTGGCGTGACATCCATCACCAGCTGGCGAGCAGTTGCCGGCAGCTGGGCCTGCGGGAAAATCGTGAGGATGCCGATTATGCCGCCATTCACCAGGCGCTGCTGGCTGGCCTGGTTACCCATGTCGGCTGCCTTGATCAGCAGCGTCGCTACCAGGGCACACGCAACCGTCACTTCCGGCTGTTCCCCGGCTCGGCGCTGGCTAACAAGCCACCGAAATGGGTGGTGGCGGCCGAGCTGCTGGAAACCAGCCAGCTGTATGCCCATTGTGCCGCCAGGATTGATCCGGAATGGATTTTTCCGGCTGCGCAACACTTGCTCAAGTTTCATTATCATGAGCCGCACTGGCAGGCACGCCAGGGGCAGGTGGTGGCCTTGCGTCAGGCCAGCCTGTACGGGCTGGTGATTGAGGAGCGTCGGCCGGTCAGTTACGGCAGTATCAATCCGGCGGAGGCGCGGCAGATTTTTATCCGTGAAGCGCTGGTGGAAGAAAAACTGAAAACCCGCGCACCGTTTTTCAGCCATAACCGGGAGCTGCGCCGGGCGGCAGAAAAACTGGAAGAAAAATCCCGTCGGCGGGACATTCTGTGCAGTGATGATGCCGTGTTTGATTTTTATCAGCAGCGTATTCCGGCGCATATTCACAATGCCGCTGCATTTGAACAGTGGCGCCAGCAGGCCGAACGCGAGCAGCCACGGTTGCTGTTTGCACCGCGCAGCCTGTTTGTTATGCAGGACATGGCCGGTACGGTCGAGGCACGGTTTCCCGATCATTGCCAGTGGCAGGACATGCGCTACCGGTTGCGCTACCGTTTTGAGCCCGGTGCCATTGATGATGGCGTGTCGGTGGATGTGCCGCTGGCCGCACTGAACCGGGTGCCGCGGTTTTTGTTTGACTGGCTGGTGCCTGGCTTGTTGGCAGAAAAAATCGAGGCCTTGCTGCGCAGTTTGCCGAAATCGCTGCGCAAACCACTGGTGCCATTGCCGGACACGGCCGCTGAGCTGGCCGCGTTGCTGCAGCCAGCGGATCAGCCGCTGACGGCGGCCCTGTCTGATGCACTGGCACAGCACAGGAACATCAGTGTGCCGCTGGCTGCCTGGCAGCCGGACCGGCTGGATAATTACTACAAGGCCAATTTTCGTTTGCTGGGCGATGATGGCAAGCTGCTGGCGCAATCACGCGATCTGGCCAGCCTGCTGGCCGGCCATGCTGTCGAAGCGCAGCAGGCGCTGGCAGAAAAAGCCGGCCAGTCACAACCGGCCATGCCGCCCCGGACACCGTATACAAGCTGGACATTTGCCGATCTGCAACCACAGCAGCAGTTCCGTCAGGGCGGCACCACCGTAACCGCCTATCCGGCGTTGCAGGATGACGGTGATGCGGTCAGCATTGTCTGGCTGGATTACCCGCACAAGCAGGCAGCTGTTCATCGCAAGGGGCTGATCCGCCTGGCCATGCTGGCGCTGGCGCAACAAAGTAAATACCTGCGCAAGGAATTGCTGAAGGGCAATGCGCTGCAACTGAAGCTGAGTGCGGAATTTGATCGCAAGCTGCTGCTGGAAGACCTGCTTTGTGCCACATTCGCGATGACGTTTTTTACTGATACGGCGGTGTTTTCGCGCGCCCGTTTTGAGCAACTGCTGGCGCAGAATAAGGGCCAGCTGATCAACAATGCCCAGCAGCTGGAGCGCCTGTTGCGTGACATTATCGAGGCTGATTATCAGGTGCGCCTGTGGCTGGACAGG
>DATCSZ010000375.1:0-1420 GCA_036568205.1 Pseudomonadales bacterium
GGCGGAAAGCCAGCAGAACATCGATGGTCAGGGCGATCATGGCCAGCATCATCAGCGCCATGCCGATATAAAGCAGGCCCAGATCAAGCCGCGCGGGTGCCAGCTGATTGGCGCTGACGGTAAGCCACTGGATCCACAGCAGGAACAGTGCCATGACTATGGCAAAGCCATGGCTGAAGCGGTCCATCAGGGCGTTAACCTGCTCTCTTGGCAGCTGTTTGAGGTCGACCCCGGGCATCGACAGCCAGCGAGTGGGGGTGCGCCGGATAATCCATGGCATGCCCAGTCCGATCAGCGCCAGAGCGGCAATCACCAACGACATGGTGATCACGTGCTGCATCACACTGCTGTGGCCATCGGCAAAGCCGAAGGCGTTGAAGTGCACCGCCACCGGGTCGGGCAACCTGGCACTACTCAGCCAGAGCCAGCCGAAATTGGTTATATACAGCGCAATGGCCAGCGGGCGCAGCATGGTATCTCCTTCCCTGTTGTTGTTGTCACCACTCTACTGCCTGCCAGAGAGTATCCCGGCAAATTAGCTCAGCGACAATCCGACTTGCTTATCACCGTGCAGGCTGGCCAGAATTCAGACCTTCATCAGACTACCGCGTGAGCACTGTTATGGCACAGGCCGAGTCCGTCTTCACACCGTTGCGCATTGCCGTGCTCACGGTCAGCGATACCCGCACCAGCGCCACGGACAGCTCCGGCGACCTGCTGGTGGACAGGCTGCAGCAGGCGGGGCACCGGTTGATTGCCCGGGATCTGGTTCGGGACGACATCTATGCGCTGCGAGCGGTGGTGTCAGCCTGGATTGTTGACCCGAAGGTGCAGGCGATAGTGGTCACCGGTGGCACCGGGTTTTCTGCCCGTGACAGCACCCCGGAAGCGCTGCGTCCTTTATTCGACAAGCCGATTGAAGGTTTCGGTGAGCTGTTCCGGCAGGTGTCGCTGGAAGATATCGGCACCTCCACCATCCAGTCGCGGGCGCTGGCCGGCGTGGCCAATCACACGGTGATCTTCTGCCTGCCCGGCTCCAACAATGCCTGCGCCACCGGGTGGGACCGGATCATTGCGCCACAACTCGACAGCCGGCAGCGCCCCTGCAATTTTGTTGGTCTGGTGCAGAAGAAAGGCCAGTCGGCATGATCAGTGTTGCCGATGCTGTTGTCAGGCTGCAGTCACAATCGGCCTGTCTTTGCGCGGCGGAAACGGTTGCCCTGGCAGCGGCGGCAGGCCGCGTATTGGCAACGGACCTGATCAGTCCGATTGATGTACCACCAGCAGATAACAGCGCGGTCGATGGTTATGCGCTGCGCAGCCATGATGCGAATCAATCGCTGCCGGTCAGTGACCGGATTACCGCCGGGATGGTGCCGGCGCCGCTGGCCGACAACAGCGCCGCGCGGATTTTTACCGG
>DATCSZ010000376.1:0-2563 GCA_036568205.1 Pseudomonadales bacterium
CTAGATATACTCAGAGTGTAACGTTTGATAATTTTCAGAGCTGCACGTTTGAATCCGGACATAATAGACCGGGAGGGATCAGCTGTATTTCCTCGGGGTCAGATTCAGATGCGCGAAGCAAAAATACAGATAGTAAGACGGTTCATGTTCGTAAATATACGGCCTGGAATAACACCTCAGATACCTGGATGGGGGATGCTAAATACACCCGCACTGCCGGGGTGGCTTATTCCGATGGCCGTGCTACAGGTGAGACCTATTCAGACAATGGCTCCGGCGGCGTGTGTACCATCACCAGTGCCGGTGAGGTAACCAATAACCGGCCGGGTACCTGCAAGGTCAAAATGACGGATAATCATGGCGCACTGTCGGTGGCGCAATGGCAAGTCAAGGCCAAATATGCCTTCCACGGCATCCCGGCGGCATCGGTGCCGGACGACAGCTATGCAGTTTCCATGACCGTGCAAAACAGCAGCAATGTGGATATTGCCTCACAGCCCGGCCGTGTCTATGACACTGAATCGCCGAATGTCTGTACCATTGATGCCAGTGGCAATGTCAGCAATGTGGGCCTGGGGCTTTGCAAGATGAAAGTCACCATTGCCGATTACGATAACCTTGTGGTGCGCAAGGAATGGAATGTCAGCGCACTGGTGGGCGAAACCTTCACTGCCCAGGCAGGCGCCAGTGGCGACAATGTCATTTTCACCAGCGAAACCCCGCAGGTATGCAGTGTGCAAACCGATGGTTTTGTCGATAATATCAAGACGGGCATCTGTACAGTGCGTGCCACCAATGTCAGCAATGGTAATGCCGTTACCACCCAGACCTGGACTGTGGTGGCCGATGCCGACCGTGATGGCATTGCCGATGCCGTGGATAACTGTCCTTTTGCCGCCAACAATAACCAGGCCGATCTGGACAACGATGAGGATGGCGATGCCTGTGATACGGATATCGATGGAGATAATGTCGACAATGCTCAGGATAATTGTCCGCTGCTAGCCAATGCCGACCAGGCGCCAAGCATTATCCCCGGTATTGGTCAGGCCTGTTATGACCCGAACGGTGACCAGGATAATGATGGTGTTGCCGATGCTGTGGATAACTGCCCGTTTATTGCGAATGCCGACCAGCTGAACACCAATCAGCAACAGGAGGTTGCAGACGGCACTACACTCAGAGGCGATGCCTGCGACACCGATGATGATGGTGATGGCGTGGAAGATGGCGTGGATAACTGCCCGCTGGTAAGCAATGCCGACCAGTTGGATACCAACCAGGATGGCGTGGGTGATGCCTGCGAGCGCAAATTTGTTGATGGTGAGCTGGGTAATGACAGTAACGATTGCAGCAGCTGGGCCAGCGCCTGTGCCACCATCACGCGCGGCATTGAAGCGGCACAAGAGGATGGCCTGAAACAGGTGTTTATCAAAAAAGGTATTTATCGTCCATTAACAACCATCAGCCTGCAATCCGGCATCAGCCTGATCGGTGGTTTTGCCGGGGGTGAGTTGCAGGCCTCTGAAGGTGATGGTATTAAAAACGTCACGGTCATCAGTGGTGATGCCGGTGACGATGCCAACCAGGATGCCAGTGGCGTGATCAGCGATGTGGCCGATATTCGAAACAGCAACCTGGCTCGCTTGCTGCAGGCGCAAAATACCGGTTTGGCTGCCGATAATGAAATCCAGCTGATTGGTCTTACCCTGAATGCGGCCGATTCAACCGGCAATGGCGCTGCACTGTTTGCCAGCAACGCCCGTGTTAGCGTGATTGGTGGGCGCATGCAAGCCAACCGCGCTAACCTGGGTGCCGGCATCTATGCGCAAAGCGGTGCCATTGTGCAGGTGCGCGGCACGCAACTGGCGGCCAACAGGGCGACTAGTGGTGCCGCCATGTACAATAACGCGGCAACCGTGGTGCTCAATGGTGCTGCGGTGGTTGACAATGCCACCACAGCGGCTAACGGCGGCGCGCTGTTTTTAACCGGTGCCGGCAATCTGGAGCTGCAGCGCAGCACGCTGGAAAACAACAGCACCAACGGCGGTGGTACATCAGGCAATGGTGCAGCCTTGTATGCCAATGCAGGCACGGTAACCATCGGCAATGCCACACGTTTTGCCGCTAACAAGGCCGCCAGTGGTGCCGCCTTGTACCTGGCTGGCAGTGCAGCAGCAGAAATTAAAAACACCGAGTTTGATGGCAACATCGCCAATGGCAATGGTGGTGCCGTGGTGTTTAATGCCACTGGCGTTACCCACCAGCTCGATAGCAGCCTGTTTGTGGTTAACCGTGCAGCAGCAAACGGCGGCGCGGTTTATGTCAATGCCGGCAATCATGTCAGTTCGGTGAATACCACCTTCTACCAGAACAAGGCAGCCAGCAATGCAGCAGGCGATGCAGCCAGTGGCCAGCCAGGCCATGGCGGTGCAATTGCACTGGGCAGCAGCAGTGGTAATGTGGCGCTAATCCACAATACCGTGGTGGAAAACGTCAGCATGAATGGCAACGGTGGTGGTGTTTATGCAGCAGCCGGTGGCTTGCAGCTGACAGCCTCGCT
>DATCSZ010000377.1:0-1374 GCA_036568205.1 Pseudomonadales bacterium
TGGCCAGATCACCCTTGTCGGCGCTGGCAATGCTATCAATGGCGCCGTTGTAGCGCAGCACCCCGTCCTTGTCGATCACGTACATGTGCGGGGTGGTCTTGGCATCATAGGCCCGGCCGACGGTGCCGTCGGCATCAATCAGGTAGGCCGTATTGGCGGCTTTCCAGTTGCTCTGGGTGGCGTTGGCCTGCTCGCCACTGACATGCCCCTGCTTGCCCGGTGCGCCGGAATTGATGGTCAACCAGACCACGCCGGCGGCCACGGCATCGGCCTGCTGCTTTTGCATATTGCCGCTGTCGTAGTGCTTTTTCACAAACGGGCATTCGGCGTTGGTCCATTCCAGCACCACGGTCTTGCCGCGGAAATCGGCCAGCGAATGACTCTGGCCATGGGTGTCAGTCAGGGTAAATGCGGGCGCCGGCTCACCGACGCTGGCCGCAAAAGCGCTCAGCGGAGCCAGACACAGGGCCAGCAAAAGATGTTTCAAAGAAGATCGTTTCATGGTCATTACTCCTTGTTGTGTTGAGTCGAGTCCAACAGGCGAGCAGGCACCAGCACGCCTTCATCACCGCGCACCATCAGCCAGTCAAACTGTGCCGGTGGCCGGGTGAAATACTCGTTGCGATCGATTACCGCAACCCAGTCACTTCCCTGCCGGCGCCATTGCGGCAGCTGGCTGTTCCGCACCACTTCGGTGGTTTGCGGAAAAAAAGTCCAGGCCGACGGATTGCCAGGAAACAGGCTGCGGGGCATGCGCAGAATGATTTGCTCACCATCCAGCTGATACTGGCTGCCCGCAGGCATCTGCCGGGGCTGACGCCGCGCTGCATGGGCAAACTCCTCCTGCCAGCGCGAGTCAGCTTGCGCGACTGTCCCCACCGGCAGGCCCAGCTGATAACTGGCCGAACCGGGGATACAGGCTTCGCGGCAAACCAGCCAGCTGGCCCTGGCTTCAATATTGAGTTGACCTGCCGGCAGATCCGCCGGCAGCTGCACCAGTAGCGGCAGGACTACGGTGCCCTTGTAGCCAAAGTTGACCAGCTGAGCATCCAGCGGCACGCGCTGCGGCAAGGGCCAGAGAATCTCGCCCGCCTGTGCACCGGCCGGCAGGCTCAGGGATATCCGGGTGGGCAGGCCTGAATCACCGGGATTGCGCCAGTAGGTGTGCCAGCCGTCGTCATGCTGCAGGCGCAAACCAAGCATCAGTAGCCCGCCGGGCACTGCAGTGCGGCTCTGGCTGATCAGCTGCGAGCTCAGATGGTCGGTGCGCACGGCCTCTGCCCGCATCTGCAGTGGCAATATCAGCAACAGCAGCAAAGCAAGAATTCTCATGACGCGCTCCTGCGTTATGATGGCCCCACAGCATAGCCGATT
>DATCSZ010000378.1:0-1121 GCA_036568205.1 Pseudomonadales bacterium
CCCTAGCGCGGCCAATTCATGGCGGCAACCCCGACAGGGGAAATTTGCGGACAGACGGTCGCTGGCACAGGGTCAGCGTGTTGCGACGACAGCAAACAGGCGCAGCCGGAATCGCAGTCGCACGGTGAGCATCAAGGCTGCCGCGGTCAGGCCGCTGAGCAAGCCGATCCAGAAGCCCTCCGGCCCCATGGCGGGCCGCAGCAGATTGGTCATGGCCAGACAGTACCCTACCGGCAGGCCGATTCCCCAGTACGCCAGCAGAGTAATGAACATCGGCACGGTTGTGTCCTCAAAGCCACGCAGGGTGCCGCTGACGGTAACCTGCCAGGCGTCTGAGAGCTGATACAGGGCTGCATACAGCAGCAGGCTGGCCGCTACGGACCGTACAGCAGGATCATTGCTGTACAGCCACGGCACCTGATGCCGGAGCAGGAACAGCAGTGTCCCGGCCATCAGGCCAATCATCAGCGTTAGCATCAGGGCACAGCGCGATGCCAGTTGCACCGCTTCAAGGTCGCGCCGACCGCGGCCGCGGCCCACTCTGACGGTAACGGCCAGTGCCAGACTCAGTGGAATCATGAACAGCAGGCCGGTGAAGTTCAGCGCAACCTGATGGCCGGCCACAATCGTTGGGCCCAGGCTGCTGATTAACAGAGCGATCATGGCGAAGATGCTGACCTCGAAAAAGATCGATAGCCCGACCGGCAAACCGAGCCGGAAGATGTACCAGGCCGTTGCCGGCTCAAGGTGGGTCTGGCGGAAATGCAGGCGGGCACCGGCATAGACCGGATGACGGTGTATGTAGCCGGCCATCATCAGAGCCATGCACCAGAACACCAGTGATGTGGCCCAGCCGCAGCCGACTCCGCCGAAAGCCGGCAGGCCGAATTTTCCGTAGATCAGAATGTAGTTACTGGGAATGTTGATCAGTAGCCCGATAACGCTGATCCACAGTACCGGCCGGGTATGTGCCATGGCTTCGGTATAGCTGCGCAGGGTCAGGAACAGGGCGGCGCCGGGCATGCCCCAGCTGAGCGCGTTGAGGTAGCCCTCGACCTTCGGCCGCAGCAACGGATCGACGTCCATCCATGCCAGCACCGGTGCCATGCTGCGCAGCATCA
>DATCSZ010000379.1:0-5751 GCA_036568205.1 Pseudomonadales bacterium
ATCCCAGCGTCTGGGCGGTTTCCTCACCCAGGGTCAGCGCATCAAGAAAATGGCGCCGGCTCAGCAGCATGATCCAGCCGGCCAGCATAAATGGCAGCGAGATCCATACATCGTTGAGGCTGCGGTTGCTGACCGAGCCGAGCAGCCAGTGCACGATTTCATTCATGGCATACGGGCTTTTGGCAAAATTGAGTGTCAGCGCGATAAAGGATGATGCCACTGCATTGATGGCTACACCGGCCAGGATCAGGTTGAGAATGCCGGCCTGGCGCCCGGCCAGGAAAAAAATAAGCAATACGGACAATAACGCACCGGTCATGCCGCCCAGTGGCAGGACAAACCAGGCACCGGCGGCAAAACCAAAATACAGGGTAATGACTGCACCGAGGGCGGCGCAGTTGGTAACACCTACCAGGCCGGGGCCGGCCAGCGGGTTGCGTAACAGCCCCTGCAGTGCGGCGCCGCTGAGGCCGAGGGTGATGCCGACGGTAAAGGCCAGCAGCGCACGTGGCAAGCGGATTTCCTGCAGGATCAGGGTGTCGATACTGTGCTGGCTGCCAAACAGGCCATAAACAGCACGACCCAGGTCAATGTCAATGACCCCAAGCGACAAATGGCTGGCAAACAACAGCAGGCTGACGGCCAGCAGCATCGGCCAGTGATAACGCGTGAGCAGGTTCATAAGGGTTCTCGCGGGTGGGCAGCGGCCAGCTGTTCCAGTGCCTTGATGATAAACGGGCTGGCGCAGGACCACAAATTCGGGTGGACTTCGATGCGGCGGGTGTCGGGCAGGGCGCGTTGCAGGGCCGGGTGTTGCAAAAAGCGCTGCGACAGTGAGTGTTTGTCAGCCGATGAGTCCTCAATGATGATAAATTCCGGCTGGTGCATGATCAGGGTTTCCAGGTCAATATAGCCGTTGCCTTCAATGCCGATGCGGGCAGCCAGGTTTTCATAATGGGCCAGCTCCAGCAGGTCGCCCTTGATCGAGTTCTTGCCATGGGTAAAACCGTTAGGTGCAATAATCACCGCCAGTGGCCGGCGTGTGTGTTGCAGCTGTTGCTGTATTTGCTGGCGGCGCTGGCGCATGTCGCTGATGACCGCGTCGGCGCGCTGTGGCCGGCCAATCAGCCGGCCAATATCGATAATGCTTTGCTCAATCGAATCAATGTTGAACGGGATATCCACTTGTGCAACCGTTACCCCCATTTTGCGCAAAAAATGCACCACATGCTTGTTGGTAAAGCTGCCTGCCAGCACCAGGTCCGGCTGCAGCGGAATAATTTCTTCTATATAGGCATGGTTGCGGTGAATGCCTTGTATCTGGTCGGCAATCGGCGAGTAGGCGCTGTCTGCCGAGAGGTGGGACAACGAGGCAATATTGTCCCGGTCTTCCAGGACAAACAGCGTCTGGTCTGTACACAGGTTGATTGAGACAATGCGCTGTTGTGCATGACAGCAGGCTGCCGTGCACAATAGCGCGAGACAAAATCGGGAGATCAGGCGGCGCATCATCAGCGCCGGGTTGATAATAAATGCATGTTTGCTGTTATTCCGTGCTGGCAAAAACAACCTTGCCGGGGTTATAGACGGTGCTGATGATTGTGATCAGGCTGTCATCGGCGGTATCCAGCAGGGCAATGCGCGGATTGCCGGCATCGGCGATGCTGACCCACAGGCGCTGGTTGCTGTCGACACTCAGGTTGGTGATATCAATGCCGGCAAAACCGTCGATCGGCTGGTCTTCCATCGTGCCGGTGGCCGGATTAAAACGATACAGGCTGGTATTGCCCCAGCCAGCATAGCTGACAACATAACCGAGTGTGTCGCTGACAATGGCAAGGCCGGACATGCGTCCTGTTGTGGCGTTGTCGTCAATAATCATGCTGGTGCTGAAATCGGCTGTATCGATTTTTTCGATGCCGCCAATATAGTCACCGCTCCAGCTGCCAATGGATTGTACAAACAGGCCGGCACCGGCCTGGTAAACCATTTTCTGCGGGTTGGCAGTCTGCAGGCGAATGCCTTTCAGTGTGTCAAGGCTGCCAACCGGCCGGGTGTCTACCTCGGTATCGTCGTCAGTATTGATCACGGCAACATAGGAGTTGCCGGCTGCCGGTGACCAGAATTCCAGTCGTTCCATAAAAACAAACAGGCGATTGCCGATAATCAGGCCGCCGGCGATTTCTGCCAGGTTGTCGGCATCGGCATAGTCTGAAAGGTCAATCTCATGCAGTTTGAAATCCGCTTCAGATTCGGCTGACGGGTCAACAACCCAGATACGGTTGCTGTTATAACGGATGATATAGGCCTTGCTCTCGCTGGCAAAAATGATGTCATACGGATTTGAATTGGCGCTGTCACCATCGTCAATGGTGCTGTAGCGATAGCGGGTAAAGTTGGGCGCCAGAATCGAGTGTTTGCTGATCGTGTCGATGGTGTTGCGACCAATACGATAAAAATGGCTGTTGTAGCTGCTGACCGAGTAATCGGACTGGCCGGTCTTGAAGCAGCCTTCGGCAGCTTGCAGTGTATCGGCATCAAGGTCTACCAGCTCGATATTGGCATCAGTGTAATCCGATGCAACTGTATTGATCACAGCGGCATTGTTGCTGGCCGGCAGGCAAAATGCATTGTTGTCGTCATCATCATTGCAGCCTGTTACCAGCAGTGTCAGGGCCAGTATGGCAACAAGCGCTTGGTTTGTTCGTAACATCACATCCTCCTCAGAATGTATAACTTGCGGTGGTGGTAAAACTGCGGCCGCGGGCCGGCATGAAATTGAAATCGAGGTAACGGTAATCCAGCAGATTGTTGATGCTGATATTCAGTGTGAAAGCACCGGGCTGCCAGGTATAGCCGGCATTCAGCAGTTTGCGTGGCGGTGCTTCAACACTGTTGTTGGGGGTAAAGTACAGGCCATCGTCATACTGGTAGACCAGGCGGGCAGTGTGGCTGGCGCTGTGCCAGTCCAGCCCGAGCTGGTTGCTCAAATGGTAAAAACCGTACAGTTTTTTGTCGCGGTTGGCCTTGATGTCACTGCGGTTCTCCGAATCCATCCACTGGCCGCCGGCAAACAGGCTGAAACCGGCTCCCAGCTGCTGGCGCAGCATGGCCTCAATACCGCTGATGATGGCTTCGCTGATGTTGCGCGGATGGCCTACACCGCGCGCGTCATATTCGATAAAAATGCCATCCTCCAGCTGTTTGTAGAACGCTGCCACAGACAGGCTGCTGTAGCGGGAGTCATACAGCAGGCCGGCATCCAGGTTGCGGCTTTTTTCTGCCTCCAGCTGTGCATTGCCGAGAAACGCGCCGGTTTCACCAAAACGTTCGGTCAGTGTTGGCGGGCGAATCATTTCGCCGATATTGGCCTTCAGTTGCCAGTGGCCATGCTGCCAGGCTATACCGGTTTGCCAGCTGTCATAACGGTTTTTATTGCGCGTACAATCGCTGTCGTTGCCATCACAACGCGGGCCGCTGCTGCCGGTCAGCGGGTTGTCGGTGCTGTCATCCATCCACAGGCTGCGCACAATGGCATTGATACTGGTGTGGCGGGTCAGTTGCCAGTGATCGGCCAGCGCCAGTGCGACTTTTTCCCGTTTGGCACGGAAGTGCTCGGCAGTGCGTTTGTCATCGGTGTCGGATTCGCTGGCGCTGATATCGGCGGTTATGCCCAGCCGGTGCCGGCCGGCTTGCCAGCGCTGGTAGATGTTGATGCCGAAAGTTTGCAGCTGTTGTTCGATATCGCTGCCGCCACCGACGATCAGCTGGCCGCTGTCGGTAAAATGTTCCTGCTGGCGATGGCCGTAGGCACGAATGCCCCAGTCGAGTGCCACCTGGCCGGATTCCAGCAACAGGTGGAACTGTTGCAGGCGGTTATCCAGGCTGGCCTGGTGGCTTTTGCTGTTGTTGGCAATCGGCACTTCGTTGTCACTGCGGCTGGTGGCCAGCAGCAGTTGCAGGGCATATTGCTCACCGAGCTGCTGGCGCAGTTTGCCAAGCACGGAGTATTGGCGATAGGCGGCATTTTCACGGCGGTCGCTGCTGCCACAGCTCATGTAGTCACAGATCAGTTCACGTTCTATCGGGTAATCGTTGTCGCTACGATTATGGTTGATGGCCAGTATGGCATCGGTATTCTGGCTGCCATGCCAAACGGCCAGCTCTTGCTGTTCGGTGCCGAATGAACCGATGGAGGCAGCAACACGCCCGCCGGTGCCCTGGCGGGGCAGGCGGGTGCGGATATTGATGGCGCCGCCCAGGTTGGCATCACCGAATTCGGCCGGGGTGAAATCCGGGTAGATTTCCAGTTGTTCAATAATCGCTACCGGAATGGCTGCCAGCTGGCTGTAGCCGCTGCTCGGGCTGGTCAGCAGCATACCATCCAGGTAGGTATGAACCTGCTTGCCGCTGGAGCCGCGTATGGCAGCTGTGCTGTAGCTGCCGGTGCCGGCGCTCTGGCGGGTCTGTGCGGATATTGACTGGTTCAGCAGTTCGCTGATGTCGACAAAGCGGTCTTCAAATTCTGTACGCGTGACGATATTGGCAAAACCGTTATAGTGCGCCAGATCGACATCGGCGATGGTGTTATGTCGCTGGGCGCCGATGACTTCTATGTGTTCTACATCATCGGCAATACTGCCTGTCGACAGGCACAACAATACCGATGCACAGAAAAACTGCCAGCTACGCAAGAGAAAAGCCTCGTTTGCATTCGGCCTGCCAAACACCCCGTCGGCAAACATGGGACAGCGCACGCGCTGTTGAAGGCAGGTCTCCTGGCTTGTACATCATCTTTCATTGCGCCTTCCCGGTTTCCCAGTGGCGGTGAGCAATGAAATCCGTACTTACAGTTGCGGGGGCAGCCACAGTCTTGCATCGGTTTGGTGCCGTGCGCACTGTGTTCCCGTTTAATCCCGTAGGAACCTTCTGCCGCGCATGGTACGTTTTTTTGTTGTGTTGTCAAGCCTTGTGGCTTCGCCCTTGACTGAACCGGTGGTTTCGGCCGCCTTGCAGATCTGCTATAAAGCCTGCCGTTTAACCCAGGTTATGTCATGAAAAATCCGCAAACCCTGATGGTGCAGGGCACCACGTCCGATGCCGGCAAAAGTGTGCTGGTGACGGCTATCTGCCGTATTCTGGCCCGCCGTGGCCTCAATGTTGCGCCGTTTAAACCACAGAATATGGCACTCAACAGTGCCGTCACGGCAGACGGTGGCGAGATTGGCCGGGCCCAGGCGGTGCAAGCAAAGGCTGCGTTTCTCGAGCCATCGGTGCTGATGAATCCGGTGCTGCTGAAACCCAACAGTGATACCGGCGCCCAGGTGATTGTGCATGGCAAAGCCATCGGCAATATGCAGGCCGGTGATTATTTTGGCAAAAAAACCAGCCTGTTGCCGGAGGTGATGCGCGCTTACGACCAGCTCAAGGCACAACATGCACTGGTGATTGTCGAAGGAGCAGGAAGCCCGGCCGAGATCAACCTGCGTGAACGGGATATTGCCAATATGGGCTTTGCCGAGGCGGCAGATTGCCCGGTGATTATTGTTGCCGATATTGATCGTGGCGGGGTTTTTGCCCATCTGGTGGGTACCTGGGAATTGCTCGGTGACAGCGAGAAATCGCGCCTGAAGGGTTTTGTGATTAACCGTTTTCGTGGTGACATCAGCCTGTTGCAACCGGGGCTGGACTGGCTGGAACAACGCTGCGGTGTGCCGGTATTGGGGGATACCGTATATCCCGGATTTGTAT
>DATCSZ010000380.1:0-4154 GCA_036568205.1 Pseudomonadales bacterium
CTTTATAGGTATCGGCGCTGATGGTGCCACGGAAGGTGTCGCAGGCGTTCCACAGGGCTTTGTTAATGCTGTCTTGATTGATCTTGTCGTTCATCCATTGTGTCCTGGTTGGTTTGCAGCGGCGCTGGCCGCAACAGGCGATGATGGTTGGCAGGGCGCCGGCTGTCAAATGTTTGTGAGGCAGCCTTGCCTTCAGAAACAAAAAAGCCCCGTAAACGGGGCTGGTAACAAATCAGCTGTTGCTTATCAATCGCGTGGTGGCGGGTTGCAGGCCAGTACGATGGCGGTGGTGCCGATCAGCGCCAGCAGCACGGCCGGCAGGTTGCCGACTGCCAGGCCCTGGCTGAGGCCGTTGCCATCCACCTGGAAAAACAGGCCGAACTTGGCGATGTAGATATAGGCATGGCCGGCCAGGTAGGCGAGCGGGAACACCATCAGCAGCGGGTCGCGCGGGGCTTCTGGGCGGCGCCATTTCATCAGCAGCAGCCAGCCGGCCAGCGAGAATGTCAGCACATGCACAAAGCCGGCCAGTGGCAGGCTGCGTTCCCATGGCAGCATGTCGTAGGGCGGCATGCCCTGGCCAAACAGGTTGTACGGGATAAACAGCAGCGAGCCGAACAGGATAGTGGCAACCGGTTGCAGCAGGTGGGCGAGGGCGATCTTGCGGCCGCTGGCGCCGCGGTTTACCCATTCCCAGCTGATGGTGCGGTTGATCAGTGCAAACGCGGCGGTAAAGGTGAAAAACCAGTGATAGCTGGTCAGTGGCACGCTGCTGATATACGGCCAGGTGGTGGCATCGCTGGTATCCCATATCCACCAGCCCAGCATCGGCCCGAGGTTGTCAAAAATCAGGTACATAAAGCCGGCATAAAAGCCGACGCTGATGGCCTCGGTGAGTGGTGCCAGGTTGAGCCGGCGGATCATCATGTAGGCGTGGTACATAAAGGCCGGGTAAAAGCAGGCGATATACAGCGGCAGCTTGTTGTACAGGAACATCACCGAGAATTCGCCGTGCCAGAAGTTTTCGACTGTGTAGTAGGACAGGATGTCGATTGACAGGCCGTAGACAAAACAGCCCAGCCAGGTCAGCAGTGCCGAGGGTGAGCCGGTTTGCTGGCGGTAACGCCAGGCATGCAGCAGGCCCAGCAGCGCGCCGGCAATCACCAGCCATTCAATGGCCAGGAAGCTCCAGTCCAGCAGTTGGGACGGGCTGTTGAAATAAATCAGTGATTGCGTGGCCTGTTCGTTACGCATTGCGTAGGCGATATGGTCTTGCATGGCGAATCCTCGTTTATCCCTGTTGTGCCTTGCCGGCTGTTATTGTGTTGTCTTGCTGTGTCCACGGTGTACTGTAATCCACCCACGGGCCAATGGCATTGTTGCCCAGCTGGTCGAGTTTGACACGGCCTTTGCCGCCGGTAAACGTATCCTCGGTGTAATGATGGCCCTGGCGGCGCACGGTGTCGTGCAGGCGGTCGAACAACGGCGTCAGGAAACCGTAGTTGACGTGGAAAAACTTGTGGTGGTCGTCATGGAACTTGTTGTTGCCATGCAGGGGCAGGTTGATGTTCAGCTTGATGCCGCTGTGATCCCAGAAGCCGTACAGGAAGGTGGTCATCATGACAAACAGGTACAGCGACCAGTGCATCGGGAACAAAAACGCCGGCGCCACAATATAGGCCGCGTGAATCACCCATTCCAGCGGATGCATGGCCGAGATGGTGAAGTAGGTGGGGGTGCTGTAGTAGTGGTGAATGCTGTGGATATGCTTGTACAGCCACGGGGTGTGGATGGCCGCGTGGATGTAGTAGGCGGCTGCCTCGATAAACAGGAAGGCCAGGAACACACTGAGCGCTGCCCAGCCGTAGCTGTAGTCGTTGAAGTCAAAATAAATCTGCCCCCAGCCTTTCTCCACAATGCCCCAGGCCAGAAAGCCGAAGCTGGCGGCCGCCACGCTCAGGTTGAAGGTGCCCAGCAAGGCGGCATGGCGGGCCAGCCGGTCGCTGAGGAAACGGCCGGGCTGGATTTTCCATTCGGCGTTTTGTTCGCGTTTCAGGTGGTAGTAGTAATAATGCACGGCACCGCCGATGCCGAGAAAAAACACATTGCCGCCAAGCAGTGCAATCAAAACGTAGTGATACCACTCGAGTCCGAACATAAGTCACCTGTGCCTGTTGTTATTTACATGCTTGTAAATTATGCATGGAAAGAAGTTACATGCAAGTTATTTTTTTGTGGTTTACAATGCCGGCTGGCTGGATGGAGCAGACAATGGCAGGCAAAAAAACCGCAGGCGCAAAAATGGGCCGGCCGAAAGGCAGCAGCAAGGAGGATACCCTGGCACGGCTGATGCCGGAGGCACGCCGGCAGTTTGCCGACAAGGGTTATGCGCAGACTACCTTCAAGGATATTGGCAAGGCGCTGGGTGTCAGCCATGCCGCGCTGTACAGCTATTTTCCCGCTAAAAAAGAACTGTACCTGGCCACCGTGGCCGATGCCCAGGCGCTGTTGTTGCCGTATTACCTGGAGGCGCTGGAGGCCGGCGGTTCACTGAAAAGCCGTATCAGCCATATCCTGCTGGCCACCGCCCGCGAGCACGATCGCGACAGCTCGATTACCGGCCTGCTGGCTGCCGTGCCGATTGAAATCCGCCGTCACCCGGAACTGTATGAGGCACTGATTGATGAAAACAATGTGCTGATGCGGGCGCTGGAGGATATTTTTGAGCAGGCCAAGCGCAGCGGTGAAATTGCCGTTGATGCCAGTGCCCAGGACCTGGTGGCAGCGTTGCTGGGTGGCGGTGTGGGTGTGGCATTGTTCCAGTACGGCCTGCAGCGGCCGGATTTATCGGCCACGATGGCGGTGTTTGTGGCCTTGATCGAAGGGCGGCTGTTCAGCCGCAATGGCAGCTGACATGGGCTGGCGTTGCCTGGAGTGCGGCCACAGCGGCAGCCGCAAATTCCCGGCCGGCCGCTGCCCGGCCTGTCGATCTTACCGTATTCAAAGTGACCGCCAGCCGCTGCGCGTGGCGGAGCCGGAAAAACCGCGCAAAACCCTGCTGGAGCTGTTGTTGATGCTGACGCTGTGGGGGTTGTTGTTATACGGAGCGTGGGACAAGTTTATTCGTTAGCTGGCAGTCGTCAGTTGGCGGGGATGAACCGGATTTTTGTGCCGCGCGCCTGTTGTTCAGTATCTACCCGGTAAATCGTGATGCCTGGCGGCAGCTGTTGTTGCTGGCCGGTGTATTGCTCGCTGCTGGCAATGGCAGCGGTTTCCGGCTGCCATGTGGCGGGCATGCCGCTGGCCAGCTGGCGCGGGTAACAAAGGCGTATCGCCGCCTGTGTGTCGGCGTGGTTGTCGTCGGTGATAAATAACACCGGGCCATAGCCGCGCAGGCTGTTGAAGCCTTGCACCTGCAGCCGGCCACGGAAGCGCCAGGCAGCCAGTGCCTGCGGCATGCGTTTCAGCATAAACCCGAGCCCGGCCAGCGCAAACAGTGCAATCAGGTACAGCTGGTATTGCACATCTATCAGCAGCAGCGAGGCGACCACGGTCAGCACCAGGCTGAGGAACATGGCGATATTCTGCAGCAGGTTGGCGTTGGCAATGGTAATGCCCAGTTTGTCCGCCGGGCTGCAGAACTGCAGCATCGCATTCAGCGGCACCACCAGCAGGCCACCAAAAAAACCGATGCTGAAAAACAGCAGTACGGCAACCGGCAGGCGGGTGTTGAGTGGCAGCCACAGGGCCACGACAATCACGCCAATGGCGGCCACCGGCAGCAGCTTCAGCGCGATAAACTGGCGCGAGAGCAGGCCGTCTGTCCACGAACCCAGCATTACACCGATGGCAATGGTTGCCAGCAGGCCCTGGATGATTACGGTGTTGGTAATGCCAAGCGCGTCCTTGGCAAAGGCCGGGTAAACCGCCAGCAGCATCTGGCCGACCGACCAGAACACGGCCAGGCCCACTACCACCGGCAGCAGTGCCGGTGATTGCAGCAGCCGGCGCAGCTCACCGTGATTGTCAGTGCCGGCAGCAGCGGCGCGCCACGGCAGGCGAAAGGCCAGCAGGCATTCGACCAGCGCAATTGCTGTCAGCACACAGGTCAGCGGTGTCATGGTGCGGATCACGCCGGCCGGGCCAGGCAGGCC
>DATCSZ010000381.1:0-2354 GCA_036568205.1 Pseudomonadales bacterium
AGCTACCGCCGCCAGAACCATGCTTTGTTTGATTATTTTCTGGCCCGGCACCGGCGCCGGCGCTTTGCCCACCGGGTCGAGAAACGGCAAATGCGGCAGATGATCCGCCTGCTGAAGCAAGGCCGCACGGTGTGGTATGCGATCGACCAGAACTATGGCAAAGCGCCGTTTGTGTTTGCACCATTTTTTGGCCAGCCCGCTGCCACACTGGCCAGCACCGGCAAGATCCTGCGCATGACCGGCGCCCGGCCGCTGCTGTTTTGCCATTACCGGCTAAAACAAAACGGCCGGCTGCATTACCGGCTGTGTATCGAAGACCCGTTTGCGGATGGATTGGGTGACGATGAAAACGACAATGCCAGGCGCCTGAATGCAGCCTATGAACAGGCCATTCGCCGACAGCCGGAACAATACCTGTGGACCCACCGGCGCTTCAAGACCCGCCCGCCCGGCCTGCCATCACTGTATGCGCCGAAACGGCGGCGACGCAAAACTCAGAAATACTGACCGTACAGGCGATAGTCTTCGCGATAGAAATCCTGCAGCGCCGCCAGCGCCGCCGGTGACAAATCGGCCTTGCTGACTTTCGCCTTGCTGGCATTGGCACGGCGAATGCTGACCTCACGGCCGCTCAGCTCGCTGAGCGTCGCGGCCACCTTGTCCATCTCACGGATTGAGAAAATGGCATCATAAAAACCAGGGTCACGGCCGATATAACGCAGCTGCGGCACCACATGGCGGAAAATGCGGTCATTGATCAGCGCGTATTTTTTCAGGTTCAATGCAAAGGTGTTGAGGTCCGGTGACGGATCCAGCCCTAGCAGACGCGCCAGCACCACACTGAGCACCGAGCGGCGGATATCATCGCGATCCGCCACCCGGTCGGCATAGGCAGAGACCAGCCGCTCAACCGGGTCACGCACAATGGTGAAGCGGTAACAACCGCGGCCACGCCAGCGCATCAGCGGTGAAAACAGCTTGTCGCCGTAATTGCGATAGTCACCATCAGGCCGGCTCAGCGTATCCATCACGCTTTTCATGGCGGTCTTGCCCACCTTGGGCACGGAATAATACGCCAGTTTCATCTCGCCGAGTCTGACAACTTTCACTCACTGATCCTCTCAGGGCCGGGTTGTTTTACACAAAAGGCGGCATTATACGGCAGGCACCGGGGTTTGAACACGCCGGCCAGGCTAGCCGGCCAGTACCGGAAACAGGCCACGCAGGCCATTGGCAATAAATTCCACCGCAATCGACGCCAGCAACACCCCCATCAGGCGGGTCGACACATTCACCCGTGCCGGTGTCAGGTGACGCATAAACCAGGGCAGCAAACGAAACACCAGCGCCAGCGTCAGGCACACCACGGCAATCACCAGCCACACCATGGCAATATGTGCCGGCCCTTCACCGCGATGGGCATAGACAATCACGGCACTGATGGCACCCGGCCCTGCCAGTAACGGCATCGACATTGGCACCAGTGCCAGCGCAGTATCCAGCTCGCCATTGCCAGGCCGCTCATTACCGGCCATCAGCATCTGGATGCCCATCAGCAACAACAGCAGGCCACCGGCCACACGAAAGGAATGAATGCTGATGCCGAACAGCAACAACAGGTATTTACCGGCCAGCAGTGACAGCGACAGGATAACAAACACCCACAGCACGGTATGACGGGCAATCAGCCGGCGTACATCGTGGGTGCGCGAGGCAGTCAGCCCCACCAGCATCGCCACCGCGCCTAACGGATCAACAATGGCGAGCAGGCCGATCAGGAATTTGCTGTATTCTGTCAGCGCCAGCATGGCAACAGCTAGTCGAAAGACCGGTTGCGCTGGTCAATCTGTTCGTTCAGGGTGCAAAAGTCATACACCATGGCCACCACAACAAACAGGATAAACAGGCCAATCAGCGGCCAGAAAATCAGCGCCAGGCTGCCGGTAGCCAGCGCCACCAGCAAAAACACCATGCCGCTCACCCATTTGCCCAGGTACATGCGGTGCAGGCCGAACGGCCCGAGAAAGGTCAGCAGGATCCACGCCACGGAATAATCATAACGCCCCTGCCGGTAACGACGATCGGCTGCGGCATCCATCGATGGAATCAGGAACAGGTCAATCAGCCAGCCAATGCCCAGCAGGCCCAGGGTGAAAAACCACAGTGTACCGGTTAGTGGCTTACCGTAATAAAACCGGTGCGAGCCGGTAAAACCGAACAGCCACAGCAGGTAGCCAACGACAATCGAGTGGGTATTATTGGCAGCTGTCATAACAGTAAATGGGTCCGGGCGTTGGCGATCAGGTCGCGTTCATTGCCCTGCCAGGCACGGATGGCCACATTGACCACCTTGC
>DATCSZ010000382.1:0-1760 GCA_036568205.1 Pseudomonadales bacterium
AGGTAATTCTCGGCCGCGTGATAGGGGATGCCGGCCATCGGGATGGGCTGGCCTGCCGACTGGCCGCGTGCGGTCAGGGTGATGTCGAGCAGCTCGGCGGCCTTTTTGGCGTCATCAAAAAACAGCTCGTAGAAATCGCCCATGCGGTAGAACACCAGCTCGTGCGGGTGCTCGGCCTTGATGCGCAAGTACTGCTGCATCATTGGCGTGTGTTGCGACGGGTTTTTCTCTGCACTGGCGGCCATGGGTGCCTGTTCGATTGGGGGTGCGTTTTGCTCCGGGATCGTTGGCCCGGCAAGCCGGTGGATGCTTGTCATGGCCTGATACGAGCAGGTTCGACAGGGTACGAAATCACCTTATCCGGCGCAAGCCGTTGCAGGCTTGACAGCGTGCTGCGGCTGCTGGCTACATGATGAATGATCAGGCAACTCCTGGGCGCTTTTTTATGATGCATGCATGGCAACCGGCATGACCAGTAGCGGGAAACTCGCCGGCTGGCTGGCCGCATTATTGTTCATGGCAGGCAGTGCTGTTCTCGCCTGGCATTTGCAGCAGGGTGCTTACGATGACTTCCCGACCTTTTATTGGGCGACATGGTTGGCTTTTCATGAAGGGGCGTCGGCGTACCAGTATGCGCACTTTATGGCGCTGGGTGAGCACCTGGGTTCGAAAATCTATCCTTTCCTGTATCCGCCACCCAGTACATTGTTGTTTTCACCGTTACTGTTATGCCGTGATTACGGGCAAGCAAAGCTGGTATTCGCGGGGTTTAATGTGTTGCTGGCCTGGGGGTTGCCAGTGTGTCTGTACCGGTTATACGCATGGCATGCCCGAGCGCCTTTACGGAAGGCTTTCCCGTTATTGTGCCTGTTGCTGCTTGTTTACGGCCCATTGATTGACACCTTCAGGACCGGCCAGGTCAATTTGCTGGTGCTGATGTGTGTGATGCCGTTGTTTTTTCCGCTGCACGCTCGCTGGGCGCGCATCGGTAGCGGCATATTGCTGGCCTGTGCCATTACATTAAAGGTGTATGTTGTTGTTTTTCTCCCCGTCTTGCTGCTGTTCCGCCGATGGCCTGAGTTGCTCGCCTGTACAGCGGCGCTGGTGCTGTTGATCCTGGCCAGCTTATGGCTGCTGCCAGCATCCCTATGGGAAGACTGGTTGGCATTGGCAGGGAACAGCGGCTTTGGCAAACGCCTGCCCCATGTACTGACCGTGCCGTTTAACCAGAGTGTGAATGGCGTGTTTATTCGCGCATTCCTGGACCAGTGGCAGACCACCGGTTTATGGGGTTGGGTGGGTGCAATCCATGCCACGGTCGGCTTGTTATTGCTGGTGACGGCTGGCCTGGTTTGCCGCTACCTGTACGCCCTGCGATGCGGGCTTTCAGTGGCATTGGCGCTGGTGTTATTGCTCGTGAACCTGGTTGCGCCGTTGACCTGGTTCCATCACTACATACTGGCCTTGCCAGCCCTGTTATGGGCTGTACTGCTGATGGATTGGCCCGGTATCTCGCGGCGCTGCCAGTGGTATTTGGCACCGCTGCTGCTGGTGGCGTTCGCAGGGCTGGCCTTCCCTTTGTTGCCACGGGTTTTGATCGGGCTTTGGGTGAATCAGCCGGCCACAGGAATGTCATTGGGCCAGAACATGATGCTGTCGTCACCGTTCCTGATGGCAGTACTGTTGTTTGTGGTATTGGCCACATTGATCGTGAAAAGCCGGCCGGCTGCAAACCCGAAGCAGCCCTGACTCGCTGGGCG
>DATCSZ010000383.1:0-4198 GCA_036568205.1 Pseudomonadales bacterium
ACACGTATTACTTGATCTGTTGTTAAATAACGACAACCCGCTGCGGAGTTGTTCGACCCCTTCCTCAGAAGGGAGGCAAATTATACATTTGCCGTTTTCCTTTGCAAGCAGTTTTTACACCTTTTTTCGTCCCGTCCCGAACACCGTTCTGGCCGTGACCCCCTGCAAAGAGACGCGCATTATAGGCACTTCTCCTCTCCCTGCAAGCGGTTTTTTTGATTTTTTACGGGTCGTTTTTTCAACCCGCAATAAAGTAAGCACCCGCAGACTTCGCAACCCTTTATTAACGGTAAAACAGCTGGTGCTTTTTCTTGCCAAGGCGAACCAGGAAATAACGACCGTACCGTGCATTCTGCGTCGCAAACACCTGGTTGGCACACATATTATCATCCAGCCCCAGCGCCATGCCGTTTACAATAACTGCCTTGCGCTGCAAGGCATCCTTGATTGGCTTGCCGGATGGCGCCATGCCGGCATCAGCCAGCAGCTGGACCAGCGACATTTGTGACAGCTTTTCGTCATCAATCAGCGTTGCCGGCAATCCATCCAGCTGCAGCTGGCGGTAATCGTCCTCCGACAGGGTCTCTTCCTCACCAGAGAACAGCGCCTCGGTAATGCGCCGTGCCGCTGCAACACCCGCCTCATCATGCACCAGCCTTGTTACCTGCTCCGCCAGCACACTTTGCGCCTGTGGCCGGCCCTGTGCGGCCATATCAGCCGCCTCAATTGCCGCAATCTCATCAAACTGCAAAAACGTAAAATAGCGCAAAAAGCGATACACATCGGCATCGGCGCTATTCAACCAGAACTGGTAGAACGCATAGGGTGAGGTTTTTTCCGCTGACAGCCAGATTGTACCCTGCTCGGTTTTGCCAAACTTGCTGCCATCCGCCTTGGTGACCAGCGGCAAGGTCAGGCCGTATACATGACCTCGATACATACGCCGCGTCAACTCAATACCACCGGTAATATTGCCCCACTGATCCGAGCCACCCAGCTGTACGGTGCAGCCATGACGTTTGTATAACTCGGCAAAATCGTAGGACTGCAGCAACAGATAGGAAAACTCGGTAAATGAAATCCCCTCGCCCTCCCGCTCGATACGCTGCTTGACCGACTCCTTGTGGATCATGCTGTTGACCGAGAAATGTTTGCCTACATCGCGCAGAAAATCCAGCGCATTGATCCGGCCAATCCAGTCCAGATTATTGACCAGCTCTGCTGAAGCACTGCCGGCATCAAAATCAACAAAACGGCTGACCTGGTCACGCAGGCGTTCCACCCAGCCAGCCACTACATCAGTCGTATTTAACTGGCGCTCGGCCGCCTTGAAGCTGGGATCACCAATCAGGCCGGTAGCCCCGCCAACCAGCGCAAGCGGCTTGTGCCCGGCCAGCTGAAATCGCCGCAAGGCCAGCAATGGTACCAGCGAGCCAATGTGCAGGCTGTCTGCGGTAGGATCAAAACCGCAATACACGGTGCGCGGCGATGCCAGATGCCCGGCCAACTCACCATCGCCGGTTTGCTGGTAAACAAGCCCGCGCTGATCAAGATCATCAAGTAACGTATCGGCTGCCGCCATATCAAACCCTGCTTTCTTGCTGTCAAAAAAGTGCAGGAACAATACAGCAAAACCGCCAAATTACAAGTTGCCGGCACAAAGCTCTGGTATACTCGCCGGCAGTTTTTTACTATCTGCACCCATGGCCGATACAGCTGAAATCCCGAACACTCTTCGTCTTTTCCCCCGCCGGCATCTGCTACTGCTGGCACTGCTGCTGTTGATGGCAACACTGGCCTTGCTGATTCCCGACCAGCAAAACCAGCGCGTCATGCTGCCGGTCGCCCTGCCCACCCCGGATACCGAAATAACAGCGGATGAACCAGACCTTGCGGCCAGCCTGCCCGACTGGCGCTGGATTGAGGAATCTGTCAAATCCGGCGACAGCCTAGCACGCATTTTTCAGCGTGTCGGCATTTCCGCAGGCACGCTGCACCAGCTGGTCAGCAGCGATGACAACGCAGCCAGCCTGAGCCGCATATTTCCCGGTCATCGGCTGCGCTTTGCGCTGGATACCGATAACCGGCTTGTCGCATTGCAGTACATCCCGTCCCAGCTTGAACAGCTTGAATTCCTGCGCCAGGAAGACGGCAGCTATAGCAGCCAGGCCATCGTGCACGAACCGGAAATTCGCCTTAGCTACCACAAGGCGGTTATTGATGACTCGCTGTTTCTCGCTGGCCAGAACGCCGGCATTCCGCAGGGCATGATCATGCAGATAGCCAACATATTCAGTGGAGTGATCGACTTTATCTACGACCCGCGCAAGGGCGACAGCTTCGACATCCTGTATGAGGAAAAATACCTGGATGGCAAAAAAATCGGCAATGGCAAGCTGCTCGCTGCCAGCTACAGCAACGCCAGCGAAACCTATACCGCTTACCGCTATGAGTATGAAAACGGCACCAGCGGCTACTTCAACAGTGACGGCATCAGCATGCGCAAGCCTTTTCTGCGTGCACCGCTGGATTTCACCCGCATCAGCTCAGGCTTTAACCTGCGCCGGCTGCACCCGGTACACAAAAAAATCCGCGCCCACCGTGGCATTGATTATGTAGCACCGACCGGCACACCGGTTTTTGCTGCCGGTGATGGCCGGGTGCAACGCGCCGGTTTCAGTGCCGCCAATGGCAACTACGTCTTTATTTCGCATGGCAGCACCTACACCACCAAGTACCTGCATCTCGACAAACGTTTTGTCCGCACTGGCCAGCAGGTCAAACAACGCACAGTAATCGGCACCGTTGGCTCAACCGGTTACTCCACCGGCCCACACCTGCATTATGAATTCCTGGTCAACGGCGTACACCGCGACCCGCGCACAGTGCTGAGCTCCTTGCCGTCGGCAGACCCGATACCTGCCGATGAAAAACCGCGCTTCAACCGCCAGGTCCAGGTACTGCATAACCAGTACCTGCAGCAACAACAGCAGTTTGCCATGTCCGGATCGGCGCCATGAAAACCCGCTATATCGGCCTGATGTCCGGCACCAGCCTGGATGCCATTGATGCCGTCCTGGTCGACATCGGCGATCAGGTCAGGCTGCTGCACCACTGCAGCCACCCCATCCCCGACCCGATCCGCAATGCCAGCCATGCCCTTAACCACAGCAGTGACAGTGACCTGCAGCGCAGCCTGGAACTTGACCGTCAATGGGGCTACCTGTTTGCCGAGGCGGTCAACACACTGCTGGCAACCTCATCCACCGATGCAGCAACGATCCGCGCCATCGGCTGCCATGGCCAGACCGTCCGTCACGCACCGGCAGGCCCCCACGGCTACACCCTGCAGATCGGTGACCCGAACACGGTGGCAGAACTGACCGGTATTGATGTGGTAGCGGATTTCCGCCGCCGTGATATCGCTGCCGGCGGCCAGGGCGCACCACTGGCCTGCGGTTTCCACCAGGCTGTTTTTGCCAGCACGCAGGAACAACGCGCCATTATCAACATCGGTGGCATGGCCAATATCACCTGGCTGGGCCACGAAACTGTTGGCTTTGATACCGGCCCCGGCAACGTACTGATGGATATCTGGGCATCCCGCCACCTGCAGACCCGCTTTGATGGCAACGGCCAGTGGGCAGCCAGTGGACAGGTAATCCCGCCGCTGTTGCAGGCCATGCTGGCCGATCCGTATTTCTCCCTGCCGCCACCCAAATCCACCGGCCGCGAGCACTTCGACCAGCACTGGCTGGACCGCCACCTGCAAGGCAATGAAGTGCCCGCTGACGTGCAGGCCACCCTGGCCGAACTGACGGCACGCAGCATTTGTGATGCATTGCCGGCGGCGTGTCAGGCACTGTACATCTGCGGCGGCGGTGCCGCCAACCAACACCTGATGACAAGGCTGGCAAGCATCAGCCAGCGCCCGGTAGCCGACACCGGCAGCCTGGGTGTTGATCCGGACTGGCTTGAAGCCATGGCATTTGCCTGGCTTGCCAGTCGCACCATTGCCGGCCTGCCCGGCAATATACCCGGCGTCACTGGCGCCGCCGGCCCGCGCATTCTGGGCGCCATTTTCCAGGCATAAAAAAAGGCGCCACCGTACCGGTTACGCCTTTTATGATTCAATCCGGGCAGTTGTCAGATGGAAAACGATGCACCACAGCCACAGGTCGTTTGCGCATTCGGGTTT
>DATCSZ010000384.1:0-1050 GCA_036568205.1 Pseudomonadales bacterium
CCCCCGACCCCCATGAAAACAAAGCACCAGCCGGTGGCGAGCAGCCGCCAGCCACGATTCAGTGTGTTCATGCCTGGGCCCATAGCCAGCCATGGCGCTCGCCGGCCGTACAGGCATTGCCGCTGCCCGAGGCCAGTGCGCGCAGCAATGCCAGACCCATGCATTCATCCGTTGCAGCGGTGTGGCTGCCTGTGGCAGACAGTGTCCAGGTATCGCCGGTATCGCGATTCAGCAATAGCGCCAGCCCGAATGCGGCGGTCGATTCATCGGCAAATTCGCGGTAGTCGCCGGGCAGCGGCTCATCGGCAAAGACCAGCAGCACTTGCGGGTGCTGCAGTAGCAGGCCGGCAGCCTCGACGGCAGCCATGGCCAGGGTGTCGCGGCCGGCCGCGATGGCGGTCGAGGGTGCGGTATTGCCGCTGGCAATCGAATACAGGCCGGAGGCGGTGTTGTGGACGGACAGGCTGAATGCCATCGGTGACAGGCGCTCGCCGGCCGCAAGGTCGTTCAGCAAGCCGCGCGTGCGGTGGATTTCACCATGCCGTGAACAGAACACGGTTGGCAGGGTGTGATTATCCTCAGCGGCTATATAGGCAACTTTCAAAGCCAGTCGTGACAGTCGCGACAGCCGTCGCCGCAGCATCGGGGCAATAAAAGGCAATGCCGGATTACGTTCCTGTGCGCTGATGGCAATATCGCCGCGGGCCCAGGCCTGCCATTGGCTGGCCGTTTCAATGCAGGCATCCGGGTCCGGGCTGTCGGCGGCCGCCCAGGCCGCCCAGCGCTCGACATGGAATGTGAATGTCATGCGGGCTCCGGTTGCAGGGCAATCATCAGCTCACCTTCAAGTACTATGGTGTCCCCTGCATGAATGGTGAAACGGTAGGCCAGCCCGTCGGCGAGGTCAGCCGTTTTGCTGGCCTCAATAATCAGGTCATCGGCCAGGGTATCCAGCCGTGGCACATGCCAGTGAATGTTGCTCAACACGGCAATCATGCCGCCGCGCGGCGGGCCAGTGCGGTCTTGACGCAGGCTGCCGTGCACGGCGAC
>DATCSZ010000385.1:0-8075 GCA_036568205.1 Pseudomonadales bacterium
GCCAGATGGCAGCCGCGATGGCGATGGGCGCTGCCGGCGTATGGTCCGGCTCGCTGTGGCTGGCGGTTGAAGAAGCCGAAGCCGAGCCTGCCCAGAAGCAGTCCTACTTCGACGCTACCGAAGAAGACACCGTGCGTTCACGTTCATGGACCGGCAAGCCTTGCCGCATGCTGCGTAACGAGTGGACCCAGGCCTGGGAAACCGAAGGCAACCCACAACCGCTGGGCATGCCACTGCAGGGCCTGGTGACCGGCGATGCGATCCGCCGCACCCACCGTTATGCCGCCGTTGGCGAGTGCCAGAAAGTGGCCTTCAACCCGGTTGGCCAGGTGGTTGGCCAGATCAACCATGTTGAGAAGAGCCGTGATGTGGTCACCCGCCTGCTGACCGAGTTTGTTGATGCAGTGGATCACCTGAACAGCCTGCTGCCGGAATAAGCCGGCGGCGCAGTATCAGAAACCCGGCTCCGGCCGGGTTTTTTTATGCCTGCTGTCTGCGCTGTCAGGCTGTGCCAAACACCTGCATTTTCAGGCAACAGTCGGCATCCTGCTCCGGAAAGTCCTCGCGCTGGGGCAGTCGTTCACGCAGCGTACAGGCCGGCAGTGCGGCAGCAAACTGCTGCGGCAGGAAATCTGCCCCCAGATAGGGCGCATTCAGGCAAGCCAGGATTTGCGCATCATGCGCCAGCATCGGCGCCAGTTTGCGCAACAGCTTGCCATAATCCTTGTCGGCCTCAAAACTGCCTTTTTGCCGTGATGGCGGGTCGGCAATCACCAGATCATACGGACCCAGGTTTTCCAGCTTGCGGGTAGAGCGGAACACATCGTGTGGCAAAAAATGTACATCACGCCCTGCCAGCCCGTTCAGGTGGTGATTATGCTGGCCGGTAGCCAGCGCCGCACGGGCCATGTCGATATTGACTACCGACTGCGCCCCGCCGGCCAGTGCTGCCACCGAGAATGAACAGGTATAGGCAAACAGGTTCAGCACCCGCTTGCCGGCTGCATGTTGCCGTACCCAGTCACGGGCTGGCCGGGCATCAAGGAAAAAACCGATATTCTGGTTGTCGGCAAAATTCAGTTGAAACTGCAGATCGCCCTCTTTTGCCAGGCACTGCGCCGGCAGTGCGCCGTAAATCACCGTCTGCCCTCGTGCACCCCGGGCACGGAACTGTACCGCCACGCAGGCGATGGCCGGATTGGCTGCTGCCAGCTGCTGCAGGCCGGCAAATAACTGCTGCTGGTCATCCGGCTCCAGCTGCTGGTAAATCACCACCCACAGCACCGGATCAAACCAGTCGATATTGATCATGGCAAGCCCCGGATAACAGTGGCCACGACCATGAAACAGGCGCATCGCATCGGCGCCGGCCAGCGCTGGCCGGTCAGCCAGCCGGGCAAACAAGGCATCAAACATCGTCAGGGTTTCCATAAACAAGGTTGACAGGATAGAGCAGTTGCTGGTGCCAGGCGACAATCACCGGGTAAAGGCCACACAAGCTGCGATCCAGCGTGCTATCGTTGCTGTCGACCAGCAGCGGCTGGCCATTCAGGGCATTGAGCTTGCTGCGTGTGGCGACCAGCAGCCACTGGGATTTATCGAGCGCGGCGATGACTGCCGGTGTCAGCTGCTGGTTGCCACGGCCCAGCAGGAAACCCTGCTGACCCGTCGGGCTGATCACCACCAGCAGATCCGGGTATTGCTGCAGCAGCGCCTCAATATCATGACCGGTCAGGTCCGCCTGCAACAGGCGGCCATCCACTACTGCATCAAAACCCACCAGGGTATTGGGCAGGCCGAGGCTGGCCATCCAGTGGGCAATGGTACTGCCGGGGCCGGCCAGCATCAGGCGGCCACTGTCCTGCATGATTTCCGTCAAATGCGCGGCAATGTCATCCAGCACCAGCGACTCGCTTTCCACACCGCCCTGCTTGAGCCGCTGCAGCCACTGCGCCATCGCCGGCACCTGCATGCTGCCATAATAGCGCGAGCGCACCCGGCCCTGGCGAAGCGCAGCCTCGTCAATATCACGCACATCCTGGGCGCTGACCGTCCAGTGACTGCCATCAAGCACCGTTCGCACCACCTCCGCCGCCGCCTCCGGCGACAAGGCAAACACGGCTGACTGCATTTTCACGCCGGATGGAATACCAAGACATGGCAGACGGTCAGCCACAACATCAACAATATCCCGTGCCGTGCCGTCACCACCGACAAACAACAACAGATCCACCCCTTGCGCCAGCATGGCCCCTGCCAGCTGGCGGGTATCGTCTGCCGAGCTGGGACTGGCGACCGGCAGCACGTGCAGCGTGCGTATGCCCTGTTCACCCAGCATCGCCTCGCCCATCAAGCCACCACCACAATACCAGTCCGCCTGGCCGGCGGCATCACCGAGCGCGACAAGAAAACGCCGGCTGCGGCCGGGCGAACGCAATTCGCCGGAATAGGCCAGTGCCCTGTCACGGATACTGTCCTCATCACTGCCCTTGAGGGCCGCTGCACCACCAATACCGGCATAGGGATTGATGATCAGGCCCAGCCGCAAACGGCGCTGCCACACAGGAGTTTTCATATAACAAAACAATCTAAAACCAAAAAGTAAGTTACAACTAACCGCCAATCACAGGTCAACCGGCAGCCACCAGTACCAGGGCATAATCATGAAACCGTTCACACTTTGCCAGCCGGCAAAACCGGCTTGCCAGAATCGCATTATCACGCATAATCAAAAAACCAACGGCCATTGGCCACCCCATCAACCAACGGGATACTGCCATGAACGTCCGCCAGCACACCAACGATGCGCTCAACGCCGATGCCCTGCACAGCGCCTGCCTTATTGATGAAAACGGCAAGGAAGTGCCAATCACCCGCGACATGATCCGCCATTCCTGTCAGCAGCTGGAGCAGGCAGAAAACCACCCGCCGCACAACCACCACTCATCACCACAATAACAAACTGTTATTACTGGCAAGCGCCGGCAAAGCCGAGTGCCTTGATGGCTTCTGCCGCCATGTCGCCAGCCGCTACTTTGGTATAGGAAAACTCATAACGGTTGGCATAATGCTTGCGATAGTCATCAAATGCCTTGGCTTGCTCATCAGCACTGACTGCCGCACGATACGCCCGCAAAAAATCATCTGAATCCTGACGGATATCATAAGCGGCACGCACAATCGCGGCGGCCGTTGCATCACAGGCCACATCAAGCTGACGCGAACAGGAGTCCAGACGATCAAACGCCCTTGGCGAAAACGGCAAACCCAACACAGCAGCCATTTTTTCCACCACCATCAATGTGCCGCGCATCTTGCCATGCAGGCTGTAGCCGGCAATATGGGCGGTGGCAATATCCAGACAGTCCAGCAAGTCCGGTGCAGGCACCGGCTCATGCTCATAAACATCCAGCACCAGATGCAGCCGCCCTGCTGCTGCCGGCAACGCGGTATTGTCAACAACGGCACCGCGACTGCTGTTAATCAGCAAGGCGCCGTCCTTCATCTGCGCCAGTGCATGGCTGTCCAGCAAGTGCCAGGTGGGATGTTCACCATCATGGCTCAGCGGCACATGCAGGCTGATCGCATCGCAGCCCAGCACCTCGGCCAGGCTATGGCAGGCGGCAGGCTGGAACGGATCGCAGGCCTTGACGTTTATCCCCAGCGCCAGCAGCCGCTGCTGCAGGCGGGAACCCACCTGCCCCAGCCCGACAATCCCGACACAGCGTTGCTGCCACACCGGCAGTGACGGCTCGATGGCCAGCATCGCCGCCAGCACATAATCCACCACGGCCGCCGCATTGCAGCCAGGCGCATGGGCAAACGCAATCTGGCGCTGCTGCAATGCCGACATATCGACATGATCAACACCGATGGTGCAAGAGCCCACAAAACGCAAGCGACTGCCATCGACCAGCGCCGCATCAACACGCGTTACCGAACGCACCAGCAAGGCATCGGCATCTGCCACATCCTGCGCCCGGATGCCCCGCCCGGGCAGCCGGCGAATCTCGGCAATATCGCCCAGCAGTTCATCCAGCAGGGGAATATTTTCGTCCGCCACGACCATCAATCGTTTATTCATTAACGCAGCTCCTGCTGATCCAGTTGATAGCGCCGGTAATCTGCCGGCTGGCTGTAATGTGCAGCCAGAGCCTGCTGCAAACGCAATGCACGCGAACCCAGTCCACGGCATTGCCATTGCTTCGCCTGCTCAAGCACGGCCTGGCGAAACGGCCCGCTGTCACCGGCATCGCCCTGCAGATTATCCAGGCTGATACAAAACGGGAAACCGCAGGCACGGGCAAAAATCCACTCCAGCGCCTGGGGTCTTGCCTCGACCCGGGCAAACTGGGCCTGCCGGGCAACACTGCGGCCATCCGGCTCATACCAGTAGCCGTAATCGTCCCGCAGACGACGTTCGGCACCGGCGATACACCAGTGCGCCATTTCATGCAGTGCACTGGCAAAATAATCCTGCCGGCAGAAAATGATGTGTCGTTCACCCGGCTGCCTGGCTGCCTGGTAGAACGGCTCGTCCGCACCGGCCTGCAACACGGTGTTGTCGCTGTCGCAAAACAGGCCATTAAACAACTGGACCAGATCATCAATGTGGTGCATGGAAATCAGTTAACCGAGCGCGTATGATGGCGGCCAAATCGACCGCATCTGAAAGGGGGTCGACTATACTGAAATCAGCCTGTCAGGTAAATGTTGCTGCCATTGCCTGCCACCCATCTCCTCCGCTGCCAGGAGCCCTCATGACCGACGACAAACACGCCAGGGAACACAAGGTCATCGACTTTTTCAGTGGCCGTCCACTCAGCGACCTGGCACAGGAAAAAATTATCCGTCTGGCACCGGAAAATGACGGTCTGTGCATGCTGTACACCAATGACAGTAACCCGGAACGCTATTTCGCGATGAAAATCCTGTGCTGGGGGCTGCGCTGGAATGGCGATGTGGTCGGCATGGTGCCATGGCTGAACCAGCTGGTCAGCTGCCCCGAGATACAGGACCCGGTTAACGGTTGCTGGGAAGGCTATTACGACCCGGATATCGACCAGGTTTTTTACGACGCACCGATGCACAAGGTGGTTGAACTGGAAACTGCGCTGGCCTACTTTGAAACCCATCTGGCCGATGAGCAGCATGCGCTGGTACAGGAAATCCCCGACAATATCGGCACCCATGCCATGTTGCTGGGCGATGACCAGAAGACCCTGACGCTGGCCGAAGTCGTCAGCTGGCGACTGGACAGCGAGGGCGACATTTCAGCAATGCTGGTAGACCCGGAAAAAATGCAGTCAACACCGGTATTGCCTGGCGACGACTGCCTGTACCCGGCGCAGCAGAACCCGCAATTCCGCTATTTTTTCCAGCACCATATCGCCAACCAGATCAAGAATGAAGACCCGGAAGCGATGGCCGCCATTGCGCTGCTGCTGGATCGTTAGCCCTCACCGCCGGTCTTGAGGATCAGGAAATGGAACTCGTCGCCGACACGCTGCTTATCCAGCAACCGGTGATTCAGGAATTCACAGAATTTGGCAATATCACGTTCGGTTGACGGATCGGTTGCCAGCACCTGCAACTGATCACCGTCGGCCAGCTCACGCATCTTGCGATGCAACAGCATCACCGGCTCCGGGCAAAACAGCCCGCGTGCATCCAATACCGCAACCGTTGTCATGACACGCCACCCCGCTCACGCACCTCACGGGCACTGAGGATATTGCAGCTCTGGCTTTCCTCGTCAAAACACAGAAAAGCGCGGCCATCAGCCAGCTGACGCTTCACCTGGGCCACCTTGCGGGCCAGCGGCACTTCCTCGGCGCCATACTCGGTGCCTTCCCGGCTGACAAACTCCTCCAGCACCGCCTCCAGCGTTTCCGGCTGTAGCTGCTCAGGTGGAATGATGATCATTGCCGCTATCCGTCCCATTGTGCTGGCGGATCTGCTGCACAAGCGAAGAGAGTGCCAGCAGCAGCTGTGACCCGGCTGCAGCAACGGTGAGATAGCCACCGACAGCCGGCCGGGTGAAGTAAAAATAAAACGCCATATAGGCCAGCAACAGCAATGACAAGGCCAACAGCGCCAGGTCACTGCCAACACTTGCCTGCTGGCGCCATTGCACCAGCACCAGCACCAGCGGCAACACAAACAGCAGCAATGGCAGGTAGCGGCCGACTCCCAGCTGCTGGCGCTCGGGTGGAATGGCATAATAATGCTCGACTTTTTCCTGCATCTCGCGCGTTGCCGTATCACGCACCTGGTAGGTGCAGGTCGACATCGGCAGGAACACACAGGCCAGCAACACCACCGACACCAGCAACTTCAGTTTGATCAACATGGTTTACTCTCCGCAGCGATTGGCAAGACAAGCATTTGTCGTGAACCGAATCGCTGTTTATTATACGGACAAACTTTCACTGCTGACAGACAGGCTGGCCTATGCATCGTTCATTGTTGTTCACGTTTATCACTGCTGACCGCCCCGGCATTATCGACCGGCTGTCCGGACTGGTCGCCGCCCACCACGGCAACTGGCTTGCCAGCCGCCTGACACGCCTGTCTGGCCGTTTTGCCGGTGTCGTGCAGTTGCACATTGCCGAGGATAACATAGCCGGCCTGCGGGCAGCCCTTGCCGGCTTGCAGGATGAAGGCATTGCCGTATTGCTGGACGAACCGGCCGGGCAGATCGACGATCGCAGTGACGGTGTGCGCCTGTCGGTGATTGGCCTTGACCGCCCTGGCATTGTGCGCGAAATTGCCCAGGCACTGGCAACACGGCAGATCAATGTCACCGACATGCGCAGCAGCATTGACAGCGCGCCAATGACCGGTGAGCCACTGTTCCGTGCCGAGCTGGCGATTGACATACCGGCCGGACTGGCCATCGACAGCCTGCACGAGGAACTGGACATGATCGCCAACCGCCTGGATATCGACTGGCAGCTTGGCAGCGACTGACACAAACAAAAAGGCCCGTCGCTGACGGGCCTTTTGGTTACAACACAGACTCGACTGACCGTCACTCAACTATCATCAACACCCGTACCGTGTCATCCACATCCGCAGCATCAAGATAACCGATTGCCTGCGGATCGGCAGCCACCGCCTGTTTGACAGCGCTGGCATCCTTGAGCTCTTTCGGCGGTTTGCCCTGCGACGAAAACAGCATGCGCGCCCAGTAGGCATTCAGGCTGGATTCCGTGCGCCGCAGCACCTTGCTGACAAAGGCCTGCCGTTCTTCACTGCCTTCTGCCAGATCCAGCGGCCGCGCCTCGCTGCCATCGGCAAACACCTGGCTTTTGCCGAGGAAGATATTGCGCAGCTGGCGTTCATCCAGCGGGTTCTGGTTGTCCGGGTGGACAATCACGGCCAGCCCGGCATAGGCCGGCACCGCCAGTGACATCAACATGACCAGAAACAGGGACAGCAATGTGCTATTTTTCATGGTCATCTCCCTCAAAACACCAGATCCAGGCCAATACGGGCAGCCTGCGGCTTGAACACCTTGCCATCACCACCGTATTCACGGGTATGCCGCAGGTACTCGAATTTCAGCGCTGCCGATTTGTGGAAATCCCAGCGCACACTGGCGGTATAGCCGGTGCTGTCAAAACGTTGCAGGTTTTTGGCAACCGCTTCAAACTCGGCACTGCTCAATGATGCATCCAGGCCGGCAGCCAGTGCCTGCTGCAACGGTGTACCGGCATACAATACCGCCAGGGTATTGGCGTACTGGTCAATCAGCGACTCATGCTCGCGATCGATGTCACGGGTAATGGTAAAGCTGAATGTCCAGTCGGTAACGATACGGGTGCCCACCGTCACATAAAACGATTCCAGCGATTCACCAGCGGCAATGGTCTCCTGCAGTTCAATGCGGGTGGCCTCGGTGACAGCAAACCAGTCGCCAAAATCGACACCGGCGCCAAGGCCGTAATAGCGGGACTCATTTTTCTCCCAGTCAATGCTGTCCTGCAGTGCCGACAGCAACAGCACCGAATCCGCATCGCCGGCACCGGCTGCGGTGGCAATCAACTGATCCAGACCACCATCCAGCGCCG
>DATCSZ010000386.1:0-13797 GCA_036568205.1 Pseudomonadales bacterium
GCAAAGCGCCGGCGCCGGTGGCGGGCCAGAAAATAATCAAACAGTACATGGTTCTGGCGGCGATAGGTGACATCCACATCATGCTGCTGGCGCAGCAGGCGGCCGGCCAGCTCCAGGCTGGTGAAATGCAGGCCCAATAACAGCACCCCCTGGCCCTGGTGTGCGGCTTGCTGCAGCAAATGCCCGCCCTCGATGCTGAAGCGTCCGGCCAGCCGGCGATCGCTGGCCCACCAGCTGACGGCTGTTTCAAACACGCCCATCACGGTCGCCGCCAGGCTTTGCCGGGCCAGTCGCCGCTGTGCCGGCGCCGGCAGGTCGGCAAAGCACAGGCGGATATTGGCCAGCGTAATCTGCTGGCGCCGGCCGGGCAGCAGTATCAGCAGCGCGCCAATTGCATTGGCCAGTTGCAGCAGCCATTCCAGCGGCAGCAAGGCCAGCAGGCGCAGCAGGGCAATGGCCAGCCAGGCGGGCCAGTGGCGCGGGTGAAACAGTGTATGGTCGGGCATGATGGTGATCCGTGCATGGCTTTTGGGCAGCGTTGCACTGTTACAGGGCCTTGGCCGGGAGCGCTATTGTAGCAGGCCGGCCCGACAGCCGTGAAATCGTGCTTTTTGCGGTTTGGCATAGTTCTGGCAATGCAACTGGCAGGCTTTTTTCCTGTTGTAGAGGCTGCCGTTATGCTTGATTCTGCCCAACACATTTCCCTGCTATGGATGCTGCTGGCCGCTGCGCTGGTGTTTTTTATGCAGGTGGGGTTTGCCTTGCTGGAGGTGGGGCTGGTACGCCAGCAGAACATGCTGGCGATTACCGTTAAAAACCTGCTCGACTGGATGGTGGCCTGCATCGCGTTTACGCTGCTGGGGTTTGCCCTGATGTTCGGCCCCGGCCTGGCCGGTCTGTCTGGCAACCCGCTGTTCTCCCTGGCGCAGCTGTCATCGGAGCAGCTGGTGTTCCTGTTGTTCCAGCTGACCTTTGCTGCCACCGCCTGCACTATCCTGTCCGGCGCCATTGCCGGCCGTGCCAGCCATGCCGCCTATGCCATTGCGGTGCTGGTGATTTGTGTGCTGATTTATCCGCTGTTTGGCCACTGGGTATGGGGTGCGGCACTGTTTGAAGATAACAGCCCGTGGCTGGCAGCGCTGGGTTTCCATGATTTTGCCGGCTCGGCGGTAGTGCATGCCACCGGCGCCTGGTGTGGCCTGGTCGGCGCCTGGGTGATCGGCCCGCGTATTGGCTGGCTGGATGAACAAGGCCAGCCGCGCGATTTCCCGACTCCGTCACTGGTGTGGTCGTTTGTCGGTGTGCTGGTGTTGTGGTTTGGCTGGTGGGGCTTTAACGGCGGCAGTGCCGGGCGTTTTGACGGCGAGGTTGGGCGCATCATCCTGCTGACCAACCTGGCGGCCGCCTGCGGCGGGGTGTCGGCCTTGCTGCACGCGCGGCTGACCCGGCGCCGCGGGGATGCCCATGTCTACCTGCTCGGTGGCGTGCTGACCGGCCTGGTGGCAATTACTGCCAGTGCCGATGTGGCCGGACTCGCAGCGGCCATGGTGCTGGGGCTGCTGGCCGGTGTGGTGCACAATCTGGCGCTGGATATGATCAAGTACCGCTGGCGTATTGATGACCCGGTCGGTGCGGTGGCCGTGCATGGTGCCGGCGGCACGCTGGGCATACTGGCGGTGCCGTTTGTGGCGGTTGATGGTGTGTTTGCCGACCGGCTGTACCAGTTTGGGGTGCAGTCGCTGGGTGCGCTGGTGTGTTTTTTCTGGGCGGCCGGGTTGGCCTGGCTGGTGTTTGCGCTGGTCAAAAAATACGTCGGCCTGCGGGTTTCACCGCAGGAGGAGCTGGCCGGCATCAGCCTGGATTTCAAGCCGGCGCCGGATGACCCGGATGATCCGGCGATGGACGAACAGGCGCTGGCCAAACTGCTGGGAGAGTTGTCATGATTTTTACCCATGTCTCCATCAAACTGGCGGCGGGTGAGAACCTGCTGAGCGCAGCCGAGTGGGAAGCGCTGCCGCTGGCGGACAAGACCCGCGCCATCCTGTCGAAATCGGCGACCTTTCTGTGTCGTGAGCGGATTGTGCCGATTGCCGAGATACTGGCAGCGATGAAGCAGGGACGCGCTGCCTGAGGATTTACATGTTGCCGGACGAGGCCTTGGTTTCGGTGTCATATTCGTTCCACAACAGCAGCAGCTCGGACAGGCTTTTGGTTTGCTCTTTCAGCGCCTGCAGTTCTTCCGGCGTATCTTTCGGGGCTTTCATGATCGGCAGCTTCAGCATGCGGCTGGTCATCGGGTGTTTGGGCTCGGCCATTTTTTTCTGTTCCAGTGTCCAGCGCACATGATGGGCAACCATACGATAGAACAGGATCTTGGTTTGCAGTTGCAGCTCGGATTTGGCTGAGTCGTCATTAAAGTAGGCAAAGTTGAGCTTGTACAGCAGGATTGATTTGGCGTTTTCATCGGCCTTGATCATTGCGCTGCGAGGTGTGTGGGTGATCATCGACAGCATGCCGAACAGCTCGCCGGGCGAGACATAACTGACCCGGGATGAATACGGGTCGTCATCAAGAAAAACGGTCAACTGGCCTTTCAGCAGGAAGTACAGGTACATGTCGGTGTCACCCTTGCGGATAACCGTTTCGCCGGCCTGTACCTCAATGATGTCAGCCAGTTCGGCCAGCTTGTCGAATTGCTCCGGCGAAAAGCCCAGCACGCTGTTGAAAAACGGGATGCGTTTGAGCAGGCGATGGATTTCGTCGTGGTTCTGCTCGCTGATGGCCAACTTTTTCACACAGGGACTCCGTTGGAAACAATGCACGGAATTATAGCCGTAATTTCTGCCCGGCTCATTTCTTTTGCGCTGCATCACGCAACTGGGTTTTCAGGCTGGCAGGCAGTTGCTGGATATGCAGTGCGCCGCTGGCGGTATCATACACGATATCGCGGCCGATGCGTTCAGCGCTGAAGCTGATGCTGAGTGAGTCATCGCGGCCGAAAAAGCGCATATAGCGTTTCAGTGATGGCCGGTGGGTGTGAATTTCCTCCAGCGGTTGCTGCTGGTGCTGGCGCACATAACGGGCAAACTCGGCAGGCTGTTCGCTGCTGAGCTGGCCGGACAATGTCTCCAGCGATACCGGCTGGCCGATACGATCCTGCTCGATGCAGTAATCGAGAATCAGGCTTTTGGCAGGCTGTGCCTGTTCCTGTGGCAGCTGGCGGCTGTAGTCGTCAACCAGTTCCAGAAAGGCACGGGTCTGTTCGCCGGTATCCAGCCCCTCACTGAAATTACCGAAACGGCCAAACGCCTCGCTGAAGGCCTTGTTGCCACGGCTGGCATAACAGCACAGGTACTTGGGTGAATCGCTGTCCTGCCATTCGTCGACACACAGGCGCAGTGCGTACTGCAGTTTGTCAGCGGCAATCATGCGGGCACTGTAGGGGGCCAGGTCGCTGCCGGTTTGCATGATGTCCTGTTCCGGCAGCCACAGCCAGTACAGGTAGTGGCGTCCGGCCAGGGTTTCACTGGCTGTCAGCAGCAGCGCGCTGAACGGTTCTTCAGTCGGCAGCAGTTGTTGCTCCAGCAGTTGTGCCGAGCGGCTGGCAAAGCCGGCAAAATCCAGCGCCTGGGCCAGCCAGTTATTGATCAGCCCTGCCAGTTGCTGGTGTTCGCTATCCGCATTGAAAAAGCCAAACTGTTTGCCGGCGCTGCGGTTGAGTGCAGATTTGGCCTGCTCAAATAACGAATAGGCCGGGCCGTCAACCGCATTGCATTCGCTGCGGCTGGTGACGCTGATGTCGCCGTTATGGCTGTTGCGCTCCAGCCGGCTGAGGTGAAGGTATTGCAGGGGCATCAGTGCGGTTTTCCTGTGCGTTGTTCAATGGTCATGCCGGCCTGCCAGCGTTGCCCGGCGGCCAGTTGCAGCTGGTCGGCAAAGGCGCGGCCGCGCTCAATGCAGACAAAGCGCTGCTGGTTGTTGATGCCCGGCTGCCAGACAATGCAGGTAGGGCAGTTGTCACCACGGATTGTCAGCTGGCGGCCCTGCTGCTGCAGTTGCTGGGGCTGGCGGGTGTTTTCAAATACCGCGTCGCAGGGCTGGCCGGCTGGCCAGTCCGCGTAGTGTTTTTTGACCTGCAGGCCGGCCAGGTTGTCGAGGTAGGGCAGCTGTTGCAGGCCGCTGATTCGGGCATCGGCATCGTCCAGCCGGAAATAGCTGTGCCAGGCCCAGCTGAGCGACAGCGGTCGATCGCCGGTATTGTCCAGCTGCAGCTCGATACGCAATGTATCACCCAGCACAAAACGCTGGCGAACGGTAAATGCTTGCGGGCAGCCGGGCTCACCGGGCGGGTTGTCAAAACGCAACTGGCAGATGGCCTGGCCGTCGCTGCAGTCGGCATGTTCCAGCTGCCAGGGACGATCCTGTACGTAACCATGGATGGGTAATGCCGGGTTCGCCGGTCGGCCGAACCACGGCAGGCACAGGGGAATGCCGCCGGCAATGCGGCTGCTGTTCCCTGCCGCGGGGCCAGGCGGCAGCCACAGCCACGGCGGCTGGCCGGCCGGGGCAAACTGCAGCAGCTGGCCGCCGTTGATGGCAATCAGGGCATGGCACAGCGGCGTGTCGACACGCAGCAGCGGCCCATGCCGGCCAGCGGCCGGCAGGCGGCTGTGTGACTGCCAGCGAAAAACACGGCTGTTTGTCTTTGCCCGGGGCTGCTCAGGCATGAAACAATCCTGTCGATGAAAACGACTATTGTATGTGAAATCTGCCTGTGAGCGACAACAACAATCCATTGATTCCCGCCGTGTTGCAGGTGCTGCGTGCGGCGGATGAGCAGCTGGCCATCCATCAGCTGCTGCAGCGAATCAAAAACATTACCACCGTGCCGGTACTGGATGAAGATGCGCAACTGGCATTGTTCAAGCTTAACTGGCTGATGATGAATGCACTGTACAGCCTGCAGTCGTCCTTGCTGGACGACGGTTATTACCTGCACATCAGTACGCTGGATATTCATCTGCAGGCCTTGCCGGTCGACCCGGCTGGCAGCACGGAGCGGCAGTTGCAGCATGACCGGCTGCGCAGTTTTTACCTGGACTGGCGACAGTTCAGCGATACCACCCGCGATGAGGTGGAGGCATTGATGGATGGGGTCTGGCGCCATTACACCAGCGATGAGCAGCTGCGCCGCGCCTGTCACGTGCTGGAGCTGGACGGCCATGACGATATTGGCAAGATACGCCGGAACTACCGGCGGCTGGCCAGCCGGCACCATCCCGACCGCGGTGGTGATGCGCGGCAGTTCATGGCTGTCCGCGAGGCCTACGAGGTGTTGCTGAAAGCCCGGCGGTAACTGGTATCTGCTATAGTGGCGACTGTTTTGCCTGTGAGGATAAACCATGACTGAAAACGAATTGCTGCAGTGCCTGGCCGAAACGCCGGAGCGTGTCGGGTTTGACGATGTGCTGGCGGTGATTGATGCCGGCTACCATTTTACTGCGCAGGCGTTTCGTCATGGCGCGGTGGTTAATGCTGCCGGCAGTAATGCCGGCTCTTGCCGGGTTCTGGCCTTTGCCCGGCTGCACGGCCTCAGTGATGCGCAGACGCTGGCCTGTTTTGGCCGTTTTTACCGCGATGTGCTGGCCACGCCGGATGGCGATGATCATGCCAATATCCGCCAGTTGATCAAAACCGGGCTGGCGGCAGTGCAGTTTGACGGGCCGGTGCTGGAGCCAAAAGCCTGATGGCCGGGTGGCGCCTGTTGCCATTGTGGCTGCTGCTGGCCGCCTGCAGCCAGCAGCCGTTGCGTGACGCTGCGCCGCTGCCGGTGATGCCGGTGCAGACGGCCATCACGGCCGGTCAGTGGTGGCGGGTCTGTTTCCGGATGCCATTTGATGAGCTGCAACAGCCGCGCTGGGCGATGGATAATCTGCTGGCCGTACAGGTGATGGCGCCGCTGATTGTTGCCCACCAGCAGCAGATCCGCTTGTGGCGATTCCATCGCCGTGCCGCCGTCGATGCGGCCGGCCACCAGTTCAGCACCTGGCTGTATTCGGACCTGGCGACGCGCGAGGCGATCGCTGCCAGCCTGGCGCAGCATGAGCTGTTGCAGGCCTTGCAGGCGGAGGGGCTGGTGCAGCGGGTGATGGTCGATTGCGGGGCGCCGGATGAGCCGGAAAACCTGCAGGCGGCCAGTGATGGCAGCTGGGATGCACGGCTGCAGAAAAGCTGGCCCTGGTTTATGATGGGCGCCAGCCTGCACTGGCTGGCGCTGATGCAGGAAATCGAACTGCAGCTGCCGCCGGCACCGGGCCAGCCGCAGGCACTGCTGGCCCACTACCAGCAGGTGAATAACGAACTGGTGCAGCTGTGGCAGCTGCAGGGGTACCACGCGTATTTTCATCATTTGTCGGCATTATTCGGTTACCGGGCCTTGTTGATGCGTTTCTGATGTTGCCGGCTGCGTTGCGGCCTTGCCCCTGTGTTGTATACTGCATGGGCCGCTTGTTGCCGAGCGTTTTTGTGAGAATGCCATGTCCCGACTGATGCGTCACAGCAGTACTGATGAAAGCCTGAACGTTGACCTGACACCGATGCTGGATGTGGTGTTTATCATGTTGATCTTTTTTATTGTCACGGCATCGTTCGTCAAGGAAATTGGTCTGGAGATGGCCCGCCCCGACGCCTCGGCAGCCGAGCCGCAGACCGAGCAGCGCAATATCGTCCTGCAGGTGATGGCCAATAACGAGATCTGGCTGGAGGGCCGGCGCATTGATGTGCGTTCAGTGCGTGCCAATGTCGAGCGCCTGCATGCCGAAAACCCGAAGGCGACGGTGATTATCCAGTCACATCCGCAGGCAAGAAACGAGACCCTGACCCGCATTGCAGACCAGTCCCGCGAAGCCAGTGTTTATGATGTGTCGCTGATTATCCAGCCCTAGGCCCTGGCGTTAGCGACCTGCAGCAGCTCGTCAATCATCAGCAGTGACAAGCCCCAGATGCGTTTTTCCTGGTAGAAATAACAAGGCAGCTCGTGCTGGCGTCCATAACGCTGCCAGAGCATGGTCTGGCGATTTTCCGGCTGAAAGTGTGCCAGCGGCACCCACAGGATGTCGGCCACTTCCTCGTTAGGCGAAAAATGCAGTTCATCATGCTGGGCCAGTAACAGCGGTGACACCACCATCGGCTTTTGCTGCAGGCGGTAGGGTCGTGCCAGCAGGTCGGACAGCCGGCCAACCCGTTGCAGCAGGCGACTGTCAATGCCCAGCTCTTCCTCCCACTCGCGTAATACGGTTTCGGTGATATGGGCGTCATCGCTGTCATGCTTGCCGCCGGGAAATGCCATATGGCCTGACCAGGGATCGCCTTGCGCATGGGCGCGTTCAATCATCAGCAGGGAAGGGCCAAGATCCGGGCGGTCAGCCAGCAGGATGCCAACCGCCGCCCGCTGGCTTAGGCTGCGATACCACTTTTTTTGCGCCGCAAAGCGGCTGGCAGCCTGCTGGATGTCCTGACAGGACGGGCTGGTCATGAATCAGTAATTGCCCATTTGCGCCTGGCTTTGTACCCGCTCAAGTTCACGTTTCATGTTCGGGTCATCGGTCACCGCAACACCCTTGCTGGCCATATTGTAGGCCTGGGCGTAATCGGCCTGGTCCATGTGGATGCGGGCCAGCCAGTAATAGGCTTCGGCAGTGTCACCATTGACGCGCAGCAGCCGCTCCGCCTTTTCGGCTGCGGTAGTGAAGTCGCGCCGGAAGTACAGGCTGCGGATTTCACTGACCTGTTGTTGCACCAGCTCGCGGTTGGAGGTTTGCGGGCCGCTGTCGTCGCGGTACTGGATTTCACCGTCATTCAGGGCAGCGTATATATCCTGCGGTTGACTGGAGGTGTTGCCTTGCGTGCCGGATGACGAGGTACAGCCAGTGGTAATGGCAGCTGCCATCAGCAGGCCGGTCATGTATGTCAGTCGAATAGTGATAGCCATTTTTTGAACCAGTGTCTGATCGGGTTTCGGGTAACATTGCATTGAGCCAGATCCGTTGGCTCGGTTCCATTAAGAAACGGTAAATATACGGCATTTTCGCAGCGTTCACCGCTCAGTTTGCCGGTGTTGGCATCCACCCACAGGTATTGCACGGCATCCGGGACCATGCCCTTGCGTGCCGCTGGTGGACGACTCAGCTGCATTATATCGGCCCACAGCGGCAAAGCGCCACTGCTGCCGGTCAGCGGCAGGCTGCGGTTGTCGTCATGGCCAAGCCAGACCACCGCCAGTCGGCCATCATCATAACCGGCAAACCAGCTGTCGCGCTGGTCGCTGGAGGTGCCGGTCTTGCCGGCCAGGCGCTGTTGTTCGGCAAAACGCGCGCGTACGGATTTGCCGGTGCCTTCCTGCATCACCGCCTGCAGGCCAATATCCAGCAGGTACTGGTGGGCCGGGGTGATACGCTGGTCCAGCTGCAGCGGGTATCGGCGTAGCGGCTGGCCGTGGTGGTCGGTGATTTCACGAATGCTTTTCAGCGGGGTATAAAAACCGCGTGCGGCGATGGTGCCGTACATCTGCGCCACGTCAAGCGGGGTCTGCTCCAGTGCGCCCAGCAGCATGGCCGGCAGCAGCGGTGTGGCCGGGCTGATGCCGAGGCGCTGCAGGGTATCGCCGACAGTATCCAGCCCCAGGGTCAGGCCAAGGCGCACGGTGGCGACATTGTAGGAGTTGGCCAGTGCCCGGTATAGCGGCACCTCGCCGTGGTGCTGGCGGTCGAAGTTTTGCGGCTGCCAGTCTTGCTGGTCGATGCGCACGGTCAGCGGGGCATCGCTGACCAGGCTGGCCAGGCTGTAGCCATTTTCCAGTGCGGCCAGGTAAACCGCCGGCTTGATTAATGAGCCGACCGGCCGCCGTGCATCCAGCGCCCGGTTGAAGCCGGCAAAACGCGGGCTGCGGCCGCCGACAATGGCCAGCACATCGCCGGTACTGTGGTCGATTACCACCACGGCACCGTCCATGCCTTCACTGGCGGGATGGCGCTTGCCGAGGTCGGCCAGGTGGCGTTGCAGCATGCGCTGGCTGTGCCATTGCCATTGCGGGTCGAGGTTGGTGAAGATGCGCAGCCCCTCGCTATCCAGCTGGCGCGGGCTGTAATCGCGGCGCAGCTGGCGGCGCACCAGGTCCAGGTAGGCCGGGTAATGCTGCCGGTCAATATCAGACTGGCTGCGCACGCCCAGCGGTGACTGTTTGCCGGCATTGGCCTCGGCGCTGCTGATCATGCCTTGCTGCGCCATCAGGTCGAGTACCAGGTCACGGCGCTGGCGTGCCCGTTGCGGGTGTTTCAGCGGATTATAATAAGACGGCCCTTTCATCATGCCGACCAGCAGCGCACATTCGGCGCTGCTCAGGCTTTGCAGTGGTTTGTCGAACAGGTGGCGGCTGGCCAGGCCAAAGCCGTGAATGGCGCGCTGGCCATCCTGGGCAACGTAGACTTCGTTGATATAGGCTTCGAGGATCTGCTGTTTGTCGGCACGCAGTTCCAGGATCACCGCCATCAGCGCCTCCAGCAGCTTGCGGGTATAACGGCGCTGGTCATGCAGAAACAGGTTTTTGACCAGCTGCTGGGTCAGTGTACTGCCGCCCTCCACCACCCGGCCGGCGCGCAGGTTGGCCAGCATTGCCCGGGCAATGGATTTGACGGCAATGCCGTGGTGCTCAAAAAAGTGCCGGTCTTCGGTGGCCAGCAAGGCGTTAACCAGTGCCGGCGGGGTCTCGTCCAGGGTGACCAGCAGCCGGTCTTCCCGTTTTGCCGGGTGGATTTTGCCGATTTCCAGCGGCTCAAGACGTGCCGAGGTCAGCGCTTTGCCGTTGCCGGTGAGGCTGGCCAGTTGCTGATGATTGAATGTCAGCGCCAGCCGCGTCGGTAGCTGCGGCCCGTCCCAGAAAGTGAAGGGGCGGCTGTGGATCAGCAGCCGGTTGCCATCGTGATAAAAACTGCCGGGCGGTCCGCCGGGCTTGTTGCTGTAGCCGCTGGCCTGCAGCTCATTGATGATGGCATCGGCGCTGATGGCCTGGCCGCTGTACAGCTCCAGCGGCCGGGCGTAAACCGTCGCCGGCAGCGCCCACTTCTGGCCGTTGAAGCGCTCGACTATCCAGGCGTCCAGATAGGCCAGTACTGCCAGCGCCAGTGCCAGCAGGGTAATCAGGATTTTGCCGATGGTGGTGACGGCGGGGCGGTGACGGGTGGACATGAGACTCTCGGCGTGAATACGGCTCTGGCAAGGCAAAACTGCTGGAAAAAATCCTGCCGGACCGGATAATAGCGCAGTCCTTCGGCAAATCAATCACGGGAGTCACAAATGCGTCAATATCAGGTCTATGGCATCGGTGCCGCACTGGTGGATACCGAAATCCGCGTGGATGACAGTTTCCTGCAGCAATGCGGCATCGAAAAAGGCTATATGACACTGGTGGATGAGGCTCGACAGCACGAGCTGATGGCGCTGTTACAGGATCATCTGGTGGCGTCACGCCGTGCCAGTGGCGGTTCGGCAGCCAACTCCATTATTGCCCACAGTTATCTGGGTGGCAGCGCCTATTACAGCTGCAAGGTGGCTAATGATGACAATGGTGCGTTTTACCTGAATGACCTGCGTGAGGCCGGGGTTGAGGCCTGTTACCAGCACAGCCTGGCAGAGCAGGGGATTACCGGCAAATGCCTGGTGATGATCACGCCGGATGCCGAGCGCACCATGAATACGTTTCTGGGTATCAGTGAGACCCTGTGTGAAAAGAATGTCAACCTGGACGCGCTGGCCAGTTCCGAGTGGCTGTATATGGAAGGTTATCTGGTGACGTCGCCGACCGGGCGCCAGGCGGCGATCCGGGCGCGTGAACATGCACAGCGTTGCGGTGTAAAAACCGCACTGAGTTTTTCCGATCCGGGCATGGTGGAGTTTTTCCGTGATGGCCTGCAGCAGATGATTGGCGAGCGGGTGGACCTGGTGTTCTGTAATGAGCATGAGGCGCTGGGCTGGGCCGGCAGTGATAACCTGGATGACGCGATGGCAGCGATCCGTCAGGTGGCTGATACCTTTGCCATCACCCTGGGGGCGCGTGGCGCGCTGGTTTTTGATGGCCACAAGCTGCACGAGATTGCCGCAACGCCGGTCAGGGCGGTGGACACCAACGGTGCCGGCGATGCTTTTGCCGGCGGTTTTATGTATGGCATCACCCATGGCATGAGTTATGCCGAGGCCGGCCGGCTGGCGGTGATGACCGCTGGCCGGGTGGTCAGCGAATATGGTCCGCGTATGGACAGGGAAGGTTACCGCCAGGTGCTGGCCACCTTCGCTGGCTGATCGGCTCAGCCTTTTTCCAGCAGTGCGCGCAGGTCGATAATCGCGGCATTGGCGCGCGACAGGTAGGAAGCCATGACCAGGGAATGGTTGGCCCACAGGCCAAAGCCCTTGCCGTTCAGCACCATCGGGCTGGCCAGCGGTTGCTGGGCGGCCTGCAGCTCACGGATGATCTGCGCCATGCTGACTTCAGCATTCTTGTTTTTCAGCACATCGGCAAAGTCAATTTGTGCCGCCTGCAGCAGCTGGGTCAGTGCCCAGCTGGTGCCGCGCGCCTGGTAAAACACATCATCAATTTCCAGCCACGGGGTTTTTACCAGTACGTCATCGCGGGTTGGTGTTGACTGGCGGGCGCTGGCATCACCGGCCAGGTCGGTGTTCAGGCGCCGCTGGCCAACGCTGGCACTGAGCCGCTGTGACAGGCCGCCGAGTCGCACCTCGACCACCGACAGCCAGCTGCGCAGGTTGTCGGCGCGGGCGTAGAACTGGGCATCACTGGCATCGTCGTCGGTCAGCCGGGCAAGGTAGTTGTCCAGGTGGCGGATGCCGTCACGGTATTCCGCTTCGGCACTGGGGAATGCCCAGGCACGGTGGGAAATGTTGAAACGCGACTCGGCCAGCGCCAGGTCGGTATCTTCCTTGGATTGTGACTGCGAGCGGCTGATGGTATCGCGCATGGCGCGGGTCATGTCGCGCACCTGCAGCAGCGCGCCGTATTCCCAGTTGCGGATATTGTCGAGCAGGATGCCGGGGGGCATGACATCGTTGCTGATATAGCCGCCACGTTTGTCGAGCAGCTGTTGGTTGATGTAAATCAGGGTGGCCGTGGTGGCAACGCCAGTGACATTCGCCTTGTTACCGTGCCCGGCTGTGACAGCCCGGATATCGGCCGGCGCCGGTGGCTGGCTCCAGTAAATGCCGAGGCCGGCCAGCGCCAGCAACAGTAACGATACGGCGATGATGCTGATGCGAAGCATGGCAGTTTCCTCTGTCAGTGGTGATGGTGGCTGTGGGCAGGGGTTTGCGGTTCGTCGGCAATGCCGGTAACCGCAAAATCATGGCTGCTGCACTGCTGGCCAAAACACAGTTCGATACGGATGGTCTGGCCGGCAACCAGTGGCGCGGCAAGATCCAGCAGCATCAGGTGCATGCCCTGGGCTTTCAGGTCGACACTGGCACCGGCCGGCAGGGAAAAATTGTCCACTTTGCGCATGCGCATCATGCCGTCAAGCTGCTCATGGCGATGCAGTTCGACACGGCCGGCAGCATCGCTTTGCAGGGACTGCAGGCGAAGCTCCTGCCGGCTGTCATTGTGCAATGTGGCAAATGCGGCGCTGGTATTCTGGCCGGGGATGCTGGCCCGGGCATAGGCGTTGTCGATACGCAGATCACTGGCAACAACAGGGACGGTGATGGCCGTCAGCAGGCAGGCAAGCAGAAAACGCATAAATCAGCACTCATTAAGGCAGTTGTGTACACTATACCACCGACGGCGAGTGGACCGGAATCATCGGGCCGGGTTGTTGTCGGTATTGTTCCCTTTGTCGCGGGTTATCTGTCTATGAAAATGCTGCACATGCTCTTGTTAAGCCTGTTGTTCCTGTCGCCGGTGGCGGCTGCATCACCGATGCTGCCGGCAGACGACGATTTCCTGCCGGTGGAACAGGCTTACCAGCTGAGTATCGAATTTGATGGCCCCAGGCTCTGGCTGGTGTGGCAGATGGCGGATAATTATTACCTGTACCGGCACGGGTTTGCCCATCAGTGGCATGTCAATGGCCAGCCGCTAGCTGTTGAGGCGATTTTGCCGGGCGGCATCGTCAAGCAGGATGACTATTTTGGCGAGGTTGAGGTGTATTACCGCCAGGCAGCGCTGGAATTGACGTTGCCGCAAGGACTGGCGCCGGATGATGAACTGTTGCTGACGGCGTCATCCCAGGGGTGTGCGGATGCCGGCCTGTGTTACCCGCCATACAGCCAGACCTTTGTTATTGACCGTGCCGGCAGCAGTTACCGGCAAGTCGAGCCAGCTGCCCCGTCACCGGCTGCCGGGCCGGCGTTGCCGGCGGCAGCCGACCCTTCGCTGGCCTGGGGGTTGCTGGCGGCACTGCTGGGTGGTCTGATCCTCAATCTGATGCCGTGTGTATTTCCGGTGCTCAGCATCAAGGCCCTGCAGCTGGTGCGCGAGCAGAATGTGCGCCAGATGCGCCTGCATGGACTGCTGTACATGGCGGGTGTGGTCGCCAGTTTTTTGTTGATAGCCGCATTGCTGCTGTTCCTGCGCAGCGCCGGTAATGCAATTGGCTGGGGGTTCCAGTTGCAGAATCCATGGTTGATTGCCTGCCTGGTCTACCTGTTTGTGGTGCTGGCCATGAACATGGCCGGGCTGGTGCAGTTTGGCCTGCGCTGGATGGGGGTGGGACAGTCGCTGACCGAGCGTGGTGATGC
>DATCSZ010000387.1:0-2078 GCA_036568205.1 Pseudomonadales bacterium
TGAACCGGTCGGCGGTCACGGCGGCATGGATTACTATGATGCCGGCCTTTGCATTGGCCTGGCTGCTGCAGGCGTGGATACCATTTTGCACACCTCGGACGACAGGGTTATCTCATCTCTGTCAGCAGGCTTTTCCGCAAAACAGAGTTTTGCCGGCATTTATGGTAACGCGCCGGTCTGGAAGCGCGGGCTGCGCTTTGTTTTAGCCAGCGTTTTCGCGATTTTTTCTGCTGTATGGCAAGGTCGACGAATTTGTCATTTTCACTTCTTTTTTATTGGCCCGCTCCAGCTTTTCCAGGTTTGCCTCGCTCGTCTGCTTTGCCGTCGTGTTGTCATCACAGCACACGATGTGGAATCCTTTGTTGACTGGCTGGAAAAACCGGTTTTGCGACGCATGGCATACACGCTTGCCCATCGAATCATTGCCCACAACCGGGTCAGCCATGATGAGTTAATCAACCGCATAGGCCTGGCAGCGGAAAAAATCGCCGTAATCCCCCACGGCAATTACCTGCAATCACTACGCCCGTTACCGGATCAGGCTGAGGCAAGGCAGCGGCTTGGCATTGATACATCAGCCAGGGTCATCCTGTTTTTTGGCCAGATCAAGGACGTAAAAGGGCTGGACCTGTTAATCCAGGCCATGCCCGCCGTATTGGAACAGTATCCCGATGCTGTGCTGCTGATTGCCGGAAAGCCCTGGAAAAGCGGCTTTTCACGCTATCAGCTCATGATCGACCAGCTGGGCATAAACAGCCAGTGCCTGACTGACATCCGTTATATTCCTGATGATGAAGTCGCGACTTTTTACGCCGCCGCTGATCTGGTGGTATTGCCTTACCGACGCATTTACCAAAGTGGCGTGGTATTGATGGCGATGAGCTATGGCAAGCCGGTGCTGGTATCTGATCTGCCCGGCATGACCGAGATTGTCAGCGACAACATTAACGGACTTGTTTTCCGGCAAAATGACAGTCAGGCACTGGCCAGTGCCTTGTGCCATGCACTGGCTGATCCAGCCCGGCTGTCCTGCCTTGCTGACAGTGCTTTTGCCCATGTGCGTGATCATTATGACTGGCAACGGATTGGCAAGCTTACGGCAGATTTGTATGCATCCATTTATTGATCGACCGCTGCGCCAGCTGTTTATTGGTCTGGCAATACTTTGCTGCACTGCGGCCAGCCTGGCACAAACGGAAGAACTCCCCCCACAGTGGCCGTGGCGTGGCGTCAGCATGGGTTTTCCGGCTGCCGGCCTCGCAGACCTGCAGCGTTATCATGGACAGCTGGGCATCAATGTTGTGCGCCTGCAAATCAAGGCGCGTCGGCATGCAGAAAAAACCGGAATATCCGGCGAGCAGGCATTCGCCGATGGACTGCAATGGGCAGATGCGATGCTGGATGAATGCAAACGCCTGGGCATCACCGCCGTGGTGAGTATCAACCATTTCCCGCTGGACGCAAAAAAGCCCAGCCACAACACGGCATTATTCTGGCAGGACAATGAAGGACACAAGGAAGTGCTACGTGTTGCCGAGCGTCTGGCCAGGCACTTTCATGGTCGTGGCAACGAGCTGTCTGCCTACGAAATCCTCAGTGAACCGGTCATCACTGACGGCAAAAAAAGCCGTGCCCCGGCTGGCTGGCCGGCATTGCAGGCTGATATCAATACCACAATTCGCCTCCACGATCCTGATCGCTGGATGGTGATTTCCACCGCACCCTGGGGCGGCACTAAGGGTTATTCAGACTTTACACCACCGCCAGACAAACGACTGATCTGGGGTGTTCACTTGTATATGCCGCACCGCTTTACCCACCAGGGCATTCGCAACAAGGAGTCGCATTGGCAATATCCCGGCCGTATCGGCTGGCGCTACTGGGACAAGGAAGCACTGGAAGACACCCTGAAACCACTCAAGACATTCCAGCAACAGCATGGCGGCATTGTCTGGGTTGGTGAGTTCAGTGCCGTTCGCTGGGCTAAAGGTGACGAGCGTTATCTGCAGGATATGGCCACCATTTTCGACAACCTGGGCTGGGGCTGGGCCTACTTCAATGCCAGTGGCTGGCATGGC
>DATCSZ010000388.1:0-1362 GCA_036568205.1 Pseudomonadales bacterium
GACGGCCTTTACAGCCACCATGAAGGTGAAGTGCTGGCCGACTTCCGCACCCGCGTCACCGCTCCGCAGGATCGCCAGTTAGCCAGTCAGGCTGACCAGCAACGTCGTCAGCGGCAGCCAGCCGACAGCGACTGAAGCATCAAGCCTGGCCGGCCCGCTTGTCCTTCGCCTGTCTGGCGCGCGCCTTGCGATTGTCTTTCGGATCAATAATCAGCGGGCGGTAGATTTCCACCCGCTCACCATCCGCCAGCACCCGGCCTTTCGGATTTGCTTCCACCTTTGAAAAGACCCCCATGCTGGCGCGCTCAATATCCAGCTCCGGGAAGAAACCGGCAATACCCGACTGCAGCACAGCATCATACATGGTGGTGCCTTCAGCCACCCTCAGAGGAATCAGCCGCTGCCGGTCCGGCAAGGCATAGACCACTTCCACATTGATCAGTCCGTCTTTCATATCCGCTCTCAGAACAGGGCTATGCCGCGGGCGAACACTGCCAGAATAGCCAGCGGTGCAATAATTCTGATCGCCACGCGCCAGCCAAGATAGACTCGAAAGTTCTTCATGCTCAGCTCTTTGCGCACATGTGAGTCCTTCATAACCCAGCCCGCAAATACGGCAATTAGCAGACCACCCAGCGGCAACATCACGTTGGTGGTGAGAAAATCGAGGCTGGCAAAAACGGTTTTGCCGAACAGCGTGGCATCGGACCAGACATTAAACGACAGCACCGAACCGATACCGATCAACCAGGCCGCCAGCGCCAACACCAGCGTGGCCTTGACCCGGGTCCAGCCAGACTCGACGAACCAGGCCACCAACGGCTCCAGCAGGGAGATCGACGAGCTCCAGGCGGCAAACAACACCAGCACGAAAAACAAGGTGCCAAACCAGATACCACCCGGCATCTGCACGAACGCCAGCGGCAGCGTCTTGAACAACAAACCTGGACCGGCCGCCGGCTCGAGACCATTGGCAAACACCACCGGGAAAATACACAAGCCGGCAACAATGGCCACCAACGTGTCGAGAAAGGCAATCGTCAGCACGGTAGAGCCAATCGAGACCGGCTTTTTCTGTCCATGCTTGCTGGTGCCTTCACGCGGCATGTAGGCACCGTAGGCCATAATCGCACCCAGACCGAGGCTCAGGGTAAAGAACGAATGGCCCATGGCCACCAGCACCGCATCAGCAGACAGCCTGCTGAAGTCGACACTGAACATGAAAACCAGCGCCTGATCGAAGCCACCACTGCTGGCAGCATAACCGAGCAGCACCAGTAGCATCACAAACAGCGCCGGCATCATGATCTCAGCTGCCCGCTGCAAGCCCCGGTGCACCCCCTGCAGAACCACCCCGGCGGT
>DATCSZ010000389.1:0-1321 GCA_036568205.1 Pseudomonadales bacterium
CTATGAGGTCCGAAGCCGGTAAAAAGCTGGTGGCCAGCCACCGTGCCGCCGGCGATGTGTGCGTGATCATCACCGCCACCAACAGCTTTGTCACCACACCGATCGCGCGCGAATACGGCATTGAGTTCCTGATCGCCACCGAACCCGAGCAGCACAACGGCGAGTTCACCGGCCGCGTGCATGGCACGCCCAGCTTCCGCGAAGGCAAGATCACGCGGCTGGAAGAGTGGATGCAGCACCACGACTGGACTTGGGGTGATTTCTCTGACAGCACCTTCTACAGTGATTCACTTAATGATTTGCCGCTGCTGACACTGGTCAAAAACCCGGTGGCGGTGGATCCGGACAACACCTTGCGCGCGCATGCCGAACAGCATGGCTGGCGCATTATCAGCTTGCGATAGGAATAGCTTATGTCATCCATGCAGCAGTTATTCAAACACCCGCTGTGGCTGGTAGGTTTTCGGCCATTGTTTATTCTGGGCATGCTCAGCGGCGCGGTGCTGCCGATGCTGTGGTACTTGATGTTCAGCAACCGCCTGGCGCTGGAGTTGAATGTCAGCACGCTGCACTGGCATGTGCATGAAATGTATTTCGGTTTTGGCTGGGCGGTGCTGGGTGGTTTTATGCTGACGGCCACCAAAAACTGGGCCGGAGTGCGCGGGTTTCATGGCTGGGTGCTGGCGCTGCTGGTGGTGTTGTGGTTGCTGGATCGCGCGGCGTTCTGGTTGCCGGCCGGGGTTCCGGGTTTATTGCAAATGCTGATGCACAATGCCTTTCTGCTGCTGATCGTGCCGCTGATTTTGTGGACGCTGCTTACCAATTTGCAGAAGGTGGCGGTGGATAACTGGTACTTCATTCTCAGCCTGCCGCTGTTTATTGTCAGCAAGAATCTGCTGCTGTACAGCGAGCAGTATTTTGAATTGGCGTGGACGCTATCCAATGGCGTGTTTCGCCTGGCGGTGGCGCTGATGCTGGAGCGCACATTGGCTGCTTTCATGCAGGCGCATTACAAGATACAGGTGCCGCAATACAAACCGCTGGATAACATGATCCGTCTTGGCATGTTCATCGCGATCTTTGAAGCTGCGTTGCCGAAAATGCTGGTGTTTCCATTACTGGGCGGCACGGCCACGCTGTTGCTGGTGCGCTTTTTCATGTGGTCACCGAAACAGGGTTTCAGTACGCTGGATACCGGCGTATCGTTTGCGGCCTATCTGGCGCTGGTGGCTGGGTTGTACCTGGAAGCATTGCGCCTTGCCGGACTGCTGCACACGGTGGGCGATGTGGCCACGCATGTGTTCACGATGCTGGCTATGGG
>DATCSZ010000390.1:0-7330 GCA_036568205.1 Pseudomonadales bacterium
GCGCCATTGTCGACCGGGTCAACCGCAAAAAAATCATTCTGGCTGCCCAGCTTGCCGCCTGCCTGATTACCGCCACACTGATGCTGTTATACAGTGTCGATGCATTACGCGCCTGGCATATCATTGCCCTGGTGGCGCTGAATTCGGTATTCCTGGCCTTTGTGTTGCCCACCATTGCCGCCACCGTGCCGCTGATGGTTCCAAAAGACCAGCTGACCCGCGCCAACGGCATGATTGCACTGGCATTTGGCATTATCCAGCTGACCGGCCCCGCGATTGCCGGTACCCTGTACACCAGTGTGGGGCTGAAAACCATTTTCCTGCTTGACCTGGTCACCTTTGCTGTTGGCATGACCGCCGTGCTGCTGACCACCATCCCGCAACCCATGGCACAGGAAACCGCCAGCCATCGCGAGCAAAGCATCGGCCAATCGCTGCTGGCCGGACTGACGTTTGTTACCGGCAACCGCAGCCTGACATGGATCCTGGTGTTTTATGCGCTGATGGTTTCCACCCTGATGACCATGGGCATCATGGTACAGCCGATGGTACTGGCATTCACCGATGCCCGGACGCTCGGTTTTATCATGTCATTTTCCGCCTGCGGCATCCTGTTCGGCAGCACACTGATGATTGTGCTGCGTCACGTCAATCGCCATATCCCGATCATTCTTGCCGCCACCTTTACCGTCGGTTTTTTTTGTATTATCACGCCGGTTGCCACCACGCCCTGGCTGCTGGCAGCCGGCGGCTTTATGATCATGAGCTGTTTCCCGGTGTTTGATGCCAACAACCGGGCACTGATCCAGCGCAAGGTGGATCCATTAATGCTGGGACGGGTGATGGGGCTGCGCAATTTTGGTCTTGGCATCGGCAAATCGCTGATGCTGCTCAGCGCCGGCCCGGTGGCCGATCTGTGGTTTGAACCGGCCATGGCCGAAGGCGGCTGGCTGGCTGGCCAGCTTGGCCCGCTGTATGGCAATGGCCAGGGCCGTGGTATCGCGGTACTGATTTCGTTGCTGGGACTTATCGCACTGGTGCTGGGCCTGTCGGCACTGTTGAATCCACGTATTCGACAACTCGATACACTGATGGCTGATTTCGAGCAGGCCCCCGATGCCCCGGCCAGCATCCGCCACTGAGCGGACACTACCGCCGCCGGCACGGGCTTGTGTATGATGCGGCCAGGCCTGTCCAACCCGGAGCCAACACGATGAGCCAACGCCAAACGGTCGACCTTGTGCTGCGCCACCGCAAACTCGCTGTTTGCCTATTAATACTGACGATCACTGCCGCCATCATCACTGCCGTGCTTGCCACCCGTCCCCCGCTTGCACGCAACAGCGTACACGCCCTGATACCGGCAGTAGAAACCCGAGTTGTCCAGCCAGCCACCGTCCAGTTATCGCTGACCAGCCAGGGCATATTGCAACCCGCCACCGAAGTGCAGCTGGTTTCACAGCTGGCTGGCCGCATCACCTATATCGCCCCCGGCCTGGTTGCCGGCGGCAGCTTCCGCCAGGGCGATGTCCTGCTGAAAACCGATCCGGCCAGGCTGCAGATGGAGCTGCAAAAAGCGCGGGCCAATCTGGCCCAGGCGCGCCTTAACGAACAGGAAATCAAGGCCGGCCTTGAGGCCCGATCCGCTATCGACCGGCAGCAGGCAGCCAGTGAACTGGCCAGCGGCAAACCCCAGCGGGAACTGGCCGAGGCCGGCACTGCCGCAGCTCTGGCTGCCTATCAGCTGGCACAACAGCAGCTGGCGAACAGTGAACTGACCGCTCCATTTAACGGGCGGGTGCTGGCACGCAACGTTGAGCTGCACGAACAGCTTAGCCCTGGCATGCCGATTGCCCGCATTTATGCCAGCGATCGATTCCAGGTGCGCCTGCCCGTCACCCGGCAACAGCTGGCGCTGGTGCAGACCGCCGACGATGGCAAGCCCGGCAGCACGGTTGTCATCCACGATCCGGTCACCGGCATACGCTGGCAGGGCCATATCCAGCGCTCGGAGGGCCATGTCGCCGCCAACCGGCTGGTCTATCTTATCGCCGCGCTGGAGCTGGCGCAGCTGCCCGCTGACCGGCAGCACCAGGTTCTGCCCGGCAGCCTGGTACAGGCCGAAATCAGCAGCCGCCCGCTCGACAATGTGATTGCCATTCCGGCCGCTGCGCTGCGCGCCAACAACACCGTCTGGCTGCTTGGCCCTGGCGATCGCCTGCACATCCGTGACGTTGAACTGCTGTACCGCGGCCGCGACCAGGTATACCTGAAAGCCGGGCTGACTGCCGGTGAGCGATTGATCACCAGCCATCTCGCGGCGGTCACCGAACAGATGATACTGCGTGAACTGCCCGCGTCCGGTCCGCTGCAGGACAGCAAGCGGCCATGAATGCGCTGATTGGCTGGTTCGCCGGCAACCGTGTCGCCGCCAATATGCTGATGCTCGGCATTGTCGGGCTCGGCCTGCTGTTTATCCCGCACACCCCGAAAGAAATCCTGCCCAATATCGAGCGTGACCGCATCACCATTACCGTCACCCTGCCTGGCGCCGGCCCTGAACAGGTTGAGCAGCTGCTGTGCACGCCGATTGAACGCAGCCTGGTCGGCATCAACCAGATCAACCGCCTGCATTCACGCTCGACCGGCAACCGCTGCACGGTGACAGTCGACCTGGCGTACCGCAATGATATACGCCTGGCACTGAGCCAGGTGGATGAACAACTGCGTCTGGTCGACCTGCCGGATCAAGCCAGTCCACCGCAGGTCCGGCAATCTCGCACTGAAATCATGCTGGCGCGCATCAGTGTGGTTGGCAGCGTTGACTACGGGCTGCTGCGCCAGACCGCCGAAAACGTCCAGCGCGACCTGATTGCCCGGGGGCTGGAACGCACCGTACTGCGCGACAGTCTCGAGCGCCGGATCAGCATTAGCATTGCCAACGAAAGGCTGCAGCAATACCAGCTCAGTTTTGCTGAAGTAGCCCACGCCATCCGGCAAAATGCCGGCCGTGTTGCCGCCGGCCTGGTGCGGGCCGATGAGGGACAATCGGCGCTAGTGGTCAGCGGCCAGTACCACACAATTGATGACATCGCCAATACGGTCATTCGTTCGTTTGCCGATGGCGGTCGCATTCTGCTGAAAGACCTGGCCACCTTGCATGACGGCTTTGCCGACAACAGCGGTGACAGCCGCATCAACGGCAAGCCGGCCATATCACTGAGCGTTTACCAGCCCCGCCGCGGCGATATTGTCGACATGAGCAGCATGATCAAACAGTATGTCCAGGATGCCGTCATGCCTGCCAATGTTGAACTGCTGCTGGTGCAGGACAATTCTGCCTTTTTTACCAACCGCATGCGCCTGCTGCGCGACAATGCGGTCTCGGGGCTGGCCCTGGTATTTGCCATACTGCTGTTATTTCTGCGTTTCCGCCTCGCATTCTGGGTCACTGCCGGCATTCCCGTGGCGTTTACCGGCGGCCTGATTGCACTGTACCTGTCCGGCGGCTCCATCAACATGGTATCCAGCTTCGGCCTGTTGCTGGTGCTGGGCATTGTGGTGGATGACGCCATTATCATCGGCGAGAACATCCACCGTCACCAGCAGGCCGGCCAGGCAGGACTTGCCGGTGCCATTGCCGGCGCCAGCGAACTGGCCCGGCCGGTTGTTTTTGCCGTACTGACCACGGCCATCACCTTTGTACCAATGTTTTTCCTGCCCAATGCCGAAGGGCGTATTGCCGCCCAGATACCGCTGATCGTCATTGCCACCCTGCTGTTTTCACTGATGGAATGCCTGTTGATCCTGCCGGCACACCTGGCACACCATCCGCGACAGCCGCCAGCCCGACCTGTCACCCGCGGCAAACTCGAACAGCTGGTGTACCGCTATTACCGGCCATTGTTGCAGCTGACCCTGCGCTGGCGTTATGTCTGCGTAACACTGTTTGCCTGCCTGTTCCTGGCCAGCGCCAGCCTACTGCTGTCCGACCGGATCACTGTCGATTTTGACATGGCGATTGAGGCCGAAGTGGCGACCGGACAGGTCAGTTTTGCCCCCGGCAGCGATGTCCGCCATACCCGGGCCGCCGTTCAGCAAATGGAACAGGCAGCACTGGCTCTGAAGGATGAGCTGGCCGGCCAGTTTGCTACCCCGCAAATCCTCACGGTGCGCACGTTTATCGGTGATGATGCCAATACCGGTTTTGTATTCCTGAACCTGGCCACTTCGACTGACCGGCTGATTACCGGCGCAGCCATCATGCGCCGCTGGCAGGAAAAAACCGGCCCGGTGCCACTGGCTGCCAGACTCGACTTCCAGTCCACCTTTGCCAGCAACAACAACGACTTCCGGGTTTACCTGCACGCACATGACAGCCAGACCCTGCGCGCCGCAGCGCGGGCGCTGAAGCTGCACCTGCAGCAATACAACGGGGTGTACAACATCCATGACTCGTTTCTCAGCGCCAGCCGTGAAGTCACAGTGCAGCTGAATGACAATGCCCGGGCTGCGGGGCTGGACCTGCAAGGCCTGTCGGCACAAATCCACGCTGCTTTTGTCGGTACCCGGCTGCCCCCCATTGAACGCGATGGCAAGCTGGTCAGCGTGTCACTGCAGTTGCCGGAAGACCAGCGCAATTCGCTGTGGCACCTGGAGAACCTGCCGATCCGCCTGGCCGATGGCAGCCTGGTGCCACTGTTTGTACTGGCCAGCCTGCGGCATGACAATATGCCCGACAGCATCCAGCATATTGATGGCCAGCGGGTCGCAACGGTTTATGCCCAGCTTGACGAAAGCATCATCAGCAAAAACCGCCTGGGACAGGACATCCGCCAGCAATTTCTTGACCGGCTCAGCGAGCAGTATCCCGGCGTCGTCTACGGCAGCGTCGGCAGCGATAGCGCTGCCAGCGAACTGCAGGAACGCTTATGGCTCGGGTTTTCTGTCGCAATGATTGTCATGTTTGTGCTGATGGCTTCCCTGTTTGGCTCCTACACCCAACCGGTGATCATCCTGTCAGCCGTGCCATTTGGCATGATTGGCGCACTGCTGGGCCATCTGTTGCTGAATGAGAGCCTGACCTGGCTGTCCCTGACCGGCATCGTCGCGGTCAGTGGCATCGTCGTCAACGACAATATGGTGCTGGTGTATTACATCAACGAGAAATGCCGCAGCGGTATGCGCCTGTATGAGGCGGTTACCGAAGCCGGCGTGGCGCGCTTCAGGCCCATCCTGCTGACCACCATCACCACATTTTTTGGCCTGTTGCCTATCATGCTGGAAAACAGCTGGGAAGCGCAGTTTTTGATCCCGATGGCGATCTCGATCAGCTTTGGTGTGTTGTTTGCAACCTTTATCAGCCTGCTGCTGGTGCCAGCACTGTACCTGATTACCGACGATCTGCAGCGCCAGCTGACAGCAAAGCTCAGTCACACTCCAGCATAAACGTCACCGGTCCGTCATTGACCAGGCTGACCTGCATATCGGCGGCAAAGATGCCGGTGGCGATTTTGTCCGCCGCATAAACCCGCCGTGCCTGCCCAACCAGGTAATCGTACAGCGCTTCTGCCTGGGCCGGCGGGGCGGCCGATGAAAAACCGGGGCGCATGCCCTTGCGGGTATCGGCCATCAACGTGAACTGCGATACCAGCAGCAAGCTGCCCTGTACCTGTTGCACGTTCAGGTTCATCTTGCCGTTATCATCGGCAAAAACCCGCAAATGCAGCAGCTTGTGCAGCAAGGCATCGGCACTGTGCTGATTGTCATCCGGCCCCACGCCCAGCAGCACCAGCAGGCCTTGGCCGATCGCGCCGGCAAGCTTGCCGTCAACACGGACCGAGGCTTCGCTGACACGCTGGATCAGGGCGCGCACGGGCGTCAGCGCGAAGCGCGTTTGCGCTCGTTTTCGGTCAGCAGCTTCTTGCGCAGGCGAATCGACTTGGGTGTGACTTCCACCAGCTCATCGTCTTCAATAAACTCCAGTGCCTGCTCCAGCGTATGACGGATAGGTGGTGTCAGGATCAGTGCCTCATCCGTACCGGATGCACGCACGTTGGTCAGCTGCTTGCCCTTGGTCGGGTTGACACTCAGGTCATTGTCACGCGAGTGCAGGCCGATAATCTGGCCTTCATATACCTCGGCACCGTGGCCAATAAACAGCCGGCCACGCTCCTGCAGGTTGTACAGGGCATAACTCAGCGCCTTGCCGCGCACCATCGAGATCAGCACGCCGTTCTGGCGTGAAACCACATCACCGGCCTTGACCGGGCCATAATGATCAAACACCGAGGTCATGATGCCGGAGCCGGAGGTCAGGGTCAGGAACTGGCCACGAAAACCGATCAGGCCACGTGACGGGATAACAAACTCCAGCCGCACCCGTCCCTTGCCGTCCGGTTCCATATTGGTCATCTCGGCCTTGCGCAGGCCCAGCTCTTCCATCACCCGCCCCTGGTGCATTTCCTCTACATCAATGACCAGCGCTTCAAACGGCTCCTGGATTTCACCATCAACGTCCTTCTGTACCACCTCGGGACGCGACACCGCCAGCTCATAACCTTCCCGGCGCATGGTCTCGATCAGAACTGACAAATGCAGCTCGCCACGGCCGGAGACAATAAACTTGTCAGAGGAGTCACCTGGCTGCACCCGCAAAGCCACGTTGTGGATCAGCTCCTGCTCCAGCCGCTCGCGGATATTGCGTGAGGTCACCAGCTTGCCTTCAGTGCCGGCAAACGGTGAATCATTGACCATAAAAGTCATGCTGACGGTGGGTTCATCCACCGACAGCGGCGGCATGGCTTCAACAGCCGCCGGATCACACAGGGTGTCGGAAATGCCCAGCTCGTCGATGCCGGTAATACAGACGATATCGCCGGCCGACGCCTCGGCCACATCAATACGTTCAAGACCCAGGTGGCCCATGACCTGCAATACCTTGCCCTTGCGGGTTTTGCCATCACGGTCAATCACCACCACCTGCTGGTTGGGCTTGAGCTTGCCGCGCTTGATCCGGCCGACACCGATAACACCGACATAGCTGTTGTAATCCAGCGCCGAAATCTGCATCTGGAACGGACCGTCGATCTCGACATCCGGCGCCGGCACGTGCTCGACAATCATTTCGAACAGTGGCGTCATATCCTCAGCCATCGCCTCCGGATCCAGACCGGCAATACCGTTCAGGGCCGAGGCATAGACAATCGGGAAGTCCAGCTGCTCATCGGTTGCACCAAGACGATCAAACAGATCAAACACCTGGTCGACCACCCAGTCCGGGCGTGCACCGGGGCGATCAATCTTGTTGATCACCACAATCGGGAGCAGG
>DATCSZ010000391.1:0-6704 GCA_036568205.1 Pseudomonadales bacterium
CAGGTTGCCGTCATCGTCACGTTCATTGCACAGGTAGGTGAGGGGATCGGTACCTTCCTTGCCGCGACGCTGCTGGATCAGTTTGCGGAAAAATTCGTGCTGGTAACGAATGCCGTCACGACCCTTCTTGAACTTGCCGCCGGGTATTTCGCGACGGATCAGTGCCAGCAAGCCGTCAGAGCTGGCAATGAATGAGCGGATCAGGCGGTTGGCTTCCTCGCCGTCCAGGTCGTCAATGCCGACAAATACCTTGGACGCAACGTCGAGCAGGGTTTTTTTCACGGCCGGGAAAAATACAAAATTATCCTGCTTGTCGAACTGCTCGATATTGCGGGCGATGACCGGGTTCATCATGTCGGCATAGTTGCGCATTGCCGAGTTCTTGAACGCCGTCTGGAACATGCGGCGGATCGGCCGGTGGTCTTCAAAATCGGACAGCAGGATGGTATCCGGGTACATTGAACCCAGGGTCTGGTCGTAACCCATGCGGGCAGAAAAATTCTTGTCCTTGTCTATGTAGATTTCCTTGTAATTGTCAGCCCCTACAACCAGCAGGCCATTCTGGCCACCCATACGAACCCTGGAGATTTCGCCATAGGTTTTGTAATGGTGATCAATGACATTGTGCAGGTTGGTCATGATCGGTACTGCCTTGCCAAAAAACGGCAGGCCATATTCACCGGGAATGTGATCCAGCCGGGTATTGTCCGGCGCGGTTTTGTAATCGTTGTTCAGTTGTTCTGCAGATGTCATGTTATTGATCTCCTTGGATAGGCATGGTGGCCAAATTACACAGCCGGCCGGACGGGTGATTTGTTTTAAATCAAACCATCGGCGGAATGACGTATTTTTTCTGCCGGCAGGCGCCGGTTTGATGCATATCAAGCTGGCGGCGGGCGAAAACCGCTAGGCTTGTCTCCAATCATGCCAGGCACGCGTTGTTGATGTGCCTAACAAGGTGGAGCATTTATGAATCCCGTAACAGCAGTGCGTGACGAACCGGTGCAGTGGGACAAGGCCCTGCTGGACAAATACGATATACGCGGCCCGCGCTATACCTCGTATCCGACGGCGGCGCAGTTTGTCGAATTCGGCGAGGCCGATTACCTGGCCTGCCTGGATGAGCTGGCCACCCGGCCCGGCGAGCCGTTGTCGCTGTATGTGCATATCCCGTTCTGCCAGGACATCTGTTATTACTGCGCCTGCAACAAGATTGTCACACGCAATACCAGCCTGGCCGACAGTTATCTCGGCTATCTCGACAAGGAAATGCAGCTGATCCGCGCCCATATCGGCGACCAGCGGCCGGTTACCCAGCTGCATCTGGGCGGTGGCACACCGACATTCCTGGATGCCGGCCAGCTGACCCGGCTGGTGTATTTGCTGTCACGCCATTTCCAGCTGCTGGAAAGCGACGACCGCGAATACAGCATCGAGATTGATCCGCGCACCGTCAGCCACCATACCCTGGCACTGCTGAAAGGCCTGGGGTTCAACCGCATCAGCCTGGGGGTGCAGGATTTTTCCGACCAGGTGCAGCAGGCGGTCAACCGCATTAACCGTTTTGAGGATGTGGCGGCGCTGATGTCGGCGGCACGGGATTACGGTTATCACTCAATCAATCTGGACCTGATTTACGGCCTGCCCATGCAGACCCCGGACAGCCTGGCAGAAACGCTGGAGAAAGTGATCAGCCTGGCGCCGGAGCGTATTGCGTTTTACAACTACGCCCACATGCCGGAGCGCTTCAGCTCGCAGCGGGCGATCGACCGGCTGAGCCTGCCGACTGCCGAGCAGAAGCTGGAGATGCTGAACCTGATCAGCCGCCGGCTGACCGAGGCCGGCTACTGTTATATCGGCATGGATCATTTTGTCAAACCGGACGACGCACTGGCGATTGCCCAGCGCCAGGGTAGCCTGCAGCGCAATTTCCAGGGCTATTCCACCTGCCGCGCGCAGGATCTTGTCAGCCTCGGGGTGTCGGCGATCAGCAACGGCCAACGGTATTTTGCCCAGAATGCCAAGCGCCTGGAGGACTATTGCGCGGCGCTGGATGCCGGCCACCTGCCGGTGGAAAAAGGCCTGCTGGTCAGCCACGATGACGAAAAACACCGCTTTGCCATCATGCAGCTGATCAGCAACCTGAAGCTGAATATTGATGACTGGCAGCAGGCTTTTGCTGATGATTTTTACCGTTATTTTGCCGCCCAGCAGCCGGCGCTGCAGCAGATGGCCGATGATGGCCTGCTGCAACTGGCCGGGCACTGCATTGAGGTGACACCGAAAGGGCGGGCCATGCTGCGTAATATATGCATGATCTTTGATGAATATACCGGCGGTGATACCCAGCGCTTTTCAAAGGTACTATAATCGGCGTGTTTGTCAGTCACCTACAGGATCCCATCATGACGGACGCCGCCTGCCCGCACCAGAGCCAGATGAGCTGCAACGAATGCCGTCTTGGCAAAATCTGCCTGCCGGTCGCCCTGAATGCCAACGATATTGTCAGGCTGGACGAAATCGTCAAGCGTGGCCGCATTACCCAGAAGGGCGAGCATATCTACCGCACCAATGACCCGTTCCACGCGGTGTTTGCCATTCGTTCCGGCTATGTCAAAACCTACCGCATTACCGATGACGGCGAGGAGCAGATCACCGGCTTTTATTTTCCCGGTGAAGTGTTCGGCATGGACGGCATCAACAAACACAAGTACACCAACTCGGCCAAGGCGCTGGAATCCACCGCCATCTGCGAGATTCCGTTTGCCCGTTTCCAGGAGCTGACCAGCCAGCTGCCGAGCCTGCAGATGCATTTTTTCCAGCTGATGAGCCAGGAAATCACCACCGACCAGCAGCTGATCACGATGCTGAGCAAAAAAACCGCCGAGCAGCGGGTGGCCACATTGCTGCTGACCATCTCGGCACGTAATGCCCATCGCAGCCAGTCGGCCACCGCGTTCCGGCTGGCCATGTCGCGTACCGATATCGGCAATTACCTTGGCCTGACGGTGGAAACTGTCAGCCGCACGCTCAGCCGGTTCAGCAAAATGGACCTGATTGATCTTGACCAGAAAGAAGTGCGCCTGCTGGATGTCGAAGGCCTGCGGGTGCTGGCCAACCTGGACGAATAAACGGCAAAACCTTGTTCTGGCTCAAGGTTTGTTGTGCCGGCTGTTGATAGTTTTTTCGCCTGTACCCGTGACTGTGGCATGATGGTACAGCTTTATTAATCACAAAAAACAAGGGATGACCATGCTCACCAATCCGCTGCAATTATTGATGTCGCCACAGCGTTACTGGCAGGAATTTGCCAGGGCGCCGGAGTCGCGTTTCAAGGCATTTATCCCCTATCTGCTGATCATGGCAGCGATTCCCTGTGTGTCGTGGTATTACGGCACCACGGTGGTCGGCTGGCAAATCGGTGATGGTGAAACCATTCGCCTGACCGGTCGCAGCGCGATGCTGATTGCGGTGGCGTTTTACTGCTCGCTGCTGGCCTCGGTGGCGATTATCGGCTATGCCGTACACTGGATGGCCGACACCTACGGCAGCCAGAGCACCATCGGCAAGGGCATTGCACTGACCGCGATGACCGCCACGCCGTTTTTTGTACTCAGCCTTGTCGGTGTCTACCCGATGTTCTGGCTGGACCTGATCCTGGCGCTGGTTGGCATCAGCTGGTCCACCTACCTGCTGTACAAGGGCATCCCGATTGCGATGGGCATTCCCGAAGACCAGGGCTTTTTGTATGCCAGCGCGATGCTGGCGGTGGTGCTGGTGATCTTCATGGCACTGCTGGGCGCCACTGCCATCCTGTGGGATATGGGCTTTTTGCCGGTATTTGTCGACTGATGCAAAAAGGCCAGCGACGGCGCAGAAAACGCAACCCGACAACGTCAGCCGCCCGGCTGACGTTTTTTATTGAGGCGATGGACGCGCTGGGCCAGGGCGTCAGCAAGCAGGATGGCCAGGTGGTGTTTGTGGCCGGCGCCTTGCCCGGCGAGCGCGGCACGGCGCGTGTTGTCAGTCGTAAAAAAGGGGTGACGTTTGCGCAGCTGGAAACGCTGGAGCAGGCAGCCGGCAACCGCATCACCCCGGCCTGCCCGCATTATGGTGACTGCCCCGGCTGTGATTACCTGCATACCGATTATGCCAGCGAGCTGGACTACAAAAAGGCAGCGCTGCTGCAGCTGCTGCATGGTTTGCCGGTGGCGGCAGACGATATTGTCGTGACCGGTGCGCCGCAGCGCCTGCACTACCGCAATCGCCTGCAGCTGCATTATCGCCACAAATATCTCGGCATGCTGGATGGCATCAACGACCGGGTGGTGGAAATCCCGCATTGCCAGCTGGCGGAACCGGCGCTGCAGCCGGCGCTGGATGCGCTGTATGCCGACAAAAGCTGGGCCGCGACCCGCAGCGGCCAGGGCCACTGCGAGCTGGCGCTGGCCGGTGACGCGGTGCAGCTGGCCTGGGACGAAAGTTATGCCCATACCGGTTTCAGCCAGGTGAACAGTGCGATGAACACGGTGCTGTGCCGGCAGGTGGCCGCAGCGGTGCTGGCCAGCCAGCCGGCTACACTGCTGGACCTGTTTGCCGGTAACGGCAACCTGTCGCACGCGATTGCCGGGGCCGGCAACTGTGAACGGCTGATGGTGGATGTCAGTGAGCATGAAGCGGCTGATTTCATCCGGCTGGACCTGTTTGCCGACGATGCGCTGGCGCAGTTTCGCCGGCGTTGCCCGCAGCGGCAGTTTGATACCGTGCTGATAGACCCGCCACGCAAGGGCTTTGCGGCGCTGGATGCGTGGCTCAAGGCGCTGCGCCCGCGCCAGCTGGTGTATGTCAGCTGCAATGCGGCGACGCTGGCACGGGACCTGAAAAACCTGTCGCTGCCGTACCGTATCGACGCTGTCCAGTTGCTGGACCTGTTTCCTGCCACCCGCCATTTTGAGACACTGGTCAGCCTGCGCCTTGATGCCTGAGCAGGGCTGGGCCGGCAGCCAGGCCGGCCCGCTTGCCGGGTGAATGGCACAAACGGCCAGTCTTTCTGTAACACCTGTCAGCCGCTATGGAGTTTGCCCATGCGTATCGGAGTACCCAAGGAAATCAAGAACCATGAATACCGTGTGGCGGTGACGCCGGATGGTGTGCGCCAGCTGGTCGCAGCCCATCACACGGTGCTGGTGGAGCACAACTGTGGCGCCGCGATCGGCTTCAGCGATGATGCTTACCGGGCGGCCGGTGCCAGTGTCAGCGACAATCCGAAAACCGTGTTTGCCGAGTCAGAGCTGATCGTCAAGGTCAAGGAGCCGCAGCCGGTGGAATGTGCCTGGCTGACCAGTGAGCACACGCTGTTCACCTACCTGCACCTGGCGCCGGATGCAACACTGACACAAAAGCTGCTGGACAGCGGCTGTATTGCCATCGCCTACGAAACCCTCAGCGAGGATGGCCACAGCCTGCCGCTGCTGGCGCCGATGAGCCAGGTGGCCGGCCGGCTGGCCAGCCAGGTTGGTGCGCATTACCTGCAGGCCACCTGCGGTGGCCGCGGTGTGTTGCTGGGCGGTGTGGATGGTGCCCAGCCGGGCCAGGTGTTGGTGCTGGGCGGCGGCATGGTAGGCAGCAATGCCGTCGATGTGGCGCTGGGCATGGGGGCGGCGGTCACCTTGGTGGATAGCCAGGATAGCGTGCTGCAACGCTGCCAGGCACGCTGGCCGGCATTGCAGCTGATCAACAGCAGCCGCCAGCCGATAGACGATGCGGTAGCGGCCGCTGACCTGCTGGTTGGTGCGGTGCTGGTCGCCGGCGGCCGGGCGCCGCAGGTGGTCAGCGAAGCCATGGTGCGGCGTATGCAGCCCGGCTCGGTGATTGTTGATGTCGCGATTGACCAGGGTGGCTGCATCGCCAGCAGCCGTCCCACCAGCCATGAGCAGCCGGTATTTGTTGCCCACGGCGTGACCCATTACTGCGTCAGCAACATGCCCTCGGCTGCCGCGTGGACAGCTACCCAGGCGCTGACCCGTGCCACCTTGCCGTATGTGCTGCAGCTGGCGAACAGCGGCATCGACAGCGCCTTGCAGCACAGTGCAGCGCTGCGCCGTGGCGCCAATATCTGGCGCGGCCGGCTGGTCAACCCGGCTGTCGCCGACGCCCAGCAGCGCGATGCTGTTGCGCTGGTCGATCTGCTGCCGGCCCGCTGATGCTGGCAGACACCTTTCACCAGCTGGATGACTGGCTGGGCCGTTACCGCGATTTCTGGCAGTTCCAGCCGTTTCATGAGCGACACAGCCGCTGGCAGCAGCGTGAACCGGCGCTGCAGGCGCAGGTGGCGGCCTTGTCGGCCGATGACAGGGCCGCATTGTTGCAGGATAGCGCCGGCCATGCCGCGTTTCTGCAGCCATGGATCGCCGACAGTGTCGCGATTGAGCAATTGTGTGAATTGCCGCTACTGGCGCAACGGCCGCTACGGCAGGCCGGCCTGGATTATGCGGTTGATGGTCGCAAATGGCGCCAGATCCAGGGCTTTGCCGCCAGTGTGCCGGCCGGCCTGCGGTTGCTGGAATGGTGTGCCGGCAAGGGCCACCTGGGGCGCCTGCTGGCAGCTAACGGTGCAGTTGAGGTGACGGCGCTGGAATGGCAGGCGCCACTGTGCCAGCAGGGCGAGCGACTGGCAGCGCGTGCCGGCGTGGCGATGGCGTATG
>DATCSZ010000392.1:0-1472 GCA_036568205.1 Pseudomonadales bacterium
TGGGTGATCAATGGCCAGAAGGTGTGGACCTCGCTGGCGCATGAATCCGATTACTGTTTTGTGATTGCCCGCACGGATCCCGATTCCGTGGCACACAAGGGGCTGGGCTTTTTCCTGGTGAAGATGGACCAGCCTGGCGTGGAGGTAAAACCGATCCAGCAGATTACCGGCACCTCCGAATTCAACGAGGTGTTTTTTGACGATGCCGAGTGTGATGCATCGGATATTGTCGGTGCGCCCGGCGATGGCTGGAAGGTGGCGATGGGCCTGCTGGCCTTTGAGCGCGGTGTGTCCACACTGGGCCAGCAGATGTTGTTCCAGAACGAGCTGAATGACGTGATTGCTGCAGCCAAAGCCAATGGTGCGGCCAACGATCCGGTGATTCGCCAGCGTATTGCCAAAGCGCACGAAGGCCTGAAAATCATGCGTTATAACAGCATGCGCACGCTGTCCGGCAGCAATGACGGCAGCCTGCAAAAAGAAGCACTGATGTACAAGCTGTACTGGGCCACCTGGCACCGCGACCTGGGCGAGCTGGCAATGGATGTGCTCGGTGCCGAGGCCGAGATTCTTGAGGCCGGCCCATACCAGCTGAGTCGTTTGCAGTCGATGTACCTGTTTGTGCGCTCGGATACCATTTATGGCGGCACCAACCAGATCCAGCGCAATATCATTGCCGAGCGTGGCCTGGGCATGCCGAAAGAGCCGAAAGTTGTTATCAAAGCCGAATAAGGAAACCGTATGTTTGATCTGAAAAACCCGCCGTATATCAAGGGCCATAAACTGATTGAAGGCCGCTCGGTGCTGATTACTGCCGCCGCCGGTGCCGGCATCGGCTTTGCCGCTGCCAAACGCTGTGTCGAGGAAGGCTGCCGTGCGATTGTGATTTCCGATGTGCACGAAGGCCGGCTGGAAAAATCGGTGGCTGAACTGAAAGCGCTGACCGGCCAGGACAATGTCTGGGGCAAGCTGTGCAATGTTACCGATGAGGCCGAGGTACACGAGCTGATCGCGTTTGCCGAAGACAAGCTGGGTGGCACCGATATCCTGATCAATAACGCAGGCCTTGGCACCTCCAAACTGCTGATCGAGATGGATGATGCCGAGTGGGACAAGGTGATCCAGGTAACCCTGTACGGCACCATGCGCATGACCCGCCAGATGATGAAAGTCATGAAAGCACGCGGCGAGGGCGGTGTGATCGTCAACAATGCGTCGGTACTGGGCTGGCGTGCCCAGAAAGAACAGGCCCACTATGCTGCGGCCAAGGCCGGTGTGATGGCGCTGACCCGCTGTGCAGCGCTGGAGGCAGCCGAATTCAATGTGCGAATCAATGCGGTGGCACCATCAATTGCGATGCACCCGATGTTGCGCAAATCGGCACCGGCCGAATTGCTGGCCGAGCTGGAAAGCAAGGAAGCCTATGGCCGTGCTGCCGAGGTGTGGGAAGTGGCCAATGTGATGCTGTTCCT
>DATCSZ010000393.1:0-2148 GCA_036568205.1 Pseudomonadales bacterium
CGAAGATATACGGTTCCCTCTGGTCTGCCAGGCAGACGACTAACACTTCAGCGCAATCTTGCAGGCCTTCCACCTTGAGCCGGAGGAATTCGTTTTCGCGCCGGTTCATTGCCCTGGCGGTGTTCTGCCGTTCGTCTTCAACCAGGCGTTGCAGTGCCTGGCGTGTGGCAGGGTCGGTGATGCGTATAAAACGCCAGGGCTGCATATAGCCAACGCTGGGTGCGGCATGGGCTGCCTCTAGCAGGCGTTGCAGCAGTGCCGGGCTGACAGTGCCGCCTTTTTTGAAGTGGCGCATATCACGCCGCTGGAATATGGCGCGGTAGACGGCGTCGATGTCGGGTTGGGGGAAGGCGTCTGAAGACATTGCGGCCTCAAAAATTGCTTATTTTAAAGCAGGTGCCGGCAGCAGGCCGTATTTTTTGTGTAAAAGATTGCCAAGATTTAACAGCAGCTTCACCGGATCGTCATGATTATTGCATTATGATGCCTCGTCATTGGCCAAGGGGATGTTCCTGAATGCAGCTGCTACCGTACTTCCAGCCGATTGTTGATATTTCCACCGCCCGTGTGGTGGGCCATGAAGCCCTGGCGCGCATGCGTGACCACGATGGCACGGTACGTTCTGCCGGACAGATCTTCAGTGATCCGACACTGGATGAGCAGCACATGCTGGCCTTTGATCGTGCGGTACGCCTGCAGGCCCTGCAGCGTTTTGCCGAGGCCGGCCAGCCGGGCTTCCTGACCATTAATATCTCGCCACGCTGGATAGACCTGCTCGGCAATGACTGGATTCCGACCGTGACGATGCTGCAGCTGTATGATGTGGCGCCGGAAAAGGTGGTGATCGAGATTGTTGAAACCGAGTCACAGACGGACCGGCTGGAAGCCACGGTGGCTGCCTATAAGAAACTGGGGCTGCGGGTGGCGGTGGACGATTTTGGTGCAGGCTGTTCGCAGTTTGACCGGGTGGTTGGCCTGGCGCCGGATATCGTCAAGCTTGATATGCGCCTGTTCAAACAGGCCGTCAATGGCGGCTTGCCGCAGCATATTGTGCAGTCGCTGAGTTTCCTGGCCGAACGGATGGGCAGCCAGGTGTTGTGTGAGGGGGTTGAGGATTACAATGAGCTGCGCTTTGCGCTGGAAATCGGCAGCAAGCTGATCCAGGGCTTTATGTTCAGCCAGGCCCGGCCGGGCTTTACCGGGGCGGAGCAGTTTGGCCGCCAGATAGCCATCCAGCGCCGGCGGTTTTTGCTGGAGGGCATTCGTCGTGAGGAGCAGGCAGTGGAGCGCTCGCGCCGTATCCAGCAGGGCATTGACCGGCTGTGTGCACTGCTGGCCGAGCAGATGCTGCTGTCGCCGGATGACCTGTGCGGGCTGGAAAACATCGGCATCAAAAGCCTGTTTATCTGTGATCTCGGCGGTACCCAGATTTCACCCACCTGGCGCCTGGTTGACGGGCAGTGGCAGGTGCTGGAAGACAGGGTAGGCACTAACTGGTGCTGGCGGCCGTATTTCTACCAGCTGTTGTCCAGCGCGGAAACCATGCAGCGCCAGTCGATGACCTCACGCCCCTATCACGATGCGTTTTCCGGCGAGCTGGTAAAAACCTCGACGCACTTTATCGGTGGCGGCCGCATGCTGATGGTGGATATCCCGGTGCACGACAACTGCCCTGCAACGCGCAGAGAGTAGCTTATTCCAGCAGCCACTGGTGGGAAAACCAGTAAAATCGCCCGGGCACGCCGCTGGCGGCGGTGCAGTTATAACGCTGGCGGCCCTTGCCCAGTGGTGTTTCTGCCTGCACGCTGATACGCCCGGCCTGTTGCTGCACCGGCAGTGGTGCGCCACTGGCGAGAAAACAGTTCACCTTGCCGGCCACCGGCTGCTGCAGTTGCAGTACCAGCCGTGGCGGATTGGCATCCGCGTCGACGGCTATCGGGTTGTCGCTGGATAATTCGGCAGTTGCCGGGAAGGCCAGGCTGTTCATCTTGTCGGCCAGGGTATCCAGCCGGGAAAAATTACCGGCCAGCGGAAAACGTGGCAGGGCGAGAAAATCCGAATGCATGCCGACGGCGCCGGAATGCTGGCCAAAGCCGGTATAGCCGAGTTCGGCCAGCAGCTGTTGCAGTGGCTGGTTGTATTCACCAT
>DATCSZ010000394.1:0-1057 GCA_036568205.1 Pseudomonadales bacterium
GTGGTGGTGCCGGTGGCGTGGCGGGACTGGTGGCGACATCGGCGCGCTGCTGGCGGCAGTCATGACTATCACGGCATTACCGTCACGCCGGTGCCGTATTTTTATATTCCCGGGTTCTGGCGGGCCAGCTATGCCACCAGCATGTGGCTGTCACTGTGTCTGTCACTGCACCGGTTCAGGCATTGGCCGGCGGACGTGATGCTTGCGACCTGGCTGTATCCGGACGCCGTGGCAGCGGTGCGTCTGGCGCGCAAGCTCAAGCTGCCGGTGCTGATGAAGGCACATGGCAGCGACGTTAATGTTCAGTGTCAGGTGCCGGCGCGGCGGCGTCAGGTGGTGACTGCGGCAGCTTCCAGTCATGCGGTTATTACGGTCAGCTGCGATCTTGCCGATCAGCTGCGCGATGCCGGTGTCGACAGGGCGCGGCTGCGTACCCTTTACAACGGCATCGACCTGCAGCGCTTTGTGCCCGCTGATCGTAACAAGGTGAGGACAACGCTGGCGCTCGCCGAGGAAGACAAGGTGTTGCTGTATGTTGGCAATCTCAAGGCGAGCAAGGGCGTACTGGATCTGGTCACCGCCCTGACGTATCTGCCGGCAGGCAAGTGGCACCAATGCGTCGTGATTGGCGATGGTGAGGATCGCGCTGCAATGGAGACGCTGGCGCAGCAGCACGGCCTGGGCGGGAAGACAAGATTTCTCGGTCGATTGCCACATGAGCAGATTGGATTATGGATGGCGGCCTGCGATTTGTTGCTGTTGCCGAGTCACGCAGAGGGCGTGCCTAACGTGGTGCTCGAGGCCATGGCTTGCGGCAGGCCGGTGGTGGTTTCTGCCCTGCCGGGCATACAGGAAGTCACACCGGACTTCGCCGGGATCGCTGTGCCGGCGCGGCAGGCAGAAGCATTTGCCGCGGCTGTTGCACAGGCGCTTGATAGCAGCTGGGACACAGACCGGATTCGCAAGCACGCTGAAAAGTTCAGCTGGCAGGACAATGTCAACACACTGGAAGCGCTGCTGCAGGGCGCCATATCAGGGAAGGACCATGACTGAGCAA
>DATCSZ010000395.1:0-1478 GCA_036568205.1 Pseudomonadales bacterium
CACAACCCTGACACAGGGCAAAGCGACGCACAGAAAAGCCGGCCCGATTCCACTATAGTTATCAGGCAACAGCGCTTGCGGGTCAGTATCAACGGTCAAGGATGTTTCAGTATTCATGTCGGGCAATCAGTCAACACAGCAGCAGTTACAACTGGCGGAGCAGGCTGCACAGGGTGATGCGCCGGCGCGCAACCAGGTGAATGCACTGGCCGACCCGATGATCCGTTTCCAGACCGACCGTTTCTGCAAACGTTTCTGTCGTGAAAATCGTTACCGTTATCGCTGTACCCTGATCCCGCCCTGGGGCGGTGCACCCACGGATGCCGCGCTGTGCGAATGGGGCAATGCCAGTTACGCCTGGATGCTGGACGACCTGACCGGCAGTAAGCGCCTGCTCAAATACCAGGCGAGAAACGGCGCCAGCCTGTTTGATTATCTCTACCAGATCGCCAATTCACGACCGTTTTACGAGCGCTGGAAAGACTGGCGCTTTGGCCGCCGGGTGCAGGTGCCCAGTTATATACAGGACATGGGCCCCACCGCGGCCCGGGTTTTCCTCGGCCTGCGCGCCCACGACGAGATCGACAATATTGCCCAGAAGCTGGGCTGCCCGCTGACGGAAATACAGGCCCTGTGCCAGCGGATTATCGCCCTGCTGACGCAAAAAAGGCGCCTGCATTTACTCAATCCACCGAGCAGCGTATCACTCACGGAAAATCATCATGATGACCCCGGCGGCGAACACCCGCAGCTGGATATTGCCAGTCACGACGAACCGGCGGAGTTGCACGAGGAGAAGCAGATGTTGCGCGCCGCCTGGAAAAACCTGGACGCGGTGGAGCAGTTCGTGCTGGAGGCCCTGGTGATCGAGGAGCAGGATGCCAGCCAGGTGTTGCAGGCATTGCAGAGCCTGGGTGTGAGTATCAAAAAAGGCGTGGCGCCGGCCGATACGGATCGTCAGCAGCTGTATTATTTTCGCCGCAAGACCCTGCTCCGGTTGGCGCGCCTGATGGAGCCGCAGGCATGAGGAAAAAATTTTCAAATCACTCGCCCTGTGGTGTCTCCTTGAACACTATAAGAGATTGAACGAGCCGCCATGACCATCGACAGCCATCCAGATTTTGAACTATTGCAACGTTATAGCCGGCATGCGGATGCGCCGGAATTCGACCCGCTGCGCCTGCACCTGGCCGGCTGCAGCGAATGCCGCGCCCAGCTGGATGCCATGGCGGTGCTGGCCCGGCACTATCCCTGGCTGCCGCAGCAGGCCTGTGATGAACAGCTGGGCGAGCAGCTCGACGACTATCTGGCGGGGCGCCTGCCGCCACAGCAGATGGCAGCGGCGCAGCAGGCCATCCATGACCATCCCGCCGCGTTGAAAGCCGCATTGCACCAGGCCAGTCATCGTGCCGCCATGAAGCAGGCGGTGGTGGATTCGCCGCTTGCGCAACAGCCGCCACCGCGACCGGCGACTGTGC
>DATCSZ010000396.1:0-1675 GCA_036568205.1 Pseudomonadales bacterium
TATTGGGGATGCGTTTGTGGATTTCCTTGATGCGGTCAATGGCCAGGATATCGCCGGTCGGTGGACGGGTAAACTTGTAGGCACCGTGCGAGGTACCGCAGGCAATGGCCAGCGCATCAACACCGGTTTTGCCAACAAAATCGGCTGCCTCATCCGGATCGGTCAGCATCTGCTCATGGCTCAGTATGCCTTCGGCACCAATGCCGTCTTCTTCACCGGCCTGGCCGGTTTCCAGTGAACCCAGGCAACCCAGCTCGCCTTCTACCGATACACCACAGGCGTGCGCCATATCAACCGTGCGGCGGGTTACATCGACATTGTAGTCATAGCTGGCCGGTGTCTTGCCGTCTTCACCCAGCGAGCCGTCCATCATTACCGAGGAAAAACCAAGCTGGATGGAACGCTGGCACACCGCCGGGCTGGTGCCGTGATCCTGGTGCATGCACACCGGGATATGCGGGAATTCCTCAATCGCGGCCAGGATCAGGTGGCGCAGGAACGGCGCGCCGGCGTATTTACGGGCACCCGCCGAGGCCTGGACAATCACCGGCGAATCGGTTTTGTCTGCCGCTTCCATAATGGCGCGCATTTGTTCCAGGTTGTTCACATTGAATGCCGGCACGCCATAACCGTATTCAGCAGCATGGTCCAGCAGTTGTCGCAGGGAAATCAGGGCCATCGTATTCTCCTTAATCGTTGTTGTTCGGTCTGTTTGTGGTTCCGGCTTCAGCCGGGCAGTGTGCCTGTTGTTGTGTTGCCCGGCCGCAACCGGGCCTTGTCAGTCATTGGCACGTGTTTTCAGTATGCTGACAGCCGGCAGCTCCTTGCCTTCGACATATTCAAGGAATGCACCGCCGCCGGTGGAAATATACGAGACCTGGCTGGTCACGCCGTATTTGTCGACCGCAGCCAGCGTATCACCGCCGCCGGCAATCGAGAATGCCGCACTGTCCGCCACTGCATGGGCAATGGCCTCGGTGCCGCCGCCAAACTGGTCAAATTCAAACACTCCGACCGGGCCGTTCCAGATAATGGTGCCGGCGTTTTTCAGCATATCGGCCAGCTGCCTGCGGCTGTCCGGGCCAATATCAAAAATCATGTCATCGTCGGCCACCGCATCCACGCTTTTGGTCTCGGCCACGGCGTCTTCGGCAAACTGCTTGCCGGTAACCACATCCGTTGGCAGCGGAATACTGGCCCTGGCCATCAGCGCCCTGGCTGTATCGACCATCTCCATTTCGCACAGCGACTTGCCTACCGGCTTGCCGCAGGCAGCCAGGAAGGTATTGGCAATGCCGCCGCCGACAATCAGCTGGTCACACTTGTCAACCAGCGCGGTCAGCACATCCAGCTTGGTGGACACCTTGGAGCCGGCAACAATCGCCACCAGCGGACGGGCCGGTTTGGCCAGCGCCTTTTCCAGTGCCTCCAGCTCGGCCGACAATAACGGCCCGGCACAGGCGACCGGGGCAAAGCGCGCCACACCGTGGGTAGAGGCCTGGGCACGATGGGCGGTGCCAAACGCATCCATGACAAACACATCACACAGTGCGGCATACTGGCGGGCCAGCGCCTCGTCATCCTTTTTTTCGCCCGGGTTAAAACGCACGTTTTCCAGCAACACCACCTCGCCTGGCGCAACGGCTGGCGCCTTGTCCAGGTAATCGGCCACCAG
>DATCSZ010000397.1:0-1050 GCA_036568205.1 Pseudomonadales bacterium
ACATTGCCTGGTACCTGATTCATGCGCGCCCAGGCAAGCCAGGCAAATGCAGCACCTTCTACCCAGTCTGCGCTCAGGCCGACTTCATCGGTAGGTATAACCGGCGTGCTGTTGCACAGTGTTTGTATGCGCCGCATCAGCGCCTTGTTATGCGCGCCGCCACCACATGCCAGCACCTTTTCCGGAGACAGCGGCTTCAGCGCTTCGCTAATCGACCAGGCTGTCAGTTCAAGCAGTGTTGCCTGCACATCTTCGGGTGACTCTCCATTCAAATGGCGGTTCAGCCATTCCAGGCAGAACAGCTCACGTCCTGTGCTCTTCGGTGGCGGCGTAGTGAAATAGGGTTCCTGCTGCAGGCGTGCGAGAAGCGCCGGTTGCAGTTGGCCGCTGGCAGCCCAGTGGCCATCCTGGTCGAACTGTTCGCCACGATGTTTCCGGATCCAACAATCCATCAGTACGTTGCCGGGGCCGGTGTCAAAGCCGCTGGAAACGTCGCCATTTTCCAGCCAGGTAATGTTGGCCATTCCGCCGATGTTGACCACTGCCGTGTCCGGCATGCTGCCCCACATGGCGCGATGGAAGGCGGGCACCAAAGGCGCACCCTGACCGCCGAGCACCATGTCACGGTTGCGGAAATCGCAAACGACGGCAATGCCCGTGCGTGTAGCAAGAACATCGGCGCTACCGAGTTGAACAGTAAAGCCATGGGCTCCCGGCCGGTGCCGAATGGTCTGACCGTGACAGCCTATGGCGATGATGTCGGTTGCGGACGTGCCAGCCTTTTTCAGCAGTGCCAGTGATGCTTCAGCGAATTGCTCGCCGAGAGCAAGGTGGACGGCGCCGGCACGATCGATTTCGTCGGCGCCACTTTGGCACAGCTGCAGGATTTTTTCTCGCAGCCCGGAGGGCATGGCGTGGCTGTAAGTTTCCCGCAGGCTGATACGATCACTGCTGCAATACAGCAGCACCGCATCAATGGCATCCAGGCTGGTGCCTGACATCAGGCCTATATACAGACCATCAACGGGTTTCATTGGCGGCCAGAGTGCT
>DATCSZ010000398.1:0-4375 GCA_036568205.1 Pseudomonadales bacterium
TGATTGACATGGATGATATTTGCGTCAGCAACAGCAATCGCCAGCTGCATACCGTGCAGCAGTCCATCGGCCACAGCAAAACCCAGGTGATGGCCGAACGACTGCAGGCGATCAATCCGCTGTTGCAAATCACGGTAGTAGATGATTTTCTGGATACGGATAACCTGGCTGCTTACCTTGGCCCGCAGCATGATGTGGTGATTGATGCCATTGATGCCGCCAGTGTAAAAGCTGCCCTGGTGGCCTATTGCCGGGCGCGTCGCATACGCCTGGTGATGGCCGGTTCGGCGGGTGGCAAATCCGACCCGACCCGGGTCATGGTGGCCGATCTGGGCAAAACCGTCAGTGACCCGTTGCTGGCCAAGGTGCGCCAGCAACTGTACCGGCGCCATAATTTTGCCCGCAGCAATAAGCGCAGCTTTGGCGTGGATGCGGTGTTCTCAACCGAGCAGGCGGTGTTTCCGAAGCCGGATGGCGAGGTGTGCCAGCAAAAGTCAGCCATGGTTGACGGCGTGAAACTTGATTGCAGTGGCGGTTTTGGTGCGGCGACCATGCTGACCGGCACAATCGGTTTTGTTGCGGCAGAAAAGGCGATCAAACGTTATCTGCAATCCGCAGCGTCGACCGCTGCGGATTAGCGGCATAAAAAAACCGGCCAGATGGCCGGTTCAGACAAGCAATACTACCGCTCAGGCAAAATTCTGGTTAACAAAATCCCAGTTCACCAGGCTCCAGAACGCATTCATGTAGTTCGGGCGGGCATTGCGGTAATCGATATAGTAGGCGTGCTCCCACAGGTCAACCGTCAGGATTGGCGTGACGCTGCTGTCGGTCAGCGGGGTGGCGGCATTGCTGGTGTTGACAATGGCCAGGCTGCCGTCGGCTTTTTTCACCAGCCAGGTCCAGCTGCTGCCGAAGTTGTTGATCGCTGAATTGGTGAACTCTTCCTTGAACTTGTCGAACGAACCGAAACTTTTGTTGATTGCGTCAGCCACCGCACCGGTCGCTGCGCCGCCGCCGTTCGGGCTCAGGCAGTTCCAGTAGAAGGTGTGGTTCCATACCTGCGCTGCGTTGTTGAACACGCCGCCGCTGGAGGTCTTGATAATGTCTTCCAGTGACTTGCCTTCAAACTCGGTGCCGGGAATCAGGCCATTCAGCTTGTCGACATAGGTCTTGTGGTGCTTGCCGTAATGGTATTCCAGGGTCTCGGCAGAAATGTGCGGAGCCAGTGCATCTTGTGCATAAGGTAAAGCCGGTAATTCAATTGCCATAATGCATATCCTTTGGTTATCAGGTTAGCCAGTGTTGCCTTGATGACCGGCACATCAGGCCGTAAAAAGAGCCTTTTTGCCGGCACCAGGGCCGTCAAGGCGCACAGTATAGGCCTATTGCCGGCAAAGAAAAAGTGCTGTGACGCCAGCCGGGCCGGTGGCTGGCAAAGCGCGGCAGCAACGGTATAATGTGCGCCACATTCCCGACCGGAAAGCACACCATGCCAGATCGTGATCACCCACTTGATATAGACGATTTGCCCAGCATACAGACTGAAAAACGTGATGATGAGCGCCCTGACGGTGGCAAAAAAAACAGCCAGCGCAAGGAACGCCCGCCGTCGCGCAGCAACAATGGCATGAACAATGCGTTGCTGGCTGTGATGTTCCTGATTTTGCTGGCAGCAGTGGCATTGCTGGGCTGGCAGCTGTACCAGCAGTCACGGGCACTGACGGCTGCCGATTTGCGCCTGCAGAAGCTGGAGAACCAGCTGTCATCCACCGATGAGAGCATCAGCCAGTCCAGCGTGGCGATGCAGGTGCGCCTGAACGAATTGAAAGAACGCACCGATGAACTGTGGACCCAGATGGATAAATTGTGGGCCTCGGCCTGGCGCCGCAACCAGTCGGAGCTGGCCGACCAGGGCAAAAAAGTGGATGCCGCCGAAAAAAGCGTGAAGGCACTGGAGAAGTCTGTTGCCAGCCAGGACAAGGCCGTCAGCAGCCTGCGTGGTGAGCTGACTGCCCAGGCTGCCGGCCTGGAACAGCTGAAAAAGGATACCCGCAGCCTGCAGAGCGCACAAAAAGACCAGCAGCAGCAACAAAAGGCAATTGACGATTTACGTCGCCAGTTGACGGCATTGCAGGCCAGCCAGAAAACCCTGCAAAAGCAGGTGGATGACAATGCCGGCTGGCTGGAATCGGTGAATGCCTTCCGCCAGCAGACCAACCAGACCCTGAGCCGGCTGGAGCAGCAAATCAAGGCGCTGCAGTCAACAAATCCCTGACCGTTCAACGAGGCTGACATGACCGTTATCAAACAGAATGACCTGATCGACAGTATTGCCGATGCGCTGCAATACATTTCCTATTACCACCCGCAGGATTTTATCCAGGCCGTGGACCAGGCTTACCAGCGCGAGCAGAACCCGGCAGCCAAAGACGCGCTGGCGCAGATCCTGATCAACTCGCGCATGTGTGCCGAAGGGCACCGGCCGATCTGCCAGGATACCGGCATTGTCAGTGTGTTCCTGAAAGTCGGCATGAACGTGCAGTGGGATGCTGACATGTCGGTGGAGGAGATGATTAATGAAGGTGTGCGCCGCGCCTATAACAACCCCGACAACAAGTTGCGTGCCTCGATCCTGGCCGATCCGGACGGTGCGCGCAAAAACACCGGCGACAATACGCCGGCAATGATTACTTATGAAATCGTGCCCGGTGACACGGTTGATGTATACCTGGCAGCCAAGGGCGGCGGCTCGGAAGCGAAAACCAAGTTTGCCATGCTCAACCCGTCCGATTCGGTGGTTGACTGGGTGCTGGAACAAATCCCGAAAATGGGCGCCGGCTGGTGTCCACCGGGCATGCTTGGCATCGGCATTGGCGGCACCGCCGATAAAGCCATGGCGCTGGCGAAAAAAGCCCTGCTGCAGCCGCTGGATATCCAGGACCTGAAAGCCCGTGGCGCCGGCAACCGTGCTGAAGAGCTGCGGCTGGAGCTGTATGACAAGATCAACAAGCTGGGCATTGGTGCCCAGGGGCTTGGCGGCCTGACCACCGTGCTGGATGTCAAAGTGCTGGATTGCCCGACCCACGCTGCCAACAAGCCGATTGCGATTATTCCCAACTGTGCCGCCACCCGCTGGACCAAATTTACCCTGGATGGCTCAGGCCCGGCTGAACTGCCGGTGCCGAAGCTGGAGGACTGGCCAGAGGTAACCCGTGAGGCCAGTGCCAATGTCAAACGGGTCAACCTGCAAACCGTCACCGCTGACGAGGTGAAAAGCTGGAAACCGGGCGATGTGCTGCTGCTGAACGGCAAGATGCTGACCGGTCGTGATGCGGCGCATAAAAAAATGGTGGATATGCTGAACAAGGGTGAAGCACTGCCGGTGGACCTGAAAGGCCGCTTTATTTACTACGTCGGCCCGGTTGACCCGGTGCGTGACGAGGCGGTGGGGCCAGCCGGCCCGACCACTGCCACCCGGATGGATAAATTCACCGAGCAGGTGCTGGCACAAACCGGCCTGATGGGCATGATCGGCAAGGCCGAGCGCGGCCCGGCAGCACTGGAGGCGATCAAAAAACACCAGTCGGTGTACCTGATGGCGGTGGGTGGTGCAGCTTACCTGGTTTCCAAGGCGATCAAGAAAGCCGAAGTGGTTGGCTTCCCGGAGCTGGGCATGGAAGCGATTTATGAGTTCGAGGTGGAAGACATGCCGGTTACCGTGGCGGTGGACAGCAACGGCGAATCGGTGCACAACACAGGTCCGGCAATCTGGAAAGCCAAAATCGAGGCCGAGCATATCGACATTGTGTGATTGCCTTGCCGGCAATATTACCCAAGCGCCTGCGGGCGCTTTTTTGTTTGTGGCGTGCATGAGTCGGAATACATTCGGGACAGTCATGGCAAACTGTTAGCTCCAGCTATTTGTCATGCCGGTGCAGGGAGGCATCACGGGTGGGGAGGCGAAGGCCGGTGTCTTTTTTCACGTTCCGATCATGCAGGTGCAGGGGAAGGCCGGTGTTCATTTTTACTTTCCGTCACACCGGCGAAGAGCCTGTCCTGGACCTGATCGAGGACCGGTGTCCATGATGGCCTGGTGCTTGCTGGCTCTGGATACCGGCCTTCGCCGGTATGACGGATGGGGGAGGCAAAGGCGCAGTGTTTGTCACCTCTGGATGTATTCGCATCTGCGATGCTCACCCCTGTCGGGGCTGCCAGCAATGCTGGCGTTCTGCGCTGCGCTGGTCGGCCCCCGATCGGGTCGAGGGCAGGCTCTTCGCCGGCATGGCGGGACAGGAATTGAATGCCGGTGCCCTTTTTCACTTTCCGTCACACCGGCGAAGGCCGGTGTCCATGATGGCCTGGTGCTTGCTGG
>DATCSZ010000399.1:0-1494 GCA_036568205.1 Pseudomonadales bacterium
CCTCCGCCATCACCGTGGACATCGGCAATATGAAACTGCACCGGGAAATCCAGTCGCTGGAAATCATGGGCGTGGATATCAATGAATACCTGATCGCACCGCGTATCCTCGGGGTCACCGCATCGCAACTGGTGGTGGCGGTATTCTTTACCTTCATCACCCTCACCAGTGGCATACTGCTCAGTGGCCTGCTTACCTCGCCGCGGCACTTTGCCTACCTGTTCAAACTGGCGGACAGCGTGGAACCGTTGATGCTGCTGATGTTCGTGGTGAAAAATGTGCTGTTCGGCCTGACCATCGGCGCGGTGTCCTGCTATCACGGACTGCGGGTGGGCAGCTCCGCCACCGAAGTGCCCCAGCAAACCCAGGCGGCCATCGTCAATATCCTGGTGATGCTGTTCATCATCGACGGCATCAGCGCCATGGTGCTCATATGGTGAGCACCGCATTGCTGCAGGCCCATGGTGTGCTGCCCTGTTTCGAGGAGCCGCAGGATGTGTCGTCAGCCAGCGGCATTGACCTGGCGTTGATGCCCGCCAGCATCACCGCCGTGATGGGCGAAAATCCATCGCAGGTATCCACCTGGTTGCGTTGCCTGGCGGGCCTGGAAGATCCCTGTGCCGGACAGGTTCGGGTGGCCGGCCACAATCTGTCCCGCCTGAGCAAAGCGGACTGGCAGCGCATGCGTACCCGCATTGCCTATCTCAACCGGGACAGCAGTCTGCTGTCGGTGCTCAGCATGCTGGACAATATCGTCCAGCCGGCGCTGTATCATAAACTGGCGGAGCGGGATGAACTGGTCGCCCGGGCGCGCGCCCTGCTGGATGAAATCGGCCCGCTGGACCCGGCGCTGCTGCAGCAACTGCCCGCCTACCTGGATCCCCGCAGTTACGCCCAGGCGTTGCTGGCGCGGGCGCTGTTGCTGCAACCGCAAATCCTCATACTGGATGATTTTTTCGGCCACTATGATAAAAATACATCCGCAGCCCTGTTGCAATATGTTTTTGGCAAAGTGGAACAGCAGGGCATGGCCGCGCTGGTGTATGATCACGATATGGAACTGTTAACCAATAAATGCAGCGCCAGCCTGTTTATCGATGGCCACCGATTGCTGCAATTTACCAGCCGCGAAGCACTGCTGGCTGCCGCCGACCCGCAGGTGAATGCCTTCCTGCGCAATCATGATGTGGCTGCCTATGGCCGATAACAAAGCAAGGCCCATAGCCCATTACATCCACCGCACCAGTTACAGCTTCCAGGAAAAACTGGTGGGGTTTTTCGTACTGGCCGCCGCCGTCATCCTGCTGGCACTGCTGTTTTCCATGCTGAAGAAGCAGAATATTTTCGAGGATTATTTCGTCATTTACGGGCGGCTGAATTCCGCCGCCGGCCTGAGCAGGGAAACCACCGTACAGATTTCCGGTTTCGAAGTGGGCGGGGTCAGCAATATCGAAATCACCGACAAAAACGATATTCGACTGACATTGTCTATTG
>DATCSZ010000400.1:0-5905 GCA_036568205.1 Pseudomonadales bacterium
GCCTGCCGTGCCTCGCTGGCCAGCTGCTGCAGCATAAGCTGGTCCAGCACCGGCTGCTCACCGGCCAGCTGCCGGTGAATCACGCTGTTGTCCGGGGCAAGCAAAAAATGATCCGAGCTGGCCTCACCACTGACCAGTGCCTCGCCAAGACCGGCCACCGCATCAATCACCAGCCGGTCATGACGGCCTGACACGGGGTCAGCAGTAAATAGCACACCGGCAGCGCGGGCATCGACCATCTGCTGTACCACCACACACATGGCTGTTTCTTTATGGTGCTGGCGGTCCTGCTGATAGGCGCTGGCACGCTCACTGCGCAATGACGCCACACAGTGATCAATCGCGGCCCGCAACGCCGTTTCACCCTCGACATCCAGCACGGTGGCAAACTGGCCGGCAAAGGACAGCTCGCCACCATCCTCACCCAGCGCCGAGGAGCGCACCGCCACCCTGCCCCCACCGAGCCGCTGATAGCTGTCATCCAGCGCAGCCGGATAAACCCCGTCACGGGCATCGGCAATAACAAAGCCGTCAGGCACCCTGAGACCGGCGGCAATCAGCCGGGCCAGGCCTTGTGCCTTGCCGCCCAGCGCCTGGTCGGCACAGCCAGCCAGCGGGTGAATTACGGGCAGGTCATCGGTAACAGTCATCGCGGCACATCGTGTATTTGTTATTGTTGCCAAATGCTAGCGCTGATGGCTGTGCAGGACAAACAAAATTTGCCCGGCCATGACCTAAGCTTGCAAGGCTTCCGGCGCCATCACCTGCAGCATGCGCCTGACACCTTCGCGCCAGTCAATCCGGGTAGGGCCTGCCAGTTGCTCCAGCTTGCTGCTGTCAGTGACCATGCTGCCCAGCGCCTTGTCCGTTATGTTATAGCGCGGCTGCAGGCCGGTCAGTTCACCAATATAGCCACACCAGTCCTCAATCGACACGACCTGGCTGCCACCCAGGTTAAAGGTGGGTGCGCTGCTGGATGCGGCGGCCAGCAAATACGGCAAACGGGCAATGTAATCATCCGCATGAATCGGGCTGTAACAGTTGGGCGTATCGGGGTGCACATCAATGGCCATGTTGTTTTTCATCATCATGTAATGAAAATACGGCCAGCACGGAAAATCACCATAAGGAACATTCAGCCTGGCGATAGTCAACGGCACGCCAAACTGGCCAGCCACAAAACGGGCCACGGTTTCAGCAGCAATCTTGGAAATGCTGTAGGTTTCAAACAGGCTGCGGTGGTTGTCCCCCAGCGAGCTGCTTTCGGCATGCGGCGTGGCGCTATCGTAGGCATAAACCGCCGTGGAGGAAACATGCAAAAAACCGGCACAGTCACGGTATTTCAGCATCAGGCGCCCCAGTGATTCGGCATTGACCGGCAGGTCGATATGCCATTTACCGGATTTGGCGACCGCCAGGTTCAGCACATAATCCACCTGCTGCGGCAACTGTGGCCAGTCATCAGCGGCCAGGTCCAGCATCACCGGCTGCGCCCCGCTTGCCTCAATTTTTTGCCGATCCTCCGCTTTTTTGTAGCGTGCACCGGCAAACACCTGGTTATCAGCTGCCAGCGCCTTGACGATCGGCTCGGCAACAAAGCCGGTAGCACCGGTGATCAGGATACGCTTGCCGCTCAGTTCAACTGTCTTGTTCATGCCCGGATTCCTCTTTTGTCTGATCGGCCCATGATACGCGATTGCTGTCGCCAGCCTTCATCCATCCGGGTGACACAGCTCACAGCTGCAACGGCTTTTCTGTGTCACAACAGGCCACCAGCCACTATAGTTCAGGCAGGATCGGACAATTTTTGATCAAACGACTGATGAATATCCCTTTTATCCATCATCACAACAACGGCTGGCTGGATCGCGCACAGTTACCGCCCATGCATCAACTGGCCAGTCATATCCGCCAGCTGCAACAGCATGATCCACAGGCCGCCCTGCAGCAGCTGGACCGGCTGCTTACCGCTTACTGTTTTCGTCACCTTGGCACACACGGCCAGGCTGCACCAGAGCCAGCCTTGCTGGATCCACTGTACCAGCCAGCCCGGCGCGCAGCCTTGATTGGATCACTGTGCATTGATATTGCTGGCGCTATGCAGGCAGACGGCTCAGCACTCCGGCAGCGCCTGCAAACAGCCATGCCGGCCTTGCGGGCCAGCCACCGGCAGCACTGCCCAAAGCCTCAGGCCGGCGCATTACTGGCCGCAGATCATGACCTCGACCGGCAACGCGCATTGCTGATCACCAGCACGTTCAGCGACCACTGCCTGCACGATGCAGGCTGTCACGAACATGTCCTGTCCCATTGCGGTATCGACAATGCATTACTGGCACTGCAACTGGCCCGGCAGCAGGGCCAGCACCCGCTGTATGCCTTTCTGGCAACGCTGCTGCAGTATCTGGCGCTGGTCTATATCCAGCAGCGTATCCGTGCTGCCTCCAGCCGGCCCGACCCGGCCCGGCTGCTGCATGCCATTGGGCAGCTGGACCGGCGTCTGGCTTACTGGATAAGCAAGGACTGGGGCTTGCCTGATGTGTTGCTGGACCTGCTCAGGCAATGCCTGCCCGGCCAGCATACCGGGCCGGCGGCGCAGCTGGTGCTGCACAGCGAACATGTATGGTTGCTGCTTCGGCTGCAGCAGCAACAGCTGCTGAGCCGACACCAGACGCGCCGCTTATTGTCATCCATGCAACTGCCGGATGATGCCCGAGGCTACCTGCACTGAGCCTGATGCCTTCATGGCCTGCGCATTGCTTTACAAGCACCGGGCAAGCTCACTAGAATGGCGCACATTAAACTGCGGTCAGAGGGGCTTGTCATGCGTCGTGTGATTTTCAATCAAAAAGGTGGGGTCGGCAAATCCAGCATCAGCTGCAACCTGGCCGCTGTCAGCGCATCCATCGGCTACAAGACCCTGCTGGTAGACCTTGATGTGCAAGGCAATTCCAGCTATTACCTGGGCCTTGACACCCACAGTGATGAGCATCGTCAATCCATGGCAGGCTCCGTGGCTGAACTGCTCAAACAAAGCTCCGGTGGCTGGTTTGGCAGCAAAAAAAGCCTGGACGACTTTATTTACACCACCGCGTTTGACAACCTCCACCTGATGCCATCCAACCCGGCCCTGGAAACCATTGAGAAAGAGCTGGAAAGCAAATACAAAATCTACAAGCTGCGCGATGCACTGGACGAACTGTCCAGCGAATATGACCGGATTTATATCGACACCCCGCCAAACTTCAATTTTTACAGCAAATCCGCGCTGATCGCTGCCCAGTCAGTGGTGATCCCGTTTGACTGCGACACCTTCTCGAAAAATGCGCTGTACAACCTGCTGAACAATATTGTTGAGCTGCGCGAGGACCACAACCCCAAACTGCGTATTGATGGTGTGGTGGTCAACCAGTTCAACAGCCAGGCACGCCTGCCGACTGAGCTGATTGAAGAATTGCGCCAGGAGCAGCTGCCGGTACTGGATGTCTTTTTAAGCTCATCGGTGAAAATGAAAGAATCACACCGCGAGCAAAAACCGCTGGTCTATCACGCCCCCAGCCACAAACTGACCGACCAGTTCCGCGAACTGTTTGACCTGATCGAGGACGTCAGCGAGGCCGCCCAGGCCAGCTGATCGACTGTCCTGCAAGAGGCATCTTACCGCTTTGCGGTTGGTCATGATTCAGTGATGGCATTGATACGGCCACTGAACGACAGCTGATCCCATAACTCATATCCCCTGTTACCTGCGCGGCACGATCGCGCAGATGACAGCCCCGGCAACTGTCCGTACAATGTGACACTTTTATGTCAAAGCCAGCTACATGCTGGCTTTTTGTTGACGGATGGATTGACCGACATGACTTACTATTCCCTGGCTTGCCTGGCGCTGCTGCTAACGGCACTGCTGCTGTGGCAGAAAAGCCGCCATGGCCTGATCGGCCGCAGCCTGTTTTTTATCACCTGCTTCTGCGCACTGTTTTTGCTGACTGGCTTCCAGGTGGCCAATTATTTCACCGATAACGGCATTGATGATTCGGTAGTTTTCCACCTGCGTTATGGCCTGGCCGGCGCCGGCTTTCGTGAGTACACCGGCGTTATCGTCAGTGCCATCGGCGGCCTGCTGCTGGCTTTGCTGCTGCTGGGCTGGCATGTATTTCGCCAGCGCCCGCAGGCCCGGCTGGGTTCGTTCTGGGCCCTGTCACTGGTGCTGGCGTCATTCCTGTTCAACCCGGCCAGCGTGGATGCGTTCCGTTTGCTGAGCGGCCGGCTGGCATTCCAGCAGCATTTTGCAGGCCAGGCCGATGATGACGATTTCCCGCATTACTACCAGCGACCACCGATCAGCCAGGTCAGCGGCGCACCGCGCAACCTGGTGGTGATTTATGCCGAAAGCCTGGAACGCAGTTATCTGGATGAGCGCGTGTTTCCCGGCCTGATGCCGCATTTGCAGCAGCTGGAACAGCAGGCAATCCACTTCACCGATATCCGCCAGCTTGCCGCCACCAGCTGGACCATCGCCGGCATGACCGCCAGCCAGTGCGGCCTGCCGCTGTTTACACCGTCGCATGGTAATGCCATGTCCGGCATGGACGCCTTTTTGCCCGCCGCCACCTGTCTCGGTGACCTGCTGGCTGGCGCCGGTTATTACCTCAGCTATATCGGTGGTGGTGATCCGGCCTTTGCCGGCAAGGACAAGTTCTACCGCAGCCACGGTTTTGATGAAGTAATTGGCCGTGAACAGCTGCAGGCGCAGCTGGACGACCCGGACTACCTGAACGCCTGGGGGCTGTACGATGATTCATTGCTGGAGCTGGTGCTGCAGCGCTTTGAGACACTGGCCGCCCGGCAACAGCCGTTTGCGCTGTTCACGCTGACACTGGACACCCACCATCCCAGCGGCCACCCGACCCGCAGCTGCGAATCAATCCGTTACCAGGATGGCAGCAATGCGATGCTGAACTCGGTGGCCTGTGCCGACATGTTGCTGAGCCGTTTTATCAAGCAGCTGCAAGCCTCGCCTTTCGCCGACAATACCGTGATTGCACTGGTCTCTGACCATCTGGCGATGAACAATGATGCCTGGGATTTGCTGCAACAAACCGAGCGCCGCAACCTGTTTGTGATCATTGACCCGGCGCAGCCAGGGCCGGCCCGTATCGACCACACCGGCTCGACACTGGATATTGGCAGCACCGTACTGCCACTGCTCGGCTTTGAGGCCACCATCGGCCTTGGCCGCAACCTGCTGGCTGAACCGCTGGCAGACGACATTGCCTTTATCCATGCCAACCTGTCGCGCTGGCAACAGGCGATTGCCGCCTTGTGGGACTTTCCGCAGCTGGATGACAGCGGCCTGGTGATTGACCTGGCCGACCAGCGCCTGCTGATCGGCCAGCGCCGTTTCCGCTTCCCGGTCCTGGTTGAAATTGACGAGCAGCAGCAAACCACACTGCGTTTTGATTTTGACAAACGCTGGTGGACACAAAAATCCCTGCCTGAACAACGACTGGAAGTACCGCTGGACCACGGTTTTATCCTGGTCGATCATTGCCGCAAGCTCAGTGTGTTTGACCGCAGCCTGGGGGCTCACGGGTTTTGCCTGATCAGCGGCAAGGGACCACGCAACCTGTACATGACACGGCTGCAGCAATCCATGACGCTGGACCTGGCTGCCATCGACAGCATGATTGCGCCAGCTCGTTTTGCCGCCAAACGCATTTATCACAATGTCAGCGGCAAGCCGGTGCTGCAGGCTTTCGAGCACGCCCGCCAGCTTGGCTTCGACTATTTTTTGCTGCCGCAGGACCTGCACCAGCCTGACCAGGCACTGTGCTTGAAACCAAGCCCGGCAGCTGGCGGAGATTGCAGCCTGGCAGCGCTGGCGAACTGGCTGGAACAACAC
>DATCSZ010000401.1:0-2550 GCA_036568205.1 Pseudomonadales bacterium
GAAGGTGCGGTTTATAACATTGGCTTTGAGGCGGGCATCGCCGGCTGGCGGCGCTTGCTGAAACCGGGCGGGATACTGGCGGTATCGGAAATCACCTGGCTCACCGGGCAACGCCCGCAGGCATTGCAACAGCACTGGCTGCAGGAATACCCGCATATCACCAGCGCGTCAGGGAATATCGCCACACTGGAACGGCATGGCTACAGCCCGCTGGGTTATTTTGTGCTGCCACCCGCGTGCTGGCTGGATAATTACTACCGGCCAATGCAGGCACGCTTTGCCGGCTTCCTGCAACAACACCACAACAGCGACGCAGCCCGCGCCGTTGTAGCCGCCGAGCAGCACGAAATTGCGCTGTATGAAAAGTACCACGACTATTACAGCTACGGTTTCTATATCGCCAGACGCTGCGACGACTAACAGGCCTGCTCAGGCAGGCCTGTCCAGCAGCAAGCGCAACACCGGCAGCTGGAAATGGCGCTTGGCGGTAATCGCGTAAAAACTCTCCTCCAGCGCATCCAGCACGGCATATTTCTGCAGGCGGCCGCTTTCCAGCTCATCCTGCACCACCACCTCAGGCACCACGGCCACGCCGCCGGAATCACGCGCCAGCAGACGCAACATCGCCATGTCATCCACTTCCGCATAAGGTGTCACGTCCACCCCCAGCTGTTCACATAACAGGTCAAACTGGCTGCGGATATCGCTGCTCGGGCCGGGCAGCAGCAGTTTCACACGGGCCAGGTCAGCAGGAAAATCAAACCCGCTTGCCATGGCCCCCGGCGGGCCAACCAGGCACACCCGTTGCTGGGCAATACGCTGGCAACGCAATGGCGTCACCGAATCGGTCACCACCGGCCGGTTGGACAAAATCAGGTCCAGCTTGTGTATCCTGAGTTGCTCCAGCAATTCTTCCAGGCTGGCCGACTGGATAACCAGCCGCACGTTTGCCTCTCCGATTACCGGCCGCAGGAAATTCTCCTGGAAGTTGCGCGACAGCGTCGCTACCGCACCAATACGCAGGCGTTGTACCTGTTGCAGCTCGCCACTTTCAACAATCGACAGCATTTCACTGCCCAGGTTGAAAATGCTCTCGGCATATTCCAGCACCAGGTGGCCGACTTCGGTCAGCCGCAGTGAACGTCCCTCCCGTTCAAACAGGTCATGGCCCAGCTGGCCCTCCAGCTGGCGTATCTGCGATGACAGCGCCGATTGCGACACATGCAGCTGCCGGGCAGCCCGTGTCAGGTGGCCCTCCTTGGCGACGGTCCAGAAATAATACAGGTGGTGGAAGTTCAGGTTTCGCATATTGTTCACTTTATAAGAACATTTGTTTCACATATATATATTTTACAAAACATTATTCCCGCCGCAACATACGCTCCATGCAACGCAACACCCTGACGCAGGAGACTACCCCATGACGGCATTAGTAAACGGCTGGCTGTTGCCGGTGATTTACGGCATTGCATTTGCGCTGGCTTTGCTGCCCTGGCGCCGGCAATGGCTGCCGGCCCGAGGCGCTGCGCTGCTCGGTCTTTTGACAAGCGTGGCGGCCGTTGTGGCTGCTGTGGCGCTGGCGCAATTTCAGCCCGTCAGCATTGACAAGCCCGGCCTTGTCGTTGCCCTGCTGGTGGCGCTGCTGGGCTGGGTGATCATCAATTATTCCCGCCGTTACCTGCAGGGTGAGCCGAACCAGGCGCTGTTTGTCCGCGCCATGCTGTTTACCCTTGCCTGTGTCAGCCTGCTGGTGGTCAGCCGTCATTTGCTGGTGATCGTGCTGGCGTGGACCGGCACCAGCATCGGCCTGCATTACCTGCTCACCTTTTACCCGGATCGCAAGGCCGCGCAGATTGTTGCGCACAAGAAATTTATCGCCAGCCGGCTGGCCGATACCTGTCTGCTGGCCGCGCTTGTACTCATCTACCAGGCCACCGGCACCCTGACGCTGGACGGCATTGCCGCTTTTGTCAAAGGCCTTGATTCACTGCCGGCCGGCCTGCACTGGGCAACCGCGCTGTTTGCGCTGGCGGCGATCCTCAAATCGGCCCAGCTGCCGCTGCACGGCTGGCTGATCCAGGTGATGGAAGCGCCGACACCGGTTTCCGCGCTGCTGCATGCCGGCGTGGTCAATATCGGCGGTTTTGTGCTGATCCGCCTCGCCGATCTTGTCACCCTGGCGCCGGTGGCCCAGGCCATGCTGGTGATTGCCGGCGGCCTCACCGCCGTGCTGGCCGGCCTGGTGATGATGACACGCATCAGCATCAAGGTGCGCCTGGCCTGGTCTACCTGCACGCAGATGGGTTTTATGCTGATGGAAGTCGGGCTTGGCCTGTACGAGCTGGCCCTGCTGCACCTGGTGGCCCACTCATTCTACAAGGCCTATGCGTTTCTCGCCGCCGGTGAGACAGTGGCCGAAGCCAGGAGTCGCGATTTTTTCAACAAACCGCAAAGCCACCCGCCGGTAGTATGGTATCTGGCCAGCTTTTTCCTCAGCGGGGCCGTTATCGCAAGCTCCCTGCTGGTGTGGCAATTATTGCTGCCGGCCAT
>DATCSZ010000402.1:0-21392 GCA_036568205.1 Pseudomonadales bacterium
GCCGAGCTGGATATCCACCCTGGCCTGTGGTTTTTTGATTGCCACTTTCCCGGCGACCCGGTCATGCCCGGCTGCCTGGGACTGGACGCCATGTGGCAGCTGGTCGGTTTTTTCCTCGGCTGGAAAGGCAACCCCGGCCGTGGCCGGGCACTGGGCGCCGGCGAGATCAAGTTCACCGGCCAGATCCTGCCAACCGCCAAAAAAGTGACTTATCGCCTGCACCTGAAACGGGTGATTGAGCGCAAACTGGTCATGGGCATTGCCGACGGCAGCGTGGATTGTGATGGTGAAATCATCTATACCGCCAGCGACCTGCGGGTTGGCCTGTTCCGCCAGGATCAGGCCATCGGCTGAGTCCTGTATCCATCCGGCTTTATTATCATCAGAGGGTTTTTATGAGACGCGTTGTTGTTACCGGCCTTGGCATTGTATCGAGCATCGGCAATGATCAGTCGCAAGTCCTGCAATCATTACAGCAGGGCAAATCCGGCATCCGCTTCCGCGAACAATACAAGGAAATGGGCATGCGCAGCCATATTGCCGGCAGCGTCGACATCAATCTGGCTGACTTTATTGATCGCAAGATCCTGCGTTTTATGGGTGATGCGGCAGCCTTTGCCTATATTTCGCTGGACCAGGCCGTCAAGGATGCCGGCCTCAGCGAAGACCAGGTATCCAATGTGCGTACCGGCCTGGTGATGGGTTCCGGCGGTGCGTCATCGTCCAGCCAGGTGGAAGCAGCCGACATTTTGCGCAGCAAAGGCGTCAAACGCATCGGGCCTTACCGTGTCACGCAGACCATGGGCAGCACAATCTCCGCCTGCCTGTCCACGCCGTTCAAGATCAAGGGTGTCAATTACTCGATTTCATCAGCCTGTGCCACCAGCGCCCATTGCATTGGCAACGCGATGGAACTGATCCAGATGGGCAAACAGGACATCGTATTTGCCGGTGGCGGTGAAGAAGAACACTGGACCCTGTCCTGTTTGTTTGATGCGATGGGTGCCCTGTCCTTCAATTACAATGACACACCGGAAAAAGCCTCGCGCGCCTACGATGCCAACCGTGACGGTTTTGTTATCGCCGGTGGCGGTGGCGCCCTGGTGCTGGAAGAACTGGAACACGCCAGGGCACGCGGCGCCAGGATTTACGCCGAGCTGGTCGGTTATGGTGCCACCTCTGACGGTTATGACATGGTCGCCCCGAGCGGCGAAGGCGCGGTACGCTGCATGCAGCAGGCGCTGGCCACGGTCGATGGCCCGGTTGACTATATCAATGCCCACGGCACCAGCACACCGGCCGGTGACTTGCCGGAATTGCGCGCAATGAAGCAAGCCTTTGCCGACATTGGCCTGCCCAGGATCAGCTCAACCAAATCCCTGACCGGCCACTCACTGGGGGCAGCCGGCGTGCAGGAGGCGATTTACTCACTGCTGATGCTGCAGAATGACTTTATTGCTGCCTCGGCCAATATCGAGACCCTGGATCCGGAAGCGGAAGGCATGCCGATTGTGCGTGAACGCATCGACAATGTGAAGTTGCAGCGGGTGATGTCCAACAGCTTCGGCTTTGGTGGCACCAATGCATCACTGGTATTCCAGCGTTATCAGGACTAGGCAGGCTGCTGGTGACAAGGGCCGCGTCTGCGGCCCTTTTTTGTTGCCCGCAAGAAAGGTCAGGTTGTATCCGGCAACTGGCGCACGGCAAAGTGCTCACGCACCACTGCCGGCAGCAGCTTGCGCCATGGCCGCTGGTGAATACCAAAATTCTCCAGCAGTTTCTGGCACTTCAGCATCACCGGCTCAAAATAAAAGGCCGGATCGGGTTGCTCGTGATGTTCAAAACACAGGCGACCGGAGTGAATACCGGCATCGTACTGGCTGGCATGGGCCAGAATCGCCTCAATAAACTGGAAGCCCAGCGCGGTATCAGCACCGGCATAATGGTAAATGCCCCAGCTGTCGGCACCGCTGTCGAGCTGCAGCAGAATGGCCAGCAACACACGGGCAAGGTCATTAATCGAGGTCGGGCAGGATTTGCCGGCACTGTTGACACGAATCAGCCGGTCCTGCAGCACATGATCAATCACTGCCGTCAGGAAGTTCTCACCGCTGGCACCATACAGCCAGGTAGTGCGGATAATCAGGTGACGGCGGATTTTTTTGCTTATCTGCTGCTCCAGCTCGGCATACAGCTTGCCATATGCGGTGACCGGACAGACCGGGTCATCCTCGCGGTAGGCTATGCGGGCGCCATCAAAGACAGCACCGGAGGAAAAGAAAACCAGCGGCAGGCCGTTCTTGCGTGCGCATCGCTCGAACTGCTCGACCATGCTGCGAAATTTGCGGATTTTGCCGGCATCGGCAACGACCGGCAAAAATACCGCACAGACCAGGAAATCCGGCTGCTGCTGTTCTACCAGCCGTTGCAGGTTGACGGTATCACCGATGGCCTGCCAGGCCACCGGGATCAGGGTAATATCTTCCGGTCGCGTGGCAAGCTGCCCCTGCAAACGGGCAACAAAGTCATGCTGATCACGCAGGACCAATAACCTCATGGGCCGGTCGTCACTGCATCAAAACGGGATGTCGTCATCAAAGTCGTCAAATGCCGGCGGTGGTGCCGGCTGCTGATTCGACTGCTGCGCGGCCGGTGCGTTATGCTGCTGCGGCTGTTGTTGCGGCTGCTGGTAAGCCTGCTGCGGTTGCTGCTGGCCATATCCGCCGCCAGCACCCTGCTGGCCCTCCTGGCGTCCATCGAGCATCTGCATTTGCTCGGCGACAATCTCGGTGGTGTAGCGATCCACACCTTGCTGGTCGGTCCACTTGCGGGTACGCAGACTGCCTTCAATATACACTTTTGAACCCTTGCGCAGATACTGGGCAGCAATCTGGCCAAGCCGGTAGTTGCCACGATCACGCAGCACCACACGGTGCCATTCGGTTCGCTCCTGCATCTGGCCGGTCTGTTTGTCACGCCAGGCATCACTGGTGGCGACGCTGAGATTGGTCACCGAGCCACCATCCGGAAAGGTACGGGTTTCCGGGTCGTTACCGACATTGCCTACCAGTATGACTTTGTTTACACCCCTGGCCATCTCTCTCTCCAGTTATTTTGCTGTGATTAAGGCCCGATTCTAGCACCGGCCCCGGTGCTTTGCACCTTATTCGCCGGCTGCCGCTGACTGGTGATAGGCAGCCGATAATTCATGCACAGCACGGATAAAGGCGCCTGCATGCTCAGGGTCAACACCTGGCGTAATGCCATGGCCAAGATTAAATACATGGCCGGAGCCGCTGCCATAATCAGCGAGTATGGTGCCGACTTCACGGCGAATAACATCCGCCGAGGCATACAGCACTGCCGGATCCATATTGCCCTGCAGCGCAACCTTGCCGGCAACCCGGCGCCGGGCATCAGCGATATTGATGGTCCAGTCAAGACCGACCGCATCACAACCGCTGGCGGCGATACTCTCCAGCCAAAGACCACCGTTTTTGGTAAACAGGATGACCGGCACCTGCCGCCCTTCATGCTCACGGATCAGGCCACTGACAATCTTGCGCATATAATCCAGCGAGAATTCCGGGTAGGCACGGGCGCTCAGCGTGCCACCCCAGGTATCAAAAATCTGCACGGCCTGGGCACCGGCACGAATCTGCGCATTCAGGTAATCTGTTACACAGTCGGCCAGCAAATCCAGCAGCGCATGCATCAGCGCCGGCTGGTCGTAGGCCATGCTTTTGATGCGGCGAAAATCCTTGCTGGAGCCGCCTTCGACCATATAGGTGGCCAGCGTCCACGGACTGCCGGAGAAACCGATCAGTGGCACCTGGCCATTCAGTTCACGGCGAATAGTGCTGACGGCATTCATCACATAGGCCAGGTCATCATCGGCACGGAAGCGATTCAGCCCGGCAAGATCAGCTTCGCTGCGCACGGTTTTGTGAAAGCGCGGCCCCTCACCTTCTTCAAAATACAGGCCAAGTCCTAACGCATCCGGTATGGTAAGAATATCCGAAAACAGGATTGCCGCATCGAGCGGATAGCGACGCAACGGCTGCATGGTGACCTCACAGGCCAGCTCAGCGTTCTTGCACAGGCTGAGAAAGTCACCGGCCTGGGCGCGGGTAGCGCGATATTCAGGCAAATAACGGCCTGCCTGGCGCATCATCCAAACCGGCGTACAGTCTACCGGCTGGCGCGCCAGTGCTCGCAAAAAACGATCATTTTTCAATTCTGTCATGGCAATTTTTCCAACGGGGTCGGCCTTGGTGGCAACCGGTAAAAAAAAGCCCACATGCGTGGGCCTTGATCAAAAAGGGGATCAGACGTGCAGGTAATCGAGAATGCCTTCTGCAGCCTGGCGGCCTTCCCAGATGGCAGTCACCACCAGATCCGAACCACGCACCATATCACCGCCAGCAAAGACTTTTTCGTTAGTTGTCTGGAATTTATAGCGTTGCTGCTCCGGCGCAATCACGCCATTCCAGTCATTCAGGCCGATGCCGAAATCAGCAAACCACGGCGCCGGACTGGGCTGGAAGCCAAACGCAATAATGACGGCATCGGCGCGCAGCACTTCCTCACTGCCTTCAATGACCACCGGACGGCGACGTCCGCGTTCATCCGGTTCACCAAGCCGGGTTTCCACCATCTTGACACCGATTACACCTTTGCGGTCACCGATAATTTCCACCGGCTGGCGATTGAACAGGAACTGCACGCCTTCTTCACGGGCGTTCAGCACTTCACGTGCCGAACCCGGCATATTGGCTTCATCACGGCGATAGGCACAGGTAACGCTCTGCGCGCCCTGGCGAATTGCGGTGCGGTTACAATCCATTGCGGTGTCACCGCCACCCAGCACAACCACTTTTTTGTCCTTCAGGTCGATAAAGTCTGCCGGCGTTTTCTCGAAACCGAGATTGCGGTTCACATTGGCCACCAGATATGGCAAGGCTTCATAAACCCCCGGCAGGTCTTCACCGGGAAAACCACCTTTCATATAGGTGTAAGTACCCATACCGAGAAAAACAGCATCATACTGGTCAATGATATCCTGGAAGGCAATATCCTTGCCGACCTCGGTATTGAGGCGGAACTCGATGCCCATGCCCTCAAATACCTCGCGGCGCAATGCCATCACGTTTTTTTCCAGCTTGAATTCGGGAATGCCAAAGGTCAGCAAACCGCCGATTTCCGGGTATTTGTCGAATACCACCACATCGACACCGGCACGCGCCAGAATATCGGCACAGCCGAGGCCTGCCGGGCCGGCACCAATCACAGCCACTTTCTTGCCGGTTTTCTCCACTGCTGACATATCCGGTCGCCAGCCCATGGCAAAGGCAGTATCGGTAATGTATTTCTCGACACTGCCGATGGTCACCGCACCAAATCCGTCATTCAGCGTGCAGGCACCTTCACACAGGCGATCCTGCGGGCACACCCGGCCACACACTTCCGGCAAGGTATTGGTCTGGTGACTCAGCTCTACCGCCTCAATAATGTTGCCTTCGCTGGCCAGCTTCAGCCAGTTGGGTATGTAGTTATGAACCGGGCATTTCCACTCACAGTACGGATTACCACATTCCAGGCAACGATGCGCCTGCTCGCGAGCCTGCTTTTTTTCAAACGGCTCATAAATTTCCACAAACTGCGCCTTGCGGATCTCGCCGGGTTTTTTCTGCGGATCCTGCCGACTGACATCGACAAACTGGAATGTATTGCTCAAACGTTCCGCCATGGTCAAACCTGTCTGTTGGTTGATCAAATTTTGGCAGCGGTCACAGGCCGCTGCCGTTACCGGAAAACCGGTTATCTGCCGCGCCGTCAGGCTGCCCGCAGGCTGGTCAGCAAGCTTTCAAAACTGGCCGCCTTGGGCTTCACCAGCCAGAAACGGGTCAGGTAATCATCCATATTATCGAGGATCTGCCGCCCCCACTCACTGTGGGTACGCTCGACGAAGTTGCGGATCAGCGACTGCAGATGATTGCGATACGGGCCCAGCTGTTCCTGGGTGATACGGCTGAGGTCCACCAGTTCACGGTTGTATTTGTCCGAGAATGTACGCTCCTCATCCAGCACATAGGCAAAGCCGCCGGTCATACCTGCACCAAAGTTGTAGCCGGTACCACCTAACACAACCACTACACCGCCAGTCATATACTCACAGCAGTGATCGCCGACACCTTCAACCACGGCTGTTGCACCGGAATTACGCACAGCAAAACGCTCGCCTGCGCGCCCCGCTGCATACAGATGGCCACCGGTTGCACCGTACAGGCAGGTATTGCCGATAATGGACACATCCCGGGAACGGAACACACTTTCCCGTGGCGGGTAAACAACCAGCTCACCGCCAGCCATGCCCTTGCCAACATAGTCATTGGCATCACCTTCCAGATGCATATGCAGGCCGCCGGCATTCCAGACACCAAAGCTCTGGCCAGCAGTACCCGCCAGCTTCAGCGTTACCGGTGCCAGCGACATGCCCAGATTACCATGCCGCCGGGCAATTTCACCGGACAGGCGTGCACCAATCGATCGGTCACAATTGGTCACACGGAAGCTGAATTCCCCGCCACTGCTGTTTTCCACTGCCGGCAGGGCTGCCTCGACAATCCGTTCAGCCAGTGCACCTTTGTCGTAAGGGTGGTTGGCATCGACCTGGCAGAACTGCGGCGCATCGGTGGTGATCTGGTCATTAAACAGGATCGGTGACAAATCCAGCTTGCGCTGCTTGCTGGTCTCTCCCTCAATAATCTGCAACAGGTCAGTACGGCCGATCAGCTGCTCCAGGCTGCTAACACCCAGTCGCGCCATCCATTCACGGGTTTCCTCAGCCACAAAGCGGAAAAAGTTCATCACCATTTCCACCGTGCCGATAAAGTGCTCATCGCGCAGGTATTCATTCTGGGTGGCCACACCGGTAGCGCAATTGTTCAGGTGGCAGATACGCAGATACTTGCAACCCAGCGCCACCATCGGTGCGGTGCCAAAGCCGAAGCTCTCGGCACCAAGGATTGCTGCCTTCACGACATCCAGTCCGGTTTTCATGCCACCGTCGGTCTGCACCCGCACCTTGTCACGCAGGCCGTTCGAACGCAGCGCCTGGTGTGCCTCACTGAGACCCAGCTCCCACGGTGATCCGGCATGACGGATTGACGTCAACGGGCTGGCCGCCGTACCACCGTCATAACCGGAGATAGTGATCAAGTCGGCATAGGCCTTTGCCACACCGGCAGCAATGGTACCCACGCCAGGTTCGGAAACCAGCTTCACTGACACCAGTGCTTCCGGGTTGACCTGTTTCAGGTCAAAAATCAGCTGGGCCAGATCCTCAATGGAGTAAATATCGTGATGCGGTGGCGGTGAAATCAATGTCACCCCCGGTACCGAGTAGCGCAGACGGGCAATCAGCGGATTGACCTTGCCACCCGGCAGCTGGCCACCCTCGCCAGGCTTGGCACCCTGGGCTACCTTGATCTGCAATACCTCGGCATTGACCAGATAGGCCGGTGTCACACCAAAACGGCCGGAGGCAATCTGCTTGATTTTCGACACTCGCTCGGTGCCATAACGGGCCGGATCTTCACCACCCTCACCGGAATTGGAACGCGCCCCCAGACGGTTCATTGCTGTTGCCAGCGCCTCATGTGCCTCCGGCGACAGGGCGCCAAGCGACATGCCCGCTGAGTCAAAGCGTTTCAGGATGCTTTCTACCGGTTCTACCTGATCCAGCTCCAGCGGCTGTCCTGTTTCGCGCAGTGCCAGCAGATCACGCAGGGTCGCTACCGGACGGCTGTTCACCAGTGATGCATAACGTTTGTACTCGGCATAATCACCGGTCTTTACTGCTGTTTGCAGTGTTTGCACCACATCCGGATTGAATGCATGGTATTCGCTGTTATGCATGTATTTCAGCAGGCCGCCAGTGCTGATGCTTTTGCGTTTCAGCCAGGCACTGTCGGCCAGTATTTTCTGGTCCTGCTCGATATCATCAAAACCAACACCTTGTATGCGGCTTTGCACTCCACAAAAACACAGGTCCACCACCTCGCTGGCAATACCGACAGCCTCAAACAACTGTGCGCCGCGATAGCTGACCACAGTTGAGATACCCATTTTCGACAGGATTTTCAGCAAGCCCTTGTTCAGGCCCTTACGGTAGTTGCTGTACACGGTGGCAGGATCACCCAGCAGCTCGCCGGTATGAATCAGGTCCTGCAGCACGGCATAGGCCAGATACGGGTAAACCGCTGTGGCACCAAAACCGATCAGTACGGCAATCTGATGCGAATCCCGTGCGCTGGCCGTTTCCACAATGATATTGGAGTCACAACGCCGCCCGCTGCGGATCAGGTGATGATGCACCGCGCCGGTGGCCATCAGTGCCGGCACTGGCAGCTTGCCCGGCCTGATCGCACGATCGGACAGCACCAGCAGGACCTTGCCTTCACTGGAAAGCTGGCGCGCCTGCTCAGCTATATCACGCACTGCCTGCTCCAGCGTTTTTTGCTGTGGGTCATAATGCAGATCGATCACCGCCGAGGCAAACGCATCATCTTCCAGCGTCATCAAACGGTCAAACTTGTCCTTGGACAAAATGGGTGAGCTGAGGATAGCCCGGTGGGCATGTTGGGGCGTTTCCTCAAACACATTCTGCTCGGCACCCACACAGGTTTCCAGTGACATCACGATCGCTTCACGCAGCGGATCAATTGGCGGGTTCGTTACCTGGGCGAACTGCTGGCGGAAATAGTCATACAGTGAACGCTGCTGGCGCGACAATACCGCCATTGGCGTGTCATCACCCATCGAACCCACCGCTTCCTGGGCGGATTCCGCCAACGGGCGAAGAATCTGGTCACGCTCTTCAAAGCTGACCTGGAACATCTTCATGTAGCTGTCCAGCTGCTCACGCTCAATGGCTTCGTTTTGTGACACACCACTGAGTACCGACTCAACCCGAATGGCGTTTTCACGCAACCACTTCTTGTACGGCTGGGCAGACTTCAGCTTGCGATCGATATCGTCGGTGAGCAGGATCTCGCCACGCTCGGTGTCAATTGACAAAATCTGGCCCGGCCCAACCCGCCCCTTGGTCAGCACGTCAGAGGGCTGGTAACCGTAGGTGCCAATTTCCGATGCCACGGTAATAAAACCGTTTGTGGTAACCACGTAACGGGCTGGACGCAGGCCGTTGCGGTCCAGCATGCAAACTGCCTTGCGGCCATCGGTCAGCACCAGGCCGGCCGGACCATCCCACGGCTCCATATGCATGGAGTTGTACTCATAGAACGCCTTCAGGTCAGCGTCCATGGTATCGATATTGTGCCAGGCAGGCGGCACCATCATGCGTACCGCACGGTACAGATCCATACCACCGGTCAGCAATACTTCCAGCATGTTATCCATGCTGGATGAATCGGAACCATGGCGGTTAACCAGCGGCGCCAGTGTTTCGATATCCGGAATGACCGGGTTGGCAAACTTGCCGAGGCGCGCTTCTGCCCAGTTACGGTTGCCGGTAATGGTATTAATCTCACCATTGTGTGCCAGCATGCGGAATGGCTGGGCCAGCGGCCAGCGTGGCAGGGTATTGGTGGAAAAACGCTGGTGAAATACACAGATGGCTGTTGCCATCGCCGGGTCGGCAAGGTCACGGTAAAAGCGCGGCAGGTCCACCGGCATCACCAGACCTTTGTAAGCAATCACTTCACTGGAAAGACTGGGAATATAGAAATCCGGGTCATCGGCCAGGGCAATTTCTGCACGCCGGCGTGCAACAAACAGGGCTGCCGCCATTTGCTGGCGATCCCTGCCGCCGGGCTGGACAAAAACCTGCTCAATTTTCGGCAGGCTCTGCAGCGCAATCTCGCCGCAGACACTGTCATCCACCGGCACGGCACGCCAGCCAACACTGGTCAGCCCTTGCTGCTGCAGGCAGTCAACCAGGGTTTGTCGCGCCTTGTCTGCCCGGGCCGCATCCTGGCTGAGAAACACCATGCCAATCGCGTAGCCGGGCTCAAGTGCCACGGAAAAGCAACGCTGTGCCTCGGCGCGCAGGAAGGCATCCGGCTTTTGCAGCAACAGGCCGCACCCGTCACCGGTTTTGCCATCAGCGGCAATACCGCCCCGGTGCGTCATGCAAGTCAGTGATTCAATGGCGGTCTGCAACAACTGGTGACTGGCCTCTCCCTGCAGGTGAGCGATCAGTCCAAAACCGCAGTTGTCTTTGAATTCGCCGGGGCTGTACAGGCCTTTGTGCATACTGAAGTCTCGTAATGCCTTGTTTTCAAGATATTTTATGCACAAAAACAGGGCAAACCCTTTTTGTGCAGAAAAAAATGGAGAGCTATTTTACATGGGCAACCGGCAATGAACAAATGTTTCGCATCACCAGCCCTGCGCCATTTATTCGCAAGGCAGCCAGGCAGCAATCACCTGGTGCATTTGTGCCACATCATAATCATCACTGATAACCGCGCTGCCCAGACCTTCCAGCAACACCAGGCGGATGCTGCCATAAATGTTTTTTTTGTCCAGCGCCATCGCCTCAAGAAATTGCGCCACCGTCATGCCAGCCGGCGCCTGCAGCGGCAGCCCGGCCCTGGCGATCAGCGCCTTGCTGCGTTCAAGCACATCGACAGGCAGCCAGCCCATACGCACCGACAAATCCACCGCCATCAGCATGCCGACAGCCACCGCTTCACCATGCAACCACTGACCATAACCTGACCAGGTCTCAATGGCGTGACCAAAGGTATGGCCCAGATTGAGGATGGCACGAATACCCCCCTCTTTTTCGTCCCTGGCCACAATTGCCGCCTTGATCGAGCAGGACCGGTACACCGCATGTTGCAGGGCCTCACCATCCAGTCCACGCAGGGCATCCATGTTGCCTTCCAGCCAGGCAAAAAAGTCTGCGTCGGCAATCAGGCCATACTTGATCACCTCGGCCAGCCCCGCCGACAGCTCGCGCGGCGGCAGGGTTTTCAGTGTTGCTGTATCAATGATCACGGCAATCGGCTGATGAAAAGCGCCAATCATGTTTTTTCCCAACACATGATTGATGCCCGTCTTGCCGCCTACCGACGAATCCACCTGCGCCAGCAAGGTGGTTGGCAGCTGGACAAAATCTATGCCACGTTGGTAACAGGCCGCTGCAAAACCGGTCATGTCGCCGACCACACCGCCACCCAGTGCAATCATCACACTGCTGCGGTTGAGCCGGGCCTGCAGCGCCGCATCAAAAATCTGCTCCATGCCCTGCATGTTTTTGTATTGCTCACCATCTGGCAGCACCACCACACAGTCTGCCGGCTGCGGCAACACTGCCTGCAGTTTCTCCAGATACAAGGCAGCCACTGTAGTATTGGTGACAATACACAGCTTGCGCCCGGCCAGGGCGGCAAACAGTGATGCATTGGCCAGATTGTCATTGGCAATATGAATAGGGTAGGCGCGTTCGCCCAGATCGACATGTAACAGCATGGGAAAACCAAGCGTTGAAACGGAGGGCTATTGTAGGGGGCTAGGCCTGTTTGCGCCAGTAGTGCACGATGGCCTGTATGACTGCACGCGGACGGTTGCGACCTGTCTCTACCACCAGGTCTGCTACCTCCCGGTACCACGGTTCGCGCTGTGCCATCAACCGGCGCAATACCTCACGCGGGTTATCCTGCTGCAGCAGCGGACGATTCTTGTCCTTGGCGGTGCGCTCAAACTGCTGGTCCACTGTTGCGTGCAGAAACACCACACCGCCGCTTTTTTTCAGCAGCTCGCGGTTTTCTGCCTGGGAGACAATGCCACCGCCGGTTGCAATCACGGCCGGCTCTGCAGCCAGCACGTCCTGCAACACCTGGTGCTCACGCCGGCGAAAGCCTGCCTCGCCTTCCACATCAAAAATCCATGGAATATCAGCGCCGCAACGCTCAACAATGATGTGGTCAATATCCTTGAATGGCAGGTTCAGCTCCTGCGCCAGCAGCTTGCCTATCGTCGTCTTGCCGGCCCCCATCGGGCCGACAAGAATCAGGCTTTTGCTCATTGCTGGACCAGTGTATCCGACAGTATGCGTGGCGTGATAAAGATCAGGATTTCGGTTTTCTGGTAGCTCTTCTCCGTACGCCGGAACAGCCGGCCGAGGTACGGTATGTCACCGAGGAATGGCGTTTTCACCACCGCCTCCGCCTCGGTAGTCTGGAAAATCCCCCCCAGCACCACGGTTTCACCATTGGCTACCAGCACATTGGTCTGGATTTCCGTGGTATCAATCGATGGCACACCGTTATAAACCGTACCTACCGAATCCTGGGAGATATTCAGCTCCATGATAATACGGTCATCCGGTGTAATGCTCGGCGTTACCGTCAGTTCGAGTGCCGCGTCTTCAAACGCGGTGGTGCTGGCACCATTCGGCGAGCTTTCCTGGTACGGGATCTGGGTACCGTTCTTGATCATCGCTTCCTGCTTGTCACCGGTAATTACCTTGGGCTGGGTAACCACCTCACCGCGACCGCTGGATTCGATAGCCGACAACTGCAGATCAATCAGGCGACGGCCATTGGCCGAGATAAAGCCCAGATTCAGCTGGGTTGCACCAAAGTCGCTAACACCCAGATCAACAATATTACCGTGCGGTATTGTGGTGCCGTTTGCAATGGCTATCGGTACATCCTGTGAATTCCCCACCGTGCTCTGGCTACCATCATTCCCCACATGAGTTCCCGAAGCCCCGCAGGCTACACCCAGCTTGCGTGCATCAGTGGCATTGGCATTGACAATACGTGCCTCAATCATTACCTGGCGCACCGGCACATCAATCAGGTTGATCAGCTTGCGAATCTCTTCCAGCTTGGCCGCGGTTTCGGTGACCAGCAGCGAGTTGGTACGCTCATCAACAACCACCGTGGCACGTGAAGACAGCAGGCTGCCAGAGGCTTCGGCGCCGCCGCCGCCCTTGCCCTGCAGCAGGGAAAAGATGTCAGACGCTACGGCATAACGGATGCGCAGGAATTCAGTCTGCAGCGGCGCAAGGTCTTCCTGCTGCTTATTGCTCTGGATCTGCTGCTGCTCGCGACGGGCAATCTCAGCCGCCGGCGCCACCAGCAACACATTGCCTTCCAGTCGCTTGTCCAGTCCCTTGGTTTTCAGGATCAGGTCCAGCGCCTGGTCCCAGGGCACATTCTGCAAACGCAGCGTGATTTTGCCATTTACGGTATCACTGGCTACCAGGTTGAGATCGGTAAAGTCCGCGATCAGCTGCAATACTGCACGCACCTCAATATCCTGGAAATTCAGTGACAGCTTGTCGCCAACAAATTCGAACTCCTTTTTCTTGGCTTCCGCTTCCTGCTCGGTCAGCGGTTTGATGGTCAACACATAGGTATTGTCTGTCTGGTAGGCGAGGTAATCATACTGGCCGGTAGGCAACACCTCCAGCACAGCGCCTCGCTCGCCCTGCGAAGCCTTGAAGCTTTGCACCGGTGTAGCGAAATCCGACACATCATAATTCAGCTGCAGGTTTTCCGGCAGCTCGGTATCGAGAAACGACAGGCGAATACGACGCCCCTCAATACGGCTGTCAATATCAATATTCGGGTTACTCAGATCGATCACCAGGCGACCTTCGCCTGATTCACCGCGACGAAAATCCACACTGTTGATGGTGGAAACGCGCTTGTCACTGACTGTTTGCTCCAGCTGGACGGTTGTCTGCTTTAGGTAATCACTGACCCCTTCCCCACCGACAACCATCACCAGACGATTGCCATCCACACGCATTTCATGCTGGGTCAACTCCAGCAGGTTCACAACAATCCGGGTACGACCACCGGATTCAACCACCATGACACTCTGGGCATTGCCCATATCCAGCGTATGACGACGCTGCTTGAGCGATGATGTTGTATCGGCCAGATCCAGTGCAATACGTGCAGGCGCCTCAATGGCATACACCTGTGGCTCGGGCGGCTGCCCGTCAAACAGGAACTGCAGCTCTACCTGGCCACCCGGCAAGGCACTGAACTGGACATCGTTGATCGACACGCTCGCCCAGGCCGGCCAGGCAAACGCAACAGTCGCCAGCAGCAATGTGTGAAAAATTTTAGCCATCGGAAACACTCCACCAGAAAAAGCCATTGGCGTTCTTGTTATCTTGTTGTTCATGTCATTATTCCCGCAATTCAAGCGTTCTTGGCCGCTCTACCCAGCCACCTGCACCACCGGCCGGCACGATTTCAGTAATCTGGATAAAATTGCTTGTGGCTGCAATGATCTTGCCATGATTCTTGCCAATGTAATTGCCTTGCTTGACGTAATGCACATTGCCCTGGCCGTCATCAATCAGCGCCCACAGCTGGCCATTCTGCTCGATCGTACCCACCATACGCAGGCTTTCGATATTGAACTGCTCAAGAAACTCGCGCGGGCGATTGCTATCCGGCTCGACGGACGATTGCGGCAACAGTTCAACCAGCTCCTTGGCAGCCACGGGCCGGTCAAACGGCGCACGCAGCATTGTTGCCCCGTAGTCAAACGGCCGGTATGGCATAAACGTTGGAATCGGCTCGATATTCCCTGCCGGCCGGGCCTTTTTCTCCGCCATAAAGATGATCAAGTCTTCATAACTCTGATCCCCGCACGCCGACAACAGCAACGACAGCAGAACCACGACAGCACAATTGGAATGCTTCATTTCTTTCTACCTTTACTCGGTGCCGCCTTCTTGCCCTGGGCCATCTCCCGGTAACGATAGGTGCTGGCAGTAATGCGCATTTCCAGGTTGGAATTGTCACGACGCCCGCCCTGCGGCCTAATGGAAAAGTCTTTCAGCGTCACGATTCGCGGCAGGCTGGCCACACCACTGACAAAAGCACCCATGTCGTGATACGTGCCGACCACCACAATATTGATCGGCAACTCAATATAAAACTCGTGCGTGCGTTCGCTCTGCAGCTTGATTTCCTTGAAGGTCAAGCCACTACCGACACCCTTGTTGGTAATATCTTCCAGCAAGCCCGGCACCTCGGTATCACTGGGCAACTGGCTGATCAGCGCACCAAAGGAACTTTCCATGTCTTCCATTTGCTGGCGATAGGCATTCAGGTTGGCCGCCTGGTAAGCCTTGTTCTCAAAATCTTTTTTCAACTGCTGCTCTTTATTCTCGGCAGCCACTTTTTCATTTTGCAAATCGGTGATAATAAGATGCACACCGCCTGCAATCAGCGCCACAAACACCACCACCCAGCAGACCAGCTTGATAGGCAGCGGCCATGAGCCGATATTGTCAATCGACAACTCATTAATATCAAAGCCCTGCATTTGTTCCTGCAGTGACTGGAGTTTTTCCGCAAAGCTCATAGTCGTTTCAGCCCCGGTTATTCTTCTTTTATGCTGGGCGGCGTAATCTTGACGCGCAGCTGAAAGTCATTGGCATGCTCACCGGCAGCGCGGTTGGCTGTAACCCCGGTCAGGTTCGGGTCGGCAAACCAGTCCGAAGCATCCAGCTGCCGCATCAGGCTTGAGACCCGGTTGTTCGATTCGGCAGTTCCCCGAATATTCAGTGCTTTACCCGCCCGACTGATGTCATTGTAAAAAACACCATCCGGCAAGGTACGCACCATCTCATCAAAAATATGCACTATCTCTGGCCGGTTACCCTGCAACGACTGGATTACCTCCATCCGTGATACCAGCTCGGCCTTTTTCTTTTTCAGGTCGGCAATTTCCTTGACCTGCTGATTCAGCTCATTAATGTTTGTCTGCAGGTAGCTATTGCGCCCCTGCTGATTACTGATTTGAGCGGCCAGCACCATTTGCCAGAAAAATATAATCGCCACCGCAATACCGGCAACCACACCAGTAATGATAAAAAATTCTTTTTTCAGCTCGGCGCGGCGCTCTTCGCGCCACGGCAACAGGTTAATCGTCGCCATCAGTCAAACCCTCTCATTGCCAACCCGCACGCAATCATCAGGGCCGGGGCATCATTGCTCAGCGCCATCGCATTGACCTTGGAGGATACCGACATCTCAGCAAACGGGTTGGCCACAAGACACGGCGTCCCCAAGCGTTCTTCCACCAGCTCGGGCAAGCCATGCATGGATGCTACACCACCAGCCAGCACCACATAGTCCACTTCATTGTGCTGACTGGATGAAAAGAAAAACTGCAGCGAGCGGGTGATCTGCTGGACAACCGCATCCATAAAAGGCGCCAGGACTTCGGATTCGTAATCATCCGGCAAGCCACCCTGCTTTTTCGCCACACCGGCTTCTTCTACGGAAAGTCCGTAACGGCGCTGGATTTCCTCGGTCAGCTGACGACCACCGAACAGCTGCTCACGCGTATAAATGGTTGCTCCCCCCTCAAGCACACTCAAGGTTGTCATGGTCGCACCAATATCAATCACTGCTACCCGGGTCGATTCATCATGGCCTTCCAGCTGCGCCTCAATCAGATTAAAGGCCCGCTCCATGGCGAAGGCTTCAATATCCACCACCTTGGCCACCAGGCCCGCCGCCTCCAGCGTTTCTACTCGAGAATCAACGTTTTCCAGCCGGCAGGCTGCCAGCAACACCTCAACACGCTCATCATCATCCGGCACCGGGCGGAGGATTTCAAAATCCAGCGCCACCTCCTCAATAGGGAACGGAATATACTGCTCGGCATCGTTGCTGATTTCTGACTCCATCTGATCCTCATTGAGATCAGATGGCATATCAATAATCTTGGTTATCACAGCCGAACCGGATACCGCCACGGCAGCATGACTGGCCTTGGTTTTGGCCTTTTCCACCACTTTACGCAGCGCATCAGCCACCACATCCGGCTCGTTGATGTTGTTCTCAACCACGGCATTGGCCGGCAAAGGCACCACTGCATAGCTTTCAACGCGGAAGCTGCCCGCAACACGCCCCAACTCCAGCAATTTGATCGACGTGGAACTGATATCCAGCCCCAGAATCGGAACATGCTTTTTCTTGAATAGGCTTATCACACAAAAAATCCTATTATTATTAGCAGCTTAGATTAAAAACATCGCTTAAAACCTTAAGTAACATTTACAACCTTAGCACAAAAACAAAAAATAAAAAAATTCTTATTAATTAATTCTTTCTGTAAACTTCCGCACACCAGTTCTAGATTAGCGACTATAGAGCAAAGCCGGAACCGACATGCTGAAAATCCTCAAATTTATAACCTGCTTCACACTGGCTTCGGTGGCTGCGGTCGTCATTGCCATCAGCGGTGCCTTTCTATACCTGGCTCCCGATCTGCCCGACGTTGACGTGCTGACTGACATCCAGCTGCAAATACCGCTGCGCATATACAGTGCCGACGGGTTGCTGATGGGGGAATTCGGCGAGCAGCGCCGCACACCCATCCGTTTCGACGACGTACCGGCTGGCTTTATTAACGCTTTTCTGGCAGCCGAGGACGACCAATTCTATCACCATGGCGGCGTCAGCATAAAGGGGCTCGGGCGTGCTGTTTACCAGATGCTGACTGGCAGTGACACCCAGACCGGCGGCAGCACCATTACCATGCAGGTTGCCAAAAATTACTTCCTGACACCGGAGCGCAAGATCATCCGCAAGGTGCGGGAAATATTCCTCGCCATCCAGATTGAGCAAAAACTCGACAAACAGCAGATTATCGAGCTTTATATCAACAAGATTTTCCTTGGCCATCGCGCCTATGGCATTGTCGCCGCCGCGCAGGTGTATTATGGCAAGCCAGTAGCTGAGCTAAGCCTGGCCCAACAGGCCATGATTGCCGGCTTGCCCAAGGCACCATCGGACTTTAACCCGATCAGCAACCCCGCACGCGCACTGGAACGTCGCAACTGGATCCTGCAGCGCATGCTAAAGCTGGGCTACATTCAGGAGCAGGACTACCGACAGGCACTGGCTGAGCCGGATACCGCCCGCCGCCACCAGCTGGCGATTGACCTGCACGCACCCTACGTGGCCGAGATGGCACGCCAACAGGCACTGGCGCTGTATGGCGACAGCGCTTATACCGACGGCCTGCGGGTCTACACCACGGTGCAAGGCGAACTGCAACGCAGCGCCGATGAGGCGGTCAAGCAAGGCCTGCATGCCTATGATGAGCGCCATGGCTTTCGCCGCCCCCACCATCTGGGCGAGCTGGATGCAGAGCAACGTGCCGGCGCCTTCTCCCAGCTTGCAACACTGGGAAAGCTGCAACCAGCCATTGTGTTTGCTGTCGAGGATGAACAGCTGCAGGCCGAGTTACGTGACGGTGCCTCCATCACCCTCGGCCGGGATAATGGCCTGGCCGGATTACGCCCGTATATCAGTGAAAATCGCACCGGCGAGGAGATCCGCTCACTGCATGACATCATTCGCAGCGGCGATGTGTTATATGTCCAGCAGGATGAAGCCGGCCAATGGCAGATGCGCCAGATCCCCGAGGCTGAAGCCGCGCTGGTGTCACTGAACCCGGAGAACGGCGCCATTCTTGCCATGACCGGCGGCTATGATTTCTACAAAAGCAAGTTCAACCGTGCCACCCAGGCACAACGCCAGATCGGCTCCACCATCAAGCCGTTTGTTTACGCGGCGGCACTGGCTAACGGCATGACAGCAGCCAGCATCATCAATGATGCCCCCATCGTGGTTGAATCGGCACAACTCGAGGATGTCTGGCGGCCACGCAACGCCGGCGCATTCAGCGGCCCAACCCGTTTGCGCGAAGCCCTTTACCACAGCAAAAACCTGGTGTCGATCCGCATCCTGCTGCAGATCGGCACCGGCGCAACCGTTGACTACCTGAGCCGCTTTGGCCTGGATCGGCAACAGCTGCCCAATAACCTGACCCTGGCCCTCGGCAGCGCCTCATTCAGCCCACTGACCGTGGCCAGCGCCTATGCTGTGTTTGCCAATGGCGGCTACCGCATCGAACCCTACCTGATTGACAGCATTCGTGACAGCAACGACACGCTGCTGTACCAGGCGGACCCACTGGTGGTTTGCCGGGATTGCCAGGACAACAGCATCCCGGCGGACAACACCCGCATCGCGCCGCGCGTAATCGGCGAGGATGTCGCTTTTATTATCGACAGCATCCTGCACGACGTGATCCAGAAAGGCACCGGCCGCAAGGCCCGCGAACTCGGCCGTCGCGATATTGCCGGCAAAACCGGCACCACCAACGGGCCAACAGATGCCTGGTTTGCCGGCTACCACCCCCACATCGTCACCACCGCCTGGCTGGGTTTTAACAACAACGCCCAGCTCGGTTACAACGAATACGGCGGCTCCGCTGCGCTGCCAATCTGGATCCAGTTCATGAAAACCGCTCTGGCCTCACAGCCCACGGTATTCAAGGAGCAACCGGCCAGCGTCGTCAGCGTTTTGATCAACCCGGAAAACGGCAAACGCGCCAGGCCAGGCACAGCCGGCAGTGTATTTGAATTTATTCAGGCCTCTGCGGTACCGGACATGGAAATGGATAACCAGCAACGCCAGGGCGGTGATACCCCGATTAGTATTGAAGAGCTGTTCTGAGCAATAAAAAAGCCGGCGCAGTCTAACTGCACCGGCTGCCAGGATTGTCGATTGTCAGCCCGGCACGTTGCGCGCGCCGGGCTGATGTCATCAGCAATCTGCAGTGCTTGTCAGCGGATAATGCGCCGGATAAGGCAGACGTGCCACACCACTGTCAACAGCCGCTTTCGCTACCGCCGCAGAAACCTGGCCCAGCAAACGGGAATCCATCGGTTTCGGGATAATATAATGACGACCAAAGCTCAGCGATTTTACACCGCAGGCTTTCAGCACCTCCTCCGGCACCGGCTGCTTGGCCAGTTCACGAATGGCGTGCACAGCTGCCACTTTCATTTCCTCATTGATGATCCGGGCGCGTACATCCAGCGCGCCACGGAAAATAAACGGGAAGCCCAGCACATTGTTGACCTGGTTTGGGTAATCGGAACGGCCGGTCGCCATAATCAGGTCATCACGCACCGCGTTGGCCACATCCGGATGAATCTCCGGGTCCGGATTGGAACAGGCAAACACCACCGGATTTGGCGCCATGGTCTTCAGCACGTCCGGCGACAACAAATTCGCGCCTGACAAGCCGACAAACACATCTGCATCACGGCAGGCATCCTCAAGGGTACGCTTGTCCGTGTCGTTGGTGAATTCCGCCTTGAACTCGTTAATGCCATCACGCCCTTTGTAAATCACCCCCAGGCGATCCAGCATAAAGATGTTTTCGGTTTTGGCACCGCAGCTGACCAGCAAACGCATGCAGGCGATCGCTGCTGCACCGGCGCCCAGACAGACAATTTTCGCCTCTTCAATCTTTTTGCCCTGGATCTCCAGCGCATTGATCATGCCCGCTGCCGTCACAATCGCGGTACCGTGCTGATCATCATGGAAGACCGGAATATCGCACAGCTCAACCAGTTTGCTTTCAATCTCAAAACACTCAGGTGCCTTGATGTCCTCCAGGTTGATGCCACCAAAGGTCAACGCAATACTGGACACCGTATTGATAAAATCCTGCGGACTTTTGCTGTCAACCTCAATATCAATCGAATCAATGCCGGCAAAGCGCTTGAACAACAGGCTTTTGCCTTCCATCACCGGCTTGCTGGCCAATGGCCCAAGATTGCCAAGCCCCAGAATCGCCGTACCATCGGTGATCACCGCCACCAGATTGCCCTTGGCTGTATAACGGTAGGCATCATCCGGATTGGCGGCAATGGCACGTACCGGCTCAGCCACACCCGGGCTGTACGCCAGCGAAAGATCTTCCTGCGTCTCGGCCGGTGTTGTCAGCTCGACAGCGATCTTGCCTGGACGTGGAAACTCATGATAGTCCAGCGCGGCTTGTTTGAAATCTTTTGCCATAACAGTAGTACCATCCCGATTTTTTGGAGTCGCAAGCATATAGAAAAGCCTGCCGTCTCTCAAGCCAAATTTCGATACGTATCGTATCACAATTAACCGGCCACTGGCCGGCCACATCAATGCCCCGGCACCGGCCGGATATGTGCAGGATGTGTCAGCAACAACATCAACGGCGCATAACCTGTCCTTGCTGCCTGGCTGCTGCGATCCACCAGCCAGCCACTGACTTCCACCTGCCTGCCCTGCCAGCCATCCAGCTGCGCGCGCACAAAATACGGCTGGTCGCGGCGGGCAATGCGTAACACAAGTGGCCCTTCCATCTGCAACCACCAGCTGCCGCCGGCCTCCGTTACCGTCAGCAAGCGTCCCTGCAAGTGCACAAAACCGGCCTGATCCGGCGTCAGCCCGGCAACCGGGGTGGCCGGCTGACGCCAGACCCCAAGTCCCGACTGGCGGGCCCGCTCTGCCTCGCGCAGCTGGCAATCCAGCAAC
>DATCSZ010000403.1:0-1031 GCA_036568205.1 Pseudomonadales bacterium
GGCAGCAGCGGCAGTAGCATCAGCAATGTCCAGCTGGACAATTTGCAGATCACCGACATGGGCCGCGGCTGGAGCGGCCAGCGTTACGGCAGCGAAGCCTACGGCATCCGGATCCAGGCGGACAGCGGCGCGGGCAGCATCGACAACACCACCATTAATGGCTGCGATATCAACGGCCAGGCCAACACCGGCATCCGCGTGCTTGGCGACACCGGTGTCACCCATATCAGCAAAAGCCGCATTCGCTCGAATGGCGATAGCGGCATCCGTTTCGCCGCGCCGGCAGGCATCAGTTCGGCCCGGTTGTTACTGGATAGCAGCCTGATCTACAACAATAATAACGACGGCGTTAACTTCAATTGCCCGGATTGCCAGGGCCTGGTGGTTTACCACAATACTTTTTATAACAATGGCAGTATCAATCTTGGCATTTTCAACCAGGCCAACCAGGCGTTGATAAAAAACAATATCTTTTACGGCAGCACGCCGATGACACAGCTGTATGTCAATGCCGCGCTGGCCGGTGCCGAGGTGGATTTTAACTGTTACACCGATGGGACCAACATGTTCGGTTATAACAGCGTGGCTTATGATACGGTGGCCGCGTTTAACACGGCCACCGGCCTTGAATCCGCCGGCAGTGGCAATGCCGCCGGCGGCCTGCTGGACCCGGCCAACGGCCAGTTCGGTTTAACTGCCGCTTCAGCCTGTCGATCCCTGGGCACCCCTGGCACCGGTATCAGCAGCGATTTCGCCGGCCTGCCTTATGCCAGCCCGCCATCGGCCGGTGCGCTGGAATACCAGCCGTAACCCGACGATGGTTCCGCGGCCGCCGACCGGTCGTGAAAAGCGTTCGACGCGAAGACGCAGAGAACGCGAAGAACGCAAAGCACTTTATTGTTAGTACTCTACCGTATCGCGGTTCAACCGCAAAAACGTGCGACTAAAGTCCTACCTGCAATCAATATATTACCTTTGCGTTCATTGCGCGATGTACAGGATGTACAAGTGCCGTGGAGCCCAGGGATGGG
>DATCSZ010000404.1:0-8649 GCA_036568205.1 Pseudomonadales bacterium
GCCAACTGCCAACTGCCAACTGCCAACTGCCAACTGCCAACTGCCAACTGCCAACTGCCAACTGCCAACTGCCAACTGCCTAGAAATACCAGGTAAACTTGGCCTCAATCTGGTCATCCTTGCGGAACGCGTAAAAGGCCGAGTTCTCGTCGACATTCTCGAACAGGTAGACATTCAGCGCGATGCGAATGCTGTTGCCAATGCGGGTGCTGCCTTCAAAGGAGGCGCTGGTGGTCTGGTCATCCAGGTCGATAATCAGGCCGGCGACAAACTCGGTGGAGGCAATATCGTTCAGCGCAAAACGGGTGCCGACAAACACATCGTTTTCCAGTGGTGACAGGTAGCTGCCCGGAATGGCATTGTTTTCCAGCGCATCAACCAGTTGCGGTGGCGCTGTGTTTTCGTCCAGCCCCATGGCTTTCAGGCTGGGGTCTTTTACCGACACATCATCACGGTTGTTCCACAGGTATTCCACCAGCAGGCCGAGATCGTAACCGCTTTCACCCAGGCCGCTCAGGGTGTACTCAAAACCGGTGGCGACGCTGTGGTAATTGCCACTGTCCAGCCATTTTGACGCGCTTTCGTACTTGAAGGCCCAGCTGTCATAAATGTACTGCATTTCGATGCCGATCTGTTGCAGCTGCTCGTAGTAAGAGCCGAACAGCGAGTCAGCCGGGTTGAGCAGGTCGGGCTGTACCAGAATCGGGATCGGCTCACGGTTGGTGCCCTGGAATACCGACAGGCCGATATCAAAGCCGCCAAACCAGTGCCACCAGCGGGCGGCAACATCGACGTGCTTTTCCTCGCGCTTGTCTTCATACCAGGCATTGTCATGGTCGTAATTGATCGGCTGGCCAGCCAGGGACAGGCGAAAACGTTCCGGCCCGTCCGGGAATTGCCGCTCGCGGAAATACGGCAGGATGTAAATATCCAGGTTGCCCCAGCCCTGCTCAAGCCCCAGGCCAATCATCGGCTGGCCCAGTTTTTCCTCGCCATTAAACGCCTCGACGGTATCGGTCTGGTTGATGATGTCGACCAGGTGGGCGGATTCGGTCACGCCCCAGAACACCTTGTTGACGCCGGCCTGGACCTGCCAGCCGGAGCCGGCATACAGGTAATAGGCCTGGCGCAGGTCAGCATGGTCGCGCTCACCATCGCTGTCACTGAGCCTGCCAAAGGCCACCGCACGCAGGTTGTGCTGGCGGCTTTGTGAACGCCAGGTCAGCTCCGGCTGTACGGCGACAGAAGGCAGTGCCTGTTTTTGCTCATCCAGCAGGCCGTCACCGGGGTAAAGGCGCAGCTCGGCCTCGACAAAACCATTAAAACGCAGCTCGGCAGCAGCCGGCAGACAAAAAAACAGGCCAATAAGGCCTGTGCTGATAACATGTTTTTTCATGGGGTTAATTGGCCCGGCGCAGGTTGTTCTGGCTGAAGTCTTCTTCACTGAGGCCGGTGCGCAGGCGGATATTGTCCCAGTGCATTTCGGTTGACTTGCCGGTCTGGTGGTTCTGCATCAGCGAGCGGGCAGGGCGCCAGAACTTGTCTTCCAGCAGCGTGTATTCCTGCACTGTCATGGTTTTCAGCAGGCTTTGCTTGCGATCATAAAACTCGATCTTGTGTACCCGATACTCGCCTTTTTCAATCCAGGATACCAGCCGGCTATAGCCGGTAAACTCGTCTTTCGGGTAGCTTTCCACCACATAGCAGCTGTGCTCGCCGCACGGCTCGTCACGCAGGTATTTGAAGTCGTATTTGGCGATCTCGAAAGAAGACAGGTCTTCATAACTGAATTCACTGCCCATAAACGAACCGGACTTGTTGCGTGAGGCGATGCGCTTGACCCGTTTCAGGGCAGGCAGGTAAATCCACTGGTCGTCCGGGCCTTCAACATGGGAATAGCTGAGGAATGCGGTGCCCTGCACATCCAGCGGCTCGTTGAATACCATCAGGCTCTTGTCACCATCATTCTGCACTTCCAGGCTCTTGATTTCGATCATGCGGGTGTTTTCATTGCCGGCCGGCGTGCGCAGGATCATTTTCATCCGGCTTTGTGAATCGCCCCAGCCAACATCGCGTGCCTTCTGGGCCTCGGCAATGGCGATGCCTTTTTCCTCGGGCGTGGCAGCGCTGTCGATTGCCTTCTGGCCATCGTTGGCATGCGCGAGGGTGGTATGCATTAACAACAGTGCAAGCGTCGTACGGAGAAGTTTCATGGTATCGTGCCGTCTTGTTTCCGGTTATTGTTGTTCGCACCTACTTTAAGGCGATTTGTCGAGGCTGCAAGTGACAAATCGGTTAGATGTGATACGGTGCGTCCACTATTTGTACGCGCCAACGATAACAAAAGCTGAGGTGAGATAACAGTATGAAATACACACTGCAACAATTGTCTGACCGGCTGGAGATTGAGGACCTGGTTGCCGAGTACGCCGACGCTATCGACAGCCAGCAGTTTGACCGGCTGGACCAGGTGTTTACCGAAGACGCCTGGATCGATTATTCCGCCATGGGTGGGGCAGTGGGCCATTACCCGGAAGTGAAGGCGTTTTTGCAGCAAACCCTGCCGGTGTTTTCTGCTACCCAGCACATGATTGCCAATTACCTGATCCGCCTGGACGGTGATCGCGCCAGCGGTCGTATCATGTGTTTTAACCCGATGCAGCTGTCAGCGGCCGAGGGGCAGCCAGCGCTGCCGGTATTTTTTGTCGGCCTGTGGTATATCGATGACTATCGTCGTACCGGCGATGGCTGGCGAATCTGCCGCCGGGTTGAGCAAAAATCCTACAGTTTTAACGCGCCGGACTTTATCGGGCTATAATGCAGTGCGCTGCCACGCTGACTGCACTCCCTGCCCGGCAGGGCATTGACAATAATAACCATCATTTTTTTTGACGAGTTTTGCATCATGTACCAAGAACAGGCCCACCCGTTACCGCCCGGCATCAACAAGCTGCTCTGGGAGCTGCCCAAGGCGGCACGTGAGACCCTGCGCCTGGCGGACTGGCGCTGGCGCAACCAGCTGAAAAACGCCCCCGCTGGTGATGGCCATGCGGTAATGACCCTGCCGGGCTTTGGCGGCGGTGATGCCTGTATGGCCCTGCTGCGCAATTACCTGCAAAAGATCGGTTATCAGGCCGAGCCATGGGGGCTGGGCACCAATGTCATCCGCAACAAGGTGCAGACGCTGGATCAGGTGCTGGACTTCTGCCAGCAAAAAGAAGGCGAAATTGTCGAGCGGCTGGAACGCCTGTGTGACCAGACCGGTGACAAGGTCAGCCTGATCGGCTGGAGCATGGGCGGCATTTATGCCAACAGCCTGGCCCAGACCCATCCGGAGCTGGTGCGCCAGATTATTACCCTGGGTTCTCCGGTGGGTGATCCGCGTGGCACCAGTGTCTGGAATATCATGAAAAAGCTGATGCGTGGCAATGTGCCGGACAGCCTGCAGAATGTCGATGCCTGGGTGTCACGGCGCGACCAGCAGGGCGAACGGCGGGTGCGAACCTCGATTATCTACAGTGAGCATGATGGCGCGGTATCACGCGAATCGGCCATTATCGAAAACCATGAGCTGGTCGAGAATATCCATGTGCCGTCCAGTCATGTTGGCTTTACCCACAATCCGGCAGTGTACTGGGTGATTGCCGATCGCCTCAGCCAGCAGCCGGATAACTGGCGCAGCTTTTGTCATGCCAGCCTGCCGGCGTTTCACCGCAAACATTTCTGATGATGAAAACCGTCATGATCAATGCGGAACAGGCCTTGCCCGGCCGGTCGCAGGCAATGTTGCCTGGCAATCGCCATGCCGTGCTTGGCAGCCCGTTGTCGGGGCCTTTTCCGCCATCGCTGGAGCGGGCTGTTTTTGGTATGGGCTGCTTCTGGGGTGCCGAGCGCTGTTTCTGGACGCTGCCGGGTGTGTATTCCACTGCAGTCGGTTACAGCGGAGGTTATACGCCCAATCCGACCTACCAGGAAGTCTGCACCGGGCTGACCGGTCATAACGAGGTGGTTCTGGTGCTGTTTGATCCGGCACAGATCCGTTATGAACAGCTGTTGCAGGTATTCTGGCAGTCGCATAACCCCACTCAGGGCATGCGTCAGGGCAATGATATCGGCAGCCAGTACCGTTCCGGTATTTACTGCAGCAGTGAGGCCCAGCAGCAGGCAGCGCTGGATAGCCGTGAGCGTTACCGGCACTGCCTGGCTGCGGCCGGTTATCCGGCCATCACTACCGAGATTGTCATGGCGGGGCCGTTTTATTACGCCGAGGATTACCATCAGCAGTATCTGGCAAAAAAACCGGGTGGTTATTGTGGCCTGGGAGGGACGGGCGTCAGCTGCCCGTTATGAGCGGCCATCCGTTGTTTGTGAATGACCGGCCATACCGTCTGGAGGCATAAATTTTACGTTCGGTGAAAAAGCTGTGCAGATTCTGTGAGCTGATCTAAGCTTTTTGATAATAATAACCAATATGAAGATGACTATGTCACATCCCCAAGCCGGTCTTCTGGAAAAAGAGCAGCGCATGATTCACCGGCTGGTGCCGGCCAGCCTGCTGGATAATCACCAGACCCATATGAAATCACTGGTATTAATGCTGACCTTGCTGGCCAATACCGTGATTTGTGTGCTGTTTTTGCCGTTTTTGCTGCTCGGCTTTGAAAAAACACCGCTGATTGCCGAGGACGGCACGATCCTGGTGCTGATCTGTATGGCCAGTTATATCGTGTCGTTTGTCCTGGTCAACCGTTTTGGCCTGCTGATGATGGCTGGCAATGTCGCCCAGATCGGCATCTATGTGGTTGGCATTATCGCCGCCTGGCAGACCGGCGGCATTTTTTCGCCGATGCTGTTCCTGCTGCTGATCCCGCCGGTATTCGCCTTTGTGTTGACCAACCTGCTATCCGGTTCGCTGTGGAGTGTGCTCACCCTGTGTACGTTTGTCGGCATCTGGGGCGTGGAGGAGCTGGCCTATGCATTCCCGGACGGTATCGGTGGTTTTATGTTCCCGGCATCACAAATGGTGATTATCGACCAGGCCGATTTTGCCCGCCTGTGTGTGATTATCCCGCTGCTCACCTGCATTGCCATTATCGGTGTGGTGGTGATTTACGAATTCAACAGCATTCGCCTGAACAGCCTGCTGTCGCATGAGCGCAACCTGTTTGCCTTCAAGGCCAGCCATGATCCGCTGACCGGCCTTGCCAACCGTGAGGAGTTCGGTGTGCGTGCCCAGCTGGCCATCGATTCGGCCCGCCATGCCGATAACTCGGTGGCACTGGTGTATATCGACCTGGACGGCTTCAAGCCGATTAACGACACCCTCGGCCATCATGCCGGTGATGTGGTGCTGGAAAATATCTCCGACCGCCTGCAAAAAATTGTCCGTGGTTCAGATACCGTGGCGCGCATGGGTGGTGATGAATTTGCCATCATTCTGCAGGGCATTCATAACCAGCAGCAGTTACTGCCGATCCTGACCAAGATCCTCAATACCATTGCCCAGGATATCGTCGTCAACCAGGGCGAAACCGTTAACGTGCATGGCAGCCTCGGCGTGGCCTTGTATCCGCAGGATGCCGAAACGCCGGACCAGCTGTGCCGCCACGCGGATATGGCCATGTATGCTGCCAAGGGCGAGAAAAACACCTGGCGTTTCTATCACGATCTCGACCAGCAGGCCGGCTGAGGCAGTGAACAGCGGCGGGCACTGGCTGCTGATTGCCAACCCGCAGGCTGGCGGTGGTCGCAGCCGGCATCACCTGGCGGCGTTGCAACATGCACTGGCCGATGCCGGCATTGCGTTTGTCCTGCGTTATACCCATTCTCCACACCATGCCACCCGGCTGGCCAGCGAGGCGCTGGCCGAAGGCTGCCGTCGTTTTGTGGTGATCGGCGGTGATGGCACGCTGAACGAAGTCGTCAACGGCCTGTACCGGCAGCCGCAACTGGCCAGCCAGTGCTGGCTGACGGTTTTTCCGTGTGGCACCGGCAACGACTGGGCAGCGCAATACCGCTTGCCGCAGGATGTGCCAGGCTTTGTGGCGATGTTGCGCCAGCCGCAGCTGGCTCGTCAGGATATCGGCCGGGTCACATTTGCCGGTGACCAGCCGGCACATTTTTTTATCAATTTTGCCGGTGCCGGTTTCGACAGTTTTTTGCTGGCAGAAATGGGCGCGGCCGGCGGCCAGCGCTGGCGTTACCTGTCGACCCTGCTGAAATGCCTGCGCCGTTTTGCTGCGGCTACCATGAGCGTGGCCGGTGGGGGGCAACAGCTGCAGGTGCCGGCCTTGATGACCATGGCCTGTATCGGCCGTTATGGCGGTGCCGGCATGCAGCTGGCGCCGGCGGCGCGGCCCGATGACGGCTTGCTGGATGTATTGCTGATTCGCGACCTGCCGTTCCTGCAACGCCTGCTCAGTCTTGGCCAGCTGTTCAATGGCCGCATCCACCGGCACAGGGCGGTGTCGGCCTGGCAGTGTGAATCGCTGTCGCTGGCAGCAGATGCGCCGCTGCAGTTGCAGTGTGATGGTGAGCTGGCCGGCTGGCTGCCGGCCTGTATCGAGCTGGTGCCGCAGCCGTTGACCGTGGTGATCAGGCCAGCAGGCGCTTGACCAGCTTCATGCCCTTGAAGCCATCGATTGCCGCCGCACACAGCACGCCGCCCACCGCCGCACCGACAATGCCGCAGCTCATCACATCCTGGCCGGTCAGGTACAGGCCGGGAATGCGGGTGGCCGGTTTCAGCCAGTGTTGCTCAAAACGGGCCGGGTCATGCTGCAGGCCGTAGATCTCGCCCTGCGCATAACGGCAGAAATGGGCATTGGACAGCGCCGTCGACAGCTCGTGATAATCCACCTTGCCTTGCAACTGTGGCAGATGCTGGTACAGCACCGCCAGCAGCCGCCCGGACCAGTGTGCCTTCAGCGCCAGGTAATCGTCGCCGCGCTGGCCCCACTGGCTGTCCTGCCAGTCGGCAAACCAGTCAAACGGGCCGGGGGCAATAATCTCGATGGTGGCGCGGCCCGGGTGGCGGCGGGCAAAATCCGGGTCCTTGGCGGAGGGAAACGAGATATACACCAGCGGAATCTCGGCAGACGGGTCGGCCTCAAAACGGGCGATCTGCTGTTCATAGTGTTCGCCCGGATAAATCCACAGGTTGCTTTTCGGCAGGCCCAGGTTTTCGGCGCTGTCCTGCAGGCCGATATACAGGCACAGGCAGGCCGGTGAACGTTGCACCTGTGCCAGCCGGCGGCTGTCGGCCGGGCAGTGCTGGGCAGCCGGCAACAGCCGGGTGAAGGTATTAAAGGCGCCGGCATTGCTGATCACCAATGGCGCACGGATGGTGGTGCCATCAACCATGCGCACACCGGCTGCGCGTTGCTGCTCCACCAGGATCTCTGCCACATCGGCATAGGTGAATACATCGCCGCCGGCCGCCTCGATCACCGGGATAATGCTGTCCGCCAGCCGTGCGCTGCCGCCAACCGGGTAGCTGGCACCCTGCATGTAATGGCGGGCAATCATGCTGTGGATAACAAACGACGATTCGGCTGGCGGCATGCCGCAATCCCCCCACTGGCCGCACAACACGGCAATCAGGGTCTGGTTGTCGGTCATCGATTCCAGCACCTGGCGGGTGGTCTGGCGAAAATAACGGCCCTGGCTGGCATGGCGGATAAGCCGTACCAGCCAGCCGGCCCAGCCTGGCAGGGCTTTTTCCACCGCCAGCAGCGAAATGCCCTGGCGTACTTTCTGCATCGCCGCAAAGTAGCTGTCCAGCGCCGCCTGTTCGGCCGGGAAACGGCGCAGCAACTCGGCCTTGTAGGCCTCGCTGCCGGCGACCAGGTCGTATTGCTGCTGGCCGAGAAAAATGCGGTCAAAATGCGCATCCATTGGCGCCCACTCAAGCGAGCCATCGCTGATGTAATCAAACAGCCGGCGCGCCGAAGTCGAGGCATCGTTCATGTCGCCGACATAATGCAGGCCGACATCCCACTCATAACCATGGCGTTCATAGGTATGGGTCATGCCGCCGGCAGTGTAGTGCTGTTCCAGCACCAGTACCCTGCGGCCGTCCCTGGCCAGGCAGGCGGCGGTGGTCAGGCCGCCAATGCCGGAGCCGATGACAATGGCATCGTAGTTATCCTTGAGCCGGCCGGGGCGATAGCGTTTGCCGGTGCGAAACGGTTTGTCAGTCATGCGGTTGATCCTGTCTGATGCGGCGGGTAAGCGCGAATCTCCACCGGCAATTCCTGCATGCGACGGTACAGGCGCAGCTCGGCCAGCTGCGGCCACCAGGCATACAGCAGCAGGTCCAGCGGCCGCCACATCGCCACCCAGCCGATAATCAGGAATCCCTCGCCCAGCACCCGGTCAAGCAGGTGTTCGCCGGTGAAAACCCATTGTGACAACAGCATGCACAAAAACAGGAATAACAGGCCAATGACCAGGCTGCTGCGACCTCGCTGCAGTGTGTCACGCAGTTTTTGCCGGCAGCTGATGTCGAGGTAATGGAAATAATGGTGGATCGAATCGGCAATGCCGTGGCCGGCAGCGATTTCGCCGGGTGGCAGCCAGATCACCAGCTTCACCGCCTGGTGGCCGTGCAGTTCACGCATCGCCGAGGTCAGGTACTGGGCAGCATCG
>DATCSZ010000405.1:0-3477 GCA_036568205.1 Pseudomonadales bacterium
GTGCGCCGGCAGCTGGCCCGTGAGCTGCCGGACTATATGGTGCCGGTGCATATTATCCGGCTGGATGCCTGGCCTTTGAGTGCCAACGGCAAGATCGACCGCAAGGCCCTGCCAAAACCGGATCGTGGGCAAGCACAGCAGGACTATGTCGCGCCGCAGACACCGCTGCAGCAGCAGCTGGTGGAGATCTGGCAACAACTGCTGCCGGCCGGCCGTATCGGCATTAACGACAATTTCTTTGAACTCGGCGGCCACTCGCTGCTCGCCATCCGGGTGCTGGCCGCCATTGCCGAACAGACCGGCGTCGAACTGCCGGTGCAGGTGCTGTTTGAATCACCCACCATTGCCATGCTGGCCGAGGTGATTGAACACAGCGATAACAGCACGGCGCTGCCACCACTGCAGCCTGTCGAGCGCCAGCCGCTGATGCCGGTTTCCTACAACCAGCAGCGGCTGTGGTTCCTGGCCCAGATGGACAGCCAGAGCGCCGCCTATAACATGCCGGCTGCGCTGAAGATCAGCGGCACGCTGGATAAAGCCGCACTGCAGCAGGCCTTTGACAGCCTGATTGAGCGGCAGGAAATCCTGCGCTGCAATATTGTTGCCGTCGACGGCGAACCGCAGCTGCAGATTCACCCGCCGGCACACTTCAATCTGCAACAGGCAAGCGTTGCCGGTGCTGACGAATTGCAGCAGCAAATACAACAGCATGCCAGCCAGCCATTTGATCTTGCCAGCGACAGCCTGTTAAAGGCCACGCTGCTGCACTGCGGCGAACAGCAGCATGTGCTGCTGCTGAACCTGCACCACAGCATTGGTGATGGCCTGTCGGTACAGATCCTGATTCGCGAGCTGGCTGCCCTGTATCTGCGCCATGCTCACCAGCTGCCGGTCACGCTGCCGCCGCTGCCAGTGCAGTATGCCGATGTTGCACACTGGCAGCGCAGCTGGCTGCAGGGCGAGGCACTGGAAAAACAACTGGCCTTCTGGCGCCAGACCCTGCACGGCGTACCGCGGCTGTTATCACTGCCGCTGGATCATCCGCGCCCGCCGGTACAGCGTTTTATCGGTGCCCAGCTGGATGTCGATCTGCCGCCAGCGCTGGTCGAATCATTACGCAGCTCTGCACTGGCTAACGGCAGCACGCTGTTTATGCTGATGCTGGCGGCCTACCAGCTGCTGCTGCACAAGCTCAGCAAACAGCAGGATATCTGCATCGGCATTCCGCTGGCCGGGCGCAGCATGGCCGGCGTGGAAAACCTGATCGGCTTTTTTATCAATGCGCTGGTAATTCGCGGCGACCTGTCCGCCAACCTGTCACTGGCCGAACTGCTGCAACAGGTGCGCAGCCGCGTGCTGGCCGCATTTGCCCACGAGCATGTGCCGATTGAAATGCTGCTGAACGAACTGGGTATAGAACGTAACCTGGCCTATACCCCGGTGGTGCAGTGCGCGCTGAACATGATGGCCGGTGGCGACGACAGCCTGCAGCAGCAAATTTCACAGCTGCCCGGCGACTTGCAGCTGGAACTGCTGCACAACGACGGCGTGGTGGCCAAGTTCGACCTGCAGTTCAACCTGCTCGACGATGGCGATACGCTTGGCTTCAGCATTGATTACAACAGCGATATTTTCGAGCGCGCCACCGTTGCCCGGCTGGCCGATGCCTATATCCGCATCCTGCAGGCATTTGCTGACAACACCGACACCCGCCTGCAGCAAATCCAGCTGGAACAGCCCGCCGTGCCAGCGGGCTGCCAGAAAGTACTGCCGCTGACGCTGATGCAGCGCGATATCTACCTGGCCAGCCTGGCCAAGCCGCACACCACCGAGAACTCGCTTGGCTTTGCCATGGAGCTTCCGTTAGCCATTAATGTGGATGTCTGGCGCCAGGTGCTGCAGGGCATGACAGCCAGCTGCGAGATACTGCGTGCCGATGTCATCAGCTGCGATTCACCGTGGCAGGAAATGGCTTATCTCGCCATCAGCGAGCACGCCGAGGTGGATTTTGAACTGCTGGACTGGAGCGCCGAAGCGCTGGATGCCGACACCATAAAACAGCGGCTGGATGCGCTGATCTGGCGGCCGTTTGATGTACGCCGCAGTGTGCGCACCGCCTACCGGCTGATCAAGATGGCCGACGACCGTTACTGGATGACCATGTCTGCCCACCACATGATTCTCGACGGCTATGCGGTGTCGATGCAGGGGGTTATCCATATTGCCGAGTATGAGAAACTGCTGGCTGATCCGCAGCACCGCATTGCGCTGCCGGATAATTTTGCCGACTATATTGCGCAAAATCGCCACGACTTTGACAACAAGGCAAGCCTGGATTACTGGCGTGAACAGCTGGCCAAGGCCGACAGCCTGGACGCGCCCGGTGGCCGCGGCCATGAAAACCGGCTGCTGTCGTTGAACGTGCCGGACGGCCACCTGGATGCGGTGAAAAAATACTGCCGGGCGCAGAAAATCACCCCGGCACTGTATTTCAAGACCCTGTATGCCTGGCTGATCTACCAGTACAGCCAGGCGGAAAGCGCGATTAACATCATCGAGTTCCACGCCGGCCGCAGCAAGGAAAACCGCGACAGCCTGGGCTGTTTTTATCACACCTACCCCAGCGTGATTGATGTGGCCGGCCTGGCCGGCAGCACCACCGAGGCATTCCAGACCCTGCGTGAGCAGCAGAAAAACAGCAAAAACTTTTTGCAGGTATCACCGCTGCAAATGCGCCGGCTGACGCCGCCATCGCGGCTGAATTTCTCCTACAACTTCCTGATGATGCCGCACCACACGCATATTTTTGGTGAACGCATCAACGCCATACGCTACACACCTAACGCTGAAGGCGTGGTGGACATGCGCATCCAGGCAGACGAGGAACAGCTGTCGTTCTGGCTGGCCTATAACAGCGCGCTGTTTGACGACAATCGTTTTCTTGAGCGCCTGTTATCGATCAGCGAACAACTGCTGGCAGGCGATGTGCCCGGCCTGGCTGCACTGAATCTGTGCCTGGCCGACGAAACCCTGCCCAACAGTCTGCCTGCCCTGGCCGCGCCGCTGGTGCACCAGGCCATCACCGCCCAGGCGCTGCGCACACCGGCCGCGATTGCCGTGCAGTGCGGGTCAGAGTCATTGTGTTATAGCGAGCTGGAAGCGCGCAGCAACGCACTGGCGCATGCGCTGATCCAGCGTGGCGTGCAGCGCGGTGACCGTGTCGGTGTGTGCCTCGGCCGGCGGGTTGAACTGCTGGTAGCCATCCTGGCGGTGATCAAGGCCGGCGGCTGTTATGTGCCGATGGATGTCAGTTACCCTGCCGAACGGCTGGCCTATATGCTGGATGACTGCGAGGCGACGCTGGTTATCAGCGAAGACTGCATGGCCGAACGCCTGTCTGTTGTGGCGGACCGTTTGGTATCGGTCGATGAGTTCCCGTTTGCCGATTTCAGCACGGATGCACCGGCTGTGGCGATT
>DATCSZ010000406.1:0-22760 GCA_036568205.1 Pseudomonadales bacterium
CGCTTGCCGGTTTTGCTGCCGGCGCAGCCGGTTTTTCACTAACAGCCGGCGTTGCTTCGGTGGTTTTTTCCGGCTTTGCCACTGCGCCGGTATCTGCCGGCTTTTTGGCTTTCTGGCCCAGCTCATTCTGCAGGCTGGCCAACTCGGCGTCTTTCAGTTCCACCAGTCGCTTCAGCTGTTCAACCTGTGAACCCAGGGAATCGACCCGGGTGTTGAGCTCCTGCTTTTCGCGTGTCGCCACATCCAGTTGCTCACGGGCGTTGATCAGTTGCTGCTGCAGTTCAGCGGCAGCCTTGTCATCACCCGCACCTGCAACCTGCGCGGCACCAGCCGATGTCAGGCGCAAATGGCCATCTGCAGCCTCACCCGGCAGGCCAGACTGGGTCTGCGGTGATGTGCGGGTATCCAGCTGGGCATCACGCCACTGCCGGTTCTGCTCGGAAACACGCTGCTGTGCAGCACGGGCAGAAACATCCTGGATTGCCTGCAGTGAAGGCAGGCGCAACACCACACCGGCTTTCAGCCGGTTGATATTGTTATTCATGAAAGCTTGTGGATTGGCCTGCTGGATGGCCAGCATGGTCTGCTCAACAGAAACGTCCTGTCCCTGAACATGCCGGCTGGCAATGCGCCACAGCGTGTCATCACGCTGGGTCCAGTACTCGCCTTCCTGCAAAGCCTTGCGGGGTGCCATTTTTTTTTGTGCAGCCGGTGCAGCACTGGCTGCCTCTTCCTGCACTGCAGCTGGCGCTGCTGCTGCCGGAGCGGCAGCAACCGATACCACAGCAGCTGTTTCTGCAACCGGTGCAGCACGGCCACCTGTTGCAGCAGCGGGCTTCTGGCCGGTAGTCACCGGGCTGTTATCCGGCTCATCATAGACTGGCAAATCCACCAGCGCGGTATAGGAACGCAACATCCTGCCGGTCGGCCATTTGGCCTCAATCAACAAATCAAGGAAAGGCTCATTCAAGCGCTTGCGACTGGCCAGAACCACCACCCCATTGCCCTTGCCATCAAGCTTCAGCGTAAACTGGATGTCTGAATGAAAAAAAGTGCGCTCCAGCCCTGCCTCAACAAAGTCCTCTGGCTCAGCAAAATTGATCAGGATCTGGCTGTTGTCCAGGTCGCCGGTATTGCTGAGACGGATTTCCGCTTGCAGGGGCTCATTCAGGGCCGACAACATGGTGATCTCACCAAGGCTGACAGCGCCTGCATATTTTGCGCTGATGGCGCCGGCTACCAGAATTACGCTCGCTAACTTACGATACATAGGCGTTACCTTAAAACAAACCTGTTTTCACCCGTTTTTGCTTGAACAGTTACTCCAGCGGCTGTCTTCCCGGACTGGCGGCAACCATGACACAAAGCTGCTGTCACAAAAACTCGTCTTTTATTATTGTTAAACCCTTAGGCAGTATCAGATATTTAACAGTATTTCACTGCCGCTGCAATACACTAGCCAGCAAACTTAAGGGTCTTTTTCAAAAATTGGGCTAAGTATTCATTACAAATCATGTTTTAGCAAGATTTCTGCAGCAGCTAACAGGCTTTTTCGCAAATACAGCTGAATATCATCAAAGGCCAGCCAGACATCCAGCCGATAGGCATCTTCCGTTGACGCCTGTGGCGGGCCGGCAATAATGCAACCCTGCTCACGGGCTGCCGCCATCACTGACAGCTCGCCGGCATCGGCAGAAACCTGCACACCCCGTGCCTGCCATGCAGTCACCATTGCCTCAGCATCAACCGGCTCCGCACACACCACCGACAACTGCAAAGCCACGCCGTGAAAAACGGGCAGCTGAATCGCTGATACCTGTACGTCGGCATCTGCATAGCAACGTTTCAGGTCATCACGGATAACAGCCTGTATACCAGCAGCAGGAAAACAATTGAACGCTATCTGCTGGCCAAACACCCGCGACTCGACGGCCTGGGCATTCAGCAGGCGGGCAGTCTGCGCTGCCAGCTCCTCAACCCCGGCCTGGCCAAAGACAGAGACTGGCAACAAGGCAACAGCTGTCAGGCTTTCACAGTCAGCGTCAGCAAACAATGCCGTGACCGCAGTGGCCGGCGCCTGTGGCACCGCGAACACACCAGCCGATGCCGCGGCACTGACATGCCGCGGATCAAGCCCTGCCAGGCTATGCCAGTCACCCAGCACCGGGCACGGCAAGGACAGCAGCCAGTCACGGCAGGATTCAGCCACCAGCGGTGACTCCAGCACCAGCAACAGATCAACCGACGCCGGCTCCAGCTCATCAGCCCGGCGAAACATCAACGGCCGGTTACCGAACATGGCGGTATCACCGTCCGCCCCAACCGCCGACAGCAACACCGGCTCATAACCCTTCAGCCATGGCAGGTCGTGCCAGACACCAAGAACGCCGTCCAGCAACAACCCTTCGCTGGCCAGCAGTGCAATCCTGCCGCTTTTCATCAGCGACCGCCTCGCTGCACCAGCAAGGCCAGCATGCAACGCAATGGCTCGGCGGCACCCCACAACAACTGGTCACCGACAGTAAACGCATTGAGGTACTCGCCACCCATATTCATCTTGCGCAGACGCCCTACCGGTATCGACAAGGTGCCGGTCACGGCCGTCGGTGTCAGGTCACGCAGGCTGGCCTCGCGGCTGTTCGGCACCACCTTGACCCAGTCATTGGCGGCAGCGATCAGCTGCTCAAGCTCAGCCACTGGCACATCCTTTTTCAGTTTGATGGTCAGCGCCTGGCTGTGACAACGCATCGCACCAATACGCACACAGCTGCCATCAATCGGTGTCGGCACACTGCGACCAAGAATCTTGTTGGTTTCCACCTGGCCTTTCCACTCCTCCTTGCTCTGGCCGTTATCCAGCTGCTTGTCAATATACGGCAGCAGACTGCCTGCCAGTGGCGCCCCGAACTGCCCGGTCGGAAAATCTGCCCCACGCATCGTCGCCGCCACCTGCCGGTCGATGTCAAGAATCGCAGATGCCGGATCATCCAGCAGCGGCCTGACACCGGCATGAATAGCGCCCATCTGGCCGATCAGCTCACGCATGTTCTGCGCGCCGGCACCACTGGCCGCCTGGTAGGTCATCGATGACACCCATTCCACCAGATCCGCCTTGAACAGGCCGCCAATCGCCATCAGCATCAGGCTGACAGTACAATTGCCGCCAACATAGTTTTTCACACCCTGGTCAAGTGCCCGTTCAATCACATGACGGTTAACCGGATCCAGAACAATGACGGCATCATCCGCCATACGCAGCGTTGAGGCAGCATCAATCCAGTAACCCTGCCAGCCGCTGTCACGCAGCGGCTGGAATACAGCCTGGGTATAATCCCCGCCCTGGCAGGAAACAATAACATCCATTTGTGCCAGCGCCTGCAGATCACCGGCATCCTTCAGCGGCTGCACACCCCGCCCCACATCGGGACCGTTACCACCAACATTGGACGTGGTAAAAAACACCGGCTCAATACCGGCAAAATCACTTTCTGCACGCATGCGCTCCATCAATACCGAGCCGACCATGCCGCGCCATCCAACAAAACCTACTGTCAACATTTTCTGCCTCCTGTCTGTGTTTGGCGGCCGGCAGCCTGCACCCCGGCCAATACATCTACCGACATCACTGCAGCGCAGCGACCACGGCATCACCCATTTGCGACGTATTTACCAGCTGGCAACCGTCAGCCATGATGTCACCGGTACGCAACCCCTGGTCCAGCACCTGGCTGACGGCATACTCAATCGCCATCGCCGCTTCAGCCTCTGCGAACGAATAACGCAACATCATTGCCACTGACAGGATAATCGCCAGCGGGTTGGCCTTGCCCTGGCCGGCAATATCCGGCGCCGAACCGTGGCAGGGCTCATACATGCCACGCTTGTTGCTGTCCAGCGATGCCGACGGCAGCATGCCGATAGAGCCGGTCAACATCGCCGCTGCATCGGACAGGATGTCGCCAAACATATTGCCGGTCACCATTACATCAAACTGCTTGGGTGCACGCACCAGCTGCATTGCCGCATTGTCGACATACATGTGTGACAATTCCACCTCCGGGTATTCCTTGCCAACCTGTTCCATGACCTCACGCCACAACACGGTGACTTCCAGCACATTGGCCTTGTCTACCGAGCACAGTTTTTTGTTGCGTTTCATCGCCATGTCAAAAGCTACATGGGCAATACGGCGAATTTCCGGCTCACTGTAGCGGTAGGTATTAAAGCCCTCACGCTCACCTGCTGCATTCACATGAATGCCACGCGGCTGGCCAAAATAAATGCCGCCGGTCAGCTCACGGACAATCATGATATCCAGCCCGGCAACCACGTCCCGCTTCAGCGTAGAGCTGTCGGCCAACTGCGGATACAGGATGGCCGGGCGCAGGTTGGCAAACAGCGACAGCTCGGAACGAATGCCCAGCAGGCCTTTTTCGGGCCGCAACGCCATCTCCAGCTTGTCCCACTTCGGGCCACCCACGGCGGCCAGCAAAATCGCATCGGCAGCCTTTGCCTTGGCCAGCGTCTCTGCCGGCAGCGGCACACCGGTGGCATCAATTGCCGCCCCACCGACCAGCGCCTGGTCAAAAACCAGTCCCAGCGAGAAACGACGGTTGACCGCCTCCATCACTTTCATGGCTTCCTGCATGATCTCCGGGCCAATGCCATCGCCGGGCAGGGTCAAAATCTGTCTGAACATAAAAAACTCCGTACTGTTTATTGGTTGGCAAACAGCCACGGGGACTGCTTGCGCCATTGTTGTTCAAATGCCCTGATCGCTTCGCTGTCTTCCAGGGTCAGGCCAATATCATCAAGGCCGTTCAGCAGGCAATGCTTGCGAAAGCTGTCCACATCAAAGGTAAACTCGCTGCCGGCACTGCTGCGCAGGCGCTGACCGGGCAAGTCCACCACAATGCGATAACCCGGATTTGCATAACACTCACTGAACAGCTGCTCTACCCGGGCTTCATCCAGCACAATCGGCAGAATGCCGTTCTTGAAACAGTTATTGAAAAAAATATCGGCAAAGCTCGGCGCAATAATGCAGCGAAAGCCATAATCCAGCAGCGCCCACGGTGCATGTTCACGGCTGGAGCCGCAGCCAAAATTGCTGCGCGCCAACAGCAGTTCTGCGCCCTGGTAACGTGCCTGGTTCAGGACAAAATCCGGATTCAGCGGCCGGCCTTGCACAGACTGATCCGGTTGCCCTTCATCCAGGTAACGCAGCTCATCAAACAGGTTGGGGCCAAAGCCGCTGCGCTTGATCGATTTGAGAAACTGCTTGGGAATAATCATGTCGGTATCGACATTCGCCCGATCCATCGGCGCCACCAGTGCATCCAGTACAGTAAAGGCTTGCATGACTTACTCCTGTATCGCTCTGACATCAACAAAATGACCGGCAATCGCCGCCGCCGCCGCCATTGCCGGGCTGACCAGGTGGGTACGCCCGCCAAAGCCCTGCCGCCCTTCAAAATTGCGGTTGGAAGTGGACGCACAGTGCTCGCCCGCGCCCAGCTTGTCGGCATTCATTGCCAGGCACATCGAACAACCCGGCTCACGCCACTCCAGGCCGGCCTCGACAAAAATCCGGTCCAGCCCTTCCTGCTCCGCCTGCCGGCGCACCAGGCCCGAACCGGGCACTACCATTGCCTGCTTGATTGAGGCGGCCACTTTTTTGCCCTTGACCACCGCGGCAGCAGCACGCAGATCCTCAATCCGGCTATTGGTACAGGAACCGATAAACACCCGGTCCAGATAAATATCACGAATCGCCTGACCCGGCCTGAGCCCCATGTAATCAAGCGCACGACGCATGTCGGCCGCCCGCACCGGATCGGTCTCGGCAGCAGGGTCCGGCACACAGGCCGACACCGGCAACACCATTTCCGGTGAGGTTCCCCAGGTCACCTGCGGCTCAATCGCCTCGCCCTGCAACACCACCACCTTGTCAAACACGGCATCATCATCCGACACCAGCTGGCGCCAGGCAGTGACGGCTTTTTCCCAGTTGTCGCCGGCAGGTGCAAATGGCCGCCCACGTACATAGTCAATCGTGACATCATCAACGGCCACCATGCCGGCACGGGCACCGGCCTCAATAGCCATATTGCAGATGGTCATGCGCCCTTCCATCGACAGGGAACGAATCACCTCGCCACCAAATTCAATCGCGTAACCGGTGCCACCGGCGGTACCGATCTTGCCGATAATGGCCAGCACCACATCCTTGGCGGTCACCCCCGGCTGCAACCGGCCATCAACACGCACCAGCATGTTTTTCATCTTGCGCTGGATCAGGCACTGGGTCGCCAGCACATGCTCCACCTCCGACGTGCCAATGCCATGCGCCAATGCGCCCAGCGCACCGTGCGTCGACGTATGTGAATCACCACAGACGACCGTCATACCCGGCAGGGTTGCGCCCTGTTCGGGGCCGACCACATGCACAATGCCCTGACGCTCATCATCAATGGCAAACTCCTGCAGGCCAAAATCACGGCAATTGTCATCCAGCGTCTTGACCTGGATACGCGACACCGGATCACTGATGCCGTCGATACCCGCCTTGCGCTCCCGCGATGTGGTTGGCACGTTATGGTCTGGCGTCGCCAGATTGGCATCACGCCGCCACGGTTTGCGGGCCGCCAGCCGCAAGCCCTCAAACGCCTGTGGTGACGTCACCTCATGAATCAGCTGCCGATCAATATAAATCAGGGCTGTGCCATCATCGCGCATTTTGACGATATGGCTTTGCCACAATTTGTCATACAAGGTTTTGCCTGCCATTACCGCACCCTTTTTTATTGCATGCACTGTACTTGGATGCCGACCAGTGTAAAATGCCCGAACAAATAAAACAAATTCATTATTTTCATGGCAATGATTACTTTCAGGAATAGTTATGGATCGCGCCTCACTGGAAAGCTTTATCCTGGTCGCCGAGAACCGTTCATTCTCCAGAGCAGCCGAACAACAACACATCACCCAGCCCGCCATCTCCAAACGCATCCACAACCTGGAGACACTGCTGGGCGCACAATTACTGATGCGGCAACACAAGACCGTCCAGCTTACCCACAGCGGCACCCTCTTCCTGCAGCACGCCCATCGCCTGATCGAAGCGATGAATGACTGCCAGACAGCCATTCGCAACACCCGCCAGAAAATTGCCGGCAACCTGAAACTTGGCGTCAGCCACCACATCGGCCTGCACCGCATGCCGGCCTTCCTGAAAATGTTTGCCACTATCTTTCCTGATGTGCAGCTGAAAATACGTTTTATCGACTCGGAAGAAGCGCCATCACTGATTCAGTCAGGCGCACTGGAACTGGCCATCGCAACGCTGCCTGACACCCCACCAACACATATTTACCAGCAGACCATCTGGGACGACCCGCTGCACTTTGTTGTCAGTGGCGACCACCCGCTGGCGCAACTCAATGCCCGCCAGCGTCTGTCCCTCGCCGATCTCTGCCCCCACGCTGCCATATTGCCGGGCAACAACACCCACACCGGCCAACTCGTGCATCAGCTGTTTCGCGACCAGCAACTGTCGCTGGAACACTTTATTGAAACCAACAACCTGGAAACCATTCGCATGATGGTCAGCATTGGTCTCGGCTGGGCCGTACTGCCGCGCACCATGCTGAATAACCAGCTGCAAGGCCTGATCCTTGACCAGCAAACAAAAATCCCGGCCCGCAGGCTGGGCTTGCTGCACCACCACTCCCGGGTTTTGTCTACAGCTGCCGAGGCATTCATCCAGACCCTGCAGAGCCAAAACAAGGCCGGGCAATAACACAGCGATATACTTGAATGTACTTTATGTATACACTGCCCAACAATTCGTCTGGCAATCAGCAGATTCCCTGAAGGATAAGTATTGATTTTCGATGCCCGTTTTAGCATCATGACTGGATATGCCGCGATTGACGGTATACATAACAATAAGATCGTTGTTGGAAGCCAAGGCCGTGCCGAACTTTAAAAAAATCAGCTCCATCGCTTTGTTATCGACATTCTGCGTGCAGGCCAATGCCGGCTCGTTCGAGTTTGAACATTTCAACCTGGAGTGGGACAGCGTCTTCAGCGCCGGCATCCAGTACCGTATACAGGACCGCAAGCGTCACATTTCGCGCGGCCGCAGCGGCGCCAGCGGCGAGCTGGACAACCTGCCCGGCATCATTGACAACGCCTTTGTATTGAACAGCAACGACGGCAACAATAACTTTGACAAGGGCATCACCTCCACCCGGATCAGCTTCCTGACCGAAGCTGACTTCAACTTTGGTGACTGGGGTGTGTTTGTGCGTGGCAAGTACTGGCACGATTTTGTTTACGGGCGCGGCACCGACATGACCGAGGCAGCCTGGCGGGAAAACAACGCCAACCCGGTTTTTGGTGACAATGGCGGCCACACCACCACCTTCGGCCATCACAACCCGGCAGCCGCCAACTATGCCGAATCCGGCAAGCGCCTGCTGGATTTGTTCTGGTATGGCACCATTACCCTGCCGAATGATCATGCCATTACCCTACGGGTCGGCCGCCAGGTCATCAGCTGGGGTGAAGCCTTGCTGTCCGGTGGTGGTCTGTCCACATCGATTAACCACGTCGATGCCCACATCCGCAACCAGCCGGGCTTTGACATCAAGGAATTGTTCCTGCCCACCAACGCCATTTTTATCCAGACGCCAATCAACGATTTTATCGACCTGCAGGCCTACTACCAGACCGAATGGCACCCGGCTTTTATTGACCCGTCAGGCTCATACGGCAGTGAGTTTGACTCACTGGGCCCGGGCGGCAACACGTTTATGTTTGTATCCGGTCATGAAGAGCGCATTCTTGGCAAGAACCTGGTGTACAACAAGGATTTGTATGCCACACACAATGTCAGCGGCATGGAAGAATGTCTGGCTGATACCAGCCTGAACGGCTGTCTGGAACAGTGGAACCAGGACCCGATCTACCGCACCAACCTGGAAAACCTGTTGCTGTTCCTGCCCACCGCCTGTGACCAGAATTCCAGCCCGACCGAACACAAACGTTGCAAGGCGCTGATTTCCAAAAAAGTGCAGATTGACCGTGCCAGCGACCAGGGCCAGTACGGTATTGCACTGAACTTCTTCCTCGAAAACGGCGATGAACTGGGTCTGTATTTCATCAACTACCATGAAAAAATACCCAACTTTGTGTTGCCGATTGACGCCATCGAGGCTTTCAGCCCCATCATCGACCTGCTGGTGCGCGCCGTTGATGCCGATTGTTATTTTGGCCGCCCCGGCTCATTGCCCACCTGCCGTGATGCCGATGGTCTCAGCTTTGCTGACAAGGGTGGTTTTGCCGGCGTCAACGATCTTGGCAGCCAGCTGAGCCTGCCACAAATCAACGCCCTGCTGATTTTTGTCAGCGCATTGCCGGAAAACTCCGGCACTATCGGTTCAGTGGCAGCCGACCTGAACAAAAATGCCGAACTGATTTTCCGTGACAACACACCGGAATTCAGCAAGACCTGCGGCAGTGATCCTTTGTGCAGTCTGGTGCTGACCTCTCTGACACTGGGTGCGATTGACACCTTCCTGAAACCACTCGGCTTCAGCAGCAACACTTCGGTACGCTCGCTGAACTACCGCCTGCAGTATGCCGAGGATGTACGTACACTGGGTGCCACCTACAGTACCATTTTTGGCACTGCCAACGTGGCCACTGAAATCACCTACCGTGACAACACGCCGCTGCTGGGCGGTGACGTGCCACGAACGCCGGTTCGCACCAGCCTGGTAAACTGGCATATCAACATGCTGCAGGTGTTTGAACCGGTCGAGCTGTTCGGTATCAAGTTGTGGGATTTTTCCAGCTTCCTGGCTGAAGTGCTGATCTGGAAAGCACCCGGCATGTTGCCGCACGACCCGGATGATTCCACCAACAAGAAACGCCTGGCCGTGCAAAACACCCCGGAAGGTATTGGTGCCAGTGTGTTCTGGTCACTGGAATACTATAACGTATTTACCGGCTGGGACATCATGATCCCGGTCTACATGAACTGGGGTATTGATGGCGCCATGTTCAACAGCGGCTATCGTGACGGCCAGGTGATTTTTGCCACCGGCCTGACCTTCAAGAACGTGGCCGGCTTTGAGATCGGCTGGGGCATGACCCGCCTGTTTGGTGACAGTGACGACATCTTCCAGATGCTGACCCAGGATCGGGACAACATGACCGTACACTTCAAGTACAATTTCTGATCCGTTCTGCCAATAAAATAAAAAAGCCCTGCTCTGCAGGGCTTTTTTTATGGGGCCTTGTTGTTACACCAGGTACACATCATAACGGATCGTCTTGCCTTTCACCTGAAAATCAGCTGCCTGCCCTGCCAGGCATTCGGCAAGCAAGGCCCTTTTGACCACCACCCGTTTTGTTGCCCGCTGCCGGGCGCAATGCAACAGTTCGGCCTCCTGCGCCGGCTGGTAGCCGGCAATATCGTGCAGGTACTGCATGGCTTTTTTTACCTTGGCCGAGGACGTACGCGCGGCAAACATCGGGTCCAGATAAACCGTCTCATGGCGGGTTTCCTGGCACAAATAGTCCAGCGCGTTTTGCCTTGGCATCAGTGTCATGCGATCCAGCACCGGCCGCAGCGCCTCATCGGCCTGTTGTTTTGCCACACGCAAGCCATCTGCCAGCAATGCATACACCACCGGGTGCTGCTCCAGCAAGCTGACCTGGCAACCCAGCCCGGCCAGCACAAAGGCATCCACGGCCAGTCCGGCGGTAGCATCCAGCACGTCGGGACGATAACCGGGTTTGCAGCCAACTGCACGCGGCAGGTCCTGGCGAATACCGGATTGCTTCAGCCGGTACAATCGGCGGGGGTCGGAAAAATCGACCCGCAATGCACCGCCACGCCGGCTGTCTGCCGGCTGCAATTGCAGCTGCCCATTGTCCCGCTGCAGAAAGTAATCGGCCGACTGCCCGGCAGGCAACAATGGTAACTGCAATGCAGCCGCCAGCGCGGCAGATTCATTGCTGCCGTCGTCCAGTACTGCCAGCAAGGATTCAGACAAACGACAAGCCGACAATGCCATCTGCCTGTACGTGGCGAACTTCCATTGCCACCGGTTCCGCATTCAATGTGCCGGTGTGGCGCTTGATAATCACCTGCACAATGGTGCCAACCGGCGGGCAGACGTGATGTTTCATAAAAACGGAAATGCCGCCATCCGACAAATCCCGCGCCTTGACCATGATCTGGCCAAAACCGGGATGCATCATGATGACCTGGGCATCGCTTGATGTTCTGAAATCATGCCGGCGATTGGTCGCCATAAAAATCACCTGTACAGATTGTTTGCCAGCCTGCTGCACCATAACAGACTGCAGCAGGTCATTTTCAGCCAGGCCCGCTGCCAGTACAATAGCCCGTCGTCCAACATCTGACGGGAGCCACGCACACCATGCATGTATCTGCCACTGTATTTGTTATCTGCAACCAGCACCAGCAATACCTCGACAAGCACAATCAATGGGTATCCGGCAAGGATGGCCAGCAGCTTTACCGTGCCAGGCATCACGACGAGGCGCTGAACACGCTGATCGAACTGAATGCACGGGATATCAACCTGCGTGGCCGGATTATCGAGACAAGGCTGGATGACAGGGGCCGGCCTGATGTGACAGTGGGCGCTGATGACAGCGAGCAGCCGGCTGCCACCGTGACGGATCAGGATTGATCGGCGCCGCTGACACTGACGCCGAGATCCTGGATCAGGCCATCATGGATGATAAACACCCAGCCATGGATATCCAGCTCCTGCCCCTGTGCCCAGGCCTGCCGGACAATCGGATGATCAGCAATCTGGCGCACCTGGTGACGGACATTCATTTCGGTCAGCAATGACAAACACTCTTCCTCACTGCTATCCCCAGGCAGGCAATCGCGGCTGTCATCAATCAGGTGGCGCAAGTCACTCAACCAGTCGCCTAGATAGCCATCCGCCTCGTTATGGTAGGCCGCCTTGATGCCACCACAACCGGAATGGCCACAGACAATAATATGCTTGACCTTCAGCACCGTCACTGCAAACTGCAGCACCGACATACTGTTGTTGTCATTCAGCTGGATCTGGTTGGCTATATTACGATGGACAAACAGTTGGCCGGGTTTCAGCCCGAGCAATGCTTCCGCCGGCACCCTGCTGTCGGCACAACCGATCCACAGATACTCTGGCGCCTGATTTTCGCTGAGACGCTCAAAATACGTTTCATCCGACAGTTTTTGCAAGCCTGACCAGTACTGGTTATAGACAAGTAGTTTTTCCAGCATGCATTGATACCCCTGTTCTTTTTTTAAATACTTATCCAGTCAAATCCATCATCCTGTGTGGCATAGGCCACACGCCCCACCCGGCTTTCCAGCCCGGCAAAATGACGCCGGACAATCTCGGGATGGTTGTTTTCTTCACTGATATGCCCGAGAACCAGTGTCTGCAGACGATCCAGGTTCAGTGAACGGACAAAACGCTCCGCCTGGCAATTACTGAGATGTCCCCAGTCACCGGCAACACGCTGTTTGAGGCGCGCAGGATAGCGGCCTGCCCACAACATGTCGAGGTCATGATTAGCCTCCAGCAGCAATGCATCACACGCTGCAAAGGCCTGCTGCACATACGGTGACACCGAGCCAAGATCGGTCATTACACCCAGCCTTTTGGGCCCGCTATCAAAACGAAACTGGCAAGGCTCGTGTGCGTCATGCGGCACAATCACCGGGGTGATTTCTACGCTACCAATGCGAAATGACCGATCCGGGCTGATCCAGCGTAAATCCGCAACATTATCCAGTTTGCCGGTTTTGGCTGTGCCGCGGCTGGCATAGACAGGCAACGACCATTTACGCGCCAGCGCTGCCACACCATTGATATGATCGGCATGCTCGTGGGTCACCAGAATGGCGGTAATGTCGCCCGGCGAGCCAATACGGGATGCCAGGCGCGCCTCCACATGACGAACACTGAAACCGCAATCGATCATCAGCGTGGTATCACCGTCCCTGACCAGCGTGGTATTGCCCTTGCTGCCGCTACCCAGACAACAGAACTGCACTAATATAACAACCGGCTGACTTGCAGGATCTGGCTATTGATCTCTTTCAGGTTTTGCGCAGCGCTCTGTTCCTGCTCCCGCTCAATCGCGGTAATACGGATGCGCTGAAAAGCGTCCAGGCTATCAATAGCAAAGTGATAAATATGGCCGGCATACTCAGCCTTGCGGTCATACGGCGGCGGCTTGATGCCAAACAGGCGACGCCAAAAGCCCGGCTGCTGGTCTTCCGGTAACGGCGGTGCGAACATGGCCACCCACTCGCCACGATCACTGCGGTATTCCGGCTCGGCAAAACCAGCCCGGGTCAACGCCAGCTGCAGACTGGCCTGCGCCCGCTGGCGCCCCAGCTTCAGCAACAGGTATTTCTCCCCTTGTTCATTATGCTGGACCAGCAAGCGGGGCTCACTGCTGATCGTCTGGGCCACAAACGAATAGGCCGGACGCTCGGCCAGCTCAGCCAAAAAACGGGCAGCCGCCAGCAACATGTCACTTTCCCGCTCGAGATCACTGGAGACGGCCTGCCAGAAGCCTTGCCCGGCAGCCCCGCGATCCAGAAAACGAACTGACAGCTCCGCGCTGTTGCGTTGCAAACCCGGCTCTACACGAAAACGGAAAACACCATCCTGGCTGGCCGCTTCCATCACCCCGACACTGCCACTTTCCAGCATCAACACCAGTGGCTGCTGCTGGATAAAGGCCTTCAAGCGCGGCCATAACTGGCTTGGTGACATCTGTACCAGCACCCACTGCTGGTCGGCGAGTTTCTGCAATTTGACCTGATCACGGTCCTGCACTGCCATGCCCGCCGGCAGCGGTGGTTCGTCAATCAACTCCTGGGGTGCATACGGGCTTAGCGGCGGCACCGGGTAATGATCAACCAGCTCACGGCTTTGCATACCCTCTGGCAACACCATTCTTTCGCTGGCCTCTGCCTTGCGATAGTCCTTCTTGCGGTCGCGGAAAATACCATCATCGCCGGCAAGATAGGTACACGACGCCAGCAGCACTAGCGACAACCCCAGAGACAGTGGGCGCAGCAACATCACTTCACCAGTATGCCGGCTTGCTGCATCACTGTGCGCAACACAGGCCGGTACTGTTCGGACAACACGGTAAGCGGCAGGCGAATGCCGGTGGCAATCCTGCCCATTTCATGCAGGGCCCATTTGACCGGTATCGGATTGGCCTCACAGAACAATTGGCGATGCAATGGCAACAGCTGGCGGTTCAGCGACACAGCCGTGTCCCAATTGCCGGCCAACGCAGCCTGGCAGATCTGTGCCATTGCAGCCGGCGCTACATTGGCGGTTACCGAAATATTGCCGCAGGCCCCTGCTTCCATCAGCTGCAAGAAACTGTCGTCATCACCAGAAAACAGCAGGAAATCGTCATCACACAGCTCACGAATAGCCCTGCCGCGGGCAATATCACCGGTTGCTTCCTTGATACCGATAATATGGTCAACAGCTGCCAGCCGTGCCACCGTTTCCGGCAGCATGTCGCAGGCGGTTCGCCCGGGCACATTGTAGAGAATCTGGGGGATGGCAACCGCCTCGGCAATCGCCTTGTGATGCAGGAACAAACCCTGCTGGGTGGGCTTGTTGTAATACGGCGTGACCAGCAGGCAGGCATCCGCATGCGCCTGGCGCGCAGCCTCGGTCAATTCGATTGCTTCACGGGTGGAATTGGCACCGGTGCCGGCAATGACCGGGATGCGTCCGCTGACCTGATCAACAATGCGGCGAATCACCATACAGTGCTCGTCAACCGTCAAGGTTGCCGATTCACCAGTGGTACCAACAGCCGCAATGGCATGTGTACCTTCCTGCAAATGCCAGTCAACCAGATTGCGCAAGGCCGGCCAGTCTATCTCGCCGTTATCGGCCATTGGCGTGACCAATGCCACAATACTGCCCGCTATCATTCTGCTCTCCCGGATAAAAACGGCGATATTACCGCCTGGCCAGTCATGCCACAAGCCAGGCAGCGGAATATGAGGGAAAAAACGTGCCGCAGCGCGGCAGGCATCAGAACTTGAAGCTGAAAAAGCCGAAGCGTTTTTTGTCCGGCATGAACAGCTTCTCCTTGATCTTCATCAGATCAAGTGAATATTCATCCTGTGGCAAGTCACGCACGATATACAACAGCGGCAACCCGGCCCGCTTCGATTTGGCATCCAGCGCCTTGCTTTCTTGCGGAGCCAGCGCTTCCTCCAGCAAATCGACAGCTCGCAGATCCGCCACCGGCTGCTTGTCAGCATCGGTAGCAATCACAACCCGCGGCCTCAGCCGCCGCTCGGCGTACTGCTCCACAACAATGGCCAGCTCACCGGTATTCAGCTCGACAATCGAGCCGGCCGGGTAAATACCCAGCGACTGGATGAACTCCACCACGATATCTTCCTGGAACAATACATTACGATTGTCATACATGGCATTGACTGCCGATGAAGGCGCCAGCGCCATCTTGACATCACGCGGGTTGGTCAGCTCGTCATAGTAGGTCGCAATACCCACCACAATCGCCAGCATCGGTATTTCATCACCCTTCAGGTGGCGCGGATAACCGGAACCGTCATAACGCTCACGGTGGGCACCAATAATCGGAAATACCTTGGGATTGAGGCCCTGGACCTGCTTCAACAATTGCAGGGTAATCGCCACATGCTTGCGGTAGATCACCCGCTGGGCCGAGTTGAGCTCACGCTCATCCTTGGACAAAATATCATCCGGCAGGCGCGTTTTGCCGATATCCTTGAGCAGTGCCGCCTGGATCATCAGCTCCATATCATAACGCCGCAAGCCAATATGCCGACCCAGCAACGCCGCCCACACAGCACAGCGCATGGAATGATGATGCAGATAATCATCCGACATGCGGATACGGGTCAGCAAGGCCATTACATCCGGATTGCGGATGACACTGCTGACAATATTGGTCGCAACGTTCTTGACCGATTTCTGGTCAAAGGTCTTGCCACTGGTAATCTGGCTGGTCACGGTAGACAAGGCTTTTTCCAGATCCACCTGCAGCTGGCCAACTTCCTTGGCTTCCGTCTTGAAATTGGCCGCCTCACGATAGGTATCGTGGCGCACTTCAAGTGGCGTGAACTTGTGAACCGGTGGTGCAGCCTCCTTGCGTTTTGCCTGTTTTAACGGCTCATGCTTCTTGAACTGGATTGGATCGAGGCCTTTCTCGATATCCACATAAACAAACTTGCAATATTTCTGCAACTGCTCGATTTCTGACTCATCACGCAGCAGGAAACCTTGCAACTTGAACGGTGTTTCGAGCCAGGGACGATCAAGCTTGGCCACATACATGCCAAGCGTCAACTCATCAACAGCCACTTTTAACTGAACGATTTCCATCGACACCCCAAAAAAGTCCGACTATTCCCCATCGTCATTACAATCCGCTCCCTTCAGCACTGTAGACCATAAACACTGGTGCCGTCAGTTGCAGATGCCAGACCGAGAGTATTACACATCATTTATTATCGTTATTGGACACCCAGAATACGCTGCCGCATGGTCTTCATCAAGCAGCTTTGTTACAATATCAAAATATTTTGATATAGCTTTCTGCAAAGGCACTTTTTATGGCAAGTCTCTCGGCCCGCTTCCCCACCCTCACCGCCCTGCTTGATCAACGAATCCTGATCATTGATGGCGCCATGGGCACCATGATCCAGCGTTACGAGCTGCAGGAAAACGACTACCGCGGTGAGCGTTTTGCTGATTTCCCGACCGACCTGAAAGGCAATAATGACCTGCTGACCCTGACCCGTCCCGATATTATCCGCGACATCCACCGTGCTTATCTGGATGCCGGTGCGGATGTGATTGGCACCAACTCATTCAATGCCACCACCATTGCCCAGGCTGACTACCAGCTGGAAAGCATCGCCCGCGAACTGAATGTAGAGGCAGCCCGGCTGGCCCGTGAAGTTGCCGATGAATACAATGCCCGCACCCCGGACAAGCCACGCCTGGTGGCCGGCGTTATTGGCCCCACCCCGCGCACTGCCTCGATTTCGCCGGATGTCAACAACCCGGCACTGCGCAATATCGATTTCGACCAGCTGGTTACTGCCTACAGCGAAGCCTGTGAAGGCCTGATTGACGGCGGTGTCGACATCCTGCTGATTGAAACCATTTTTGACACCCTGAATGCCAAGGCAGCCATTTTTGCCATCCAGAATGTACTGGAACAGCGTCAGCTTGACCTGCCACTGATGATTTCCGTCACGTTTCCCGATGTCAGCGGCCGGGTATTATCCGGCCAGAGCCCGGAAGCCTTCTGGAATGCCGTGGCCCACGCCCGGCCACTGATTGTCGGCACCAACTGCGGCCGCCGCTTCACGGAAATCCGCCCGTTTGTCGAAGAGCTGGCCAATGCTGCCGACTGCTACTTCAGCGGCCACTTCAATGCCGGCCTGCCCAATGCGTTTGGCCAGTATGACGAAACCCCACACGACATGCAGCGTGAGCTGGGGGAGTTTGCCGAACTCGGCTTCCTGAACCTGGTTGGCGGCTGTTGCGGCACCACCCCGGCCCATATCGAGGCTATCGCCGCTGCAGTGGCCGGCAAACAACCGCGTCCGCTGCCGACACACCCGCCGGCCTGCCGCCTGAGCGGCCTGGAGCCCTTTAACATCAGCGCCGACTCGCTGTTTGTCAATGTCGGTGAGCGCTGCAATGTCACCGGTTCTGCGCTGTTCAAACGGCTGGTCATTGCCGGTGATTACGACACCGCACTGCAGGTAGCCCGCGACCAGGTCGACAACGGCGCGCAAATCATTGACGTCAACATGGATGAAGGCATGCTCGATTCGCAGCAGGCCATGGTCACCTTCCTCAACCTGATCGCCTCGGAACCGGATATCAGCCGAGTGCCACTGATGATTGATTCTTCCAAATGGGACATCATCGAGGCCGGCCTCAAATGCGTGCAAGGCAAACCGGTGGTCAACTCCATCAGCCTCAAGGAAGGGGAAGCCGATTTTATCAGCAAAGCCACTTTGTGTCGGCGTTATGGTGCTGCGGTGGTGGTAATGGCATTTGACGAACAGGGCCAGGCGGACACCGAGGCACGCAAAAACGCAATCTGCCAGCGCTCCTATGACATCCTGGTCAACCAGGTTGGCTTTAACCCCTGCGACATCATTTTTGACCCGAATATTTTTGCCGTGGCAACCGGCATTGAGGAACACAACAACTATGCCGTTGATTTCATCAACAGCTGCCGTTTTATCAAGCGGGAACTGCCGCATGCCCTGATATCCGGCGGCGTCAGCAATGTATCGTTCTCGTTCCGGGGCAACAACCCGGTACGCGAGGCGATTCACTCGGTATTTCTCTATCATGCCATCCAGGCAGGACTGGACATGGGCATTGTCAACGCCGGCCAGCTGGCTGTTTATGATGACCTGCCGGCCGACCTGAAAACCGCTGTCGAGGATGTCATCCTCAACCGTCATGCCGATGGCACCGACAAACTGCTGGCGCTGGCTGAAAAGTACCGTGACAGCGGCAGCAAGGAAGACAGCAGCAACCAGCAGGAATGGCGCAGCCTGCCGGTTGCCGAACGACTGGCTCATGCCCTGGTGAAAGGCATTACCAGCCATATTATTGAAGACACAGAAGCCGCCCGCCAGGCTTTCGCCCACCCCATTGAGGTCATTGAAGGCCCGCTGATGGATGGCATGAACGTGGTCGGCGACCTGTTTGGCTCGGGCAAAATGTTCCTGCCCCAGGTGGTCAAAAGTGCGCGGGTAATGAAGCAGTCAGTAGCCTACCTGCTGCCGTATATTGAGGCCGAAAAGGATGGCAAAACCCAGTCCAACGGCAAAATCCTGATGGCAACCGTCAAGGGCGATGTGCATGACATCGGCAAAAACATTGTTGGTGTGGTACTGCAATGCAATAACTTTGATGTGCTGGATATGGGTGTGATGGTGTCCTGCGATGACATCCTGAAAAAAGCCCGGGAAGAAAACGTCGACATCATCGGCCTGTCCGGCCTGATCACACCATCGCTGGACGAAATGGTGCACGTGGCCAGCGAAATGCAGCGGCGCGGTTTTGACATCCCGCTGATGATTGGCGGTGCCACCACCTCCAAGGCCCATACGGCGGTCAAGATTGAGCCACAATACCGCAACAATGCCGTGGTCTACGTGCCGGATGCTTCCCGCTCGGTCACCGTGGCCAGCAAACTGGCGACCGCTTCCATGCGCGATGACTATATTGCCAGCCTGCGCGAGGAATATGCCGCGGTCCGCGAACGCATGGCCAAACGACCGGTGAACAACAACCTGCTGCCCTATGCCCAGGCGGTAGCCAACAAACTGTCGTTCGACTGGCAGGATTACAGCCCGGCAAAGCCGGCTTTTACCGGCTGTAAAACACTGACAGATATTGATCTGGCCGTGCTGGCTGACACCATCGACTGGACGCCGTTCTTCATGACCTGGGAACTGTCAGGCAAGTACCCGGCCATTCTTGATGACCAGGTCGTTGGCGAACAGGCACGCGAGCTGTTTGCCAATGCCCGGCAAATGCTGGCAGACATCATCGACAACAAACTGCTGACCGCCAATGCGGTATTCGGTTTCTGGCCGGCCAACCAGATCCATGACGACGATATCGAATTGTATGATGACAATGGCCAGCCGCTGGCAGTACTGCATCACCTGCGCCAGCAGAGCGAAAAACCGCAGGGCAAGCCGAACCTGTGCCTGGCCGACTTTGTTGCCCCGAAAGGCTGTGCCACCGACTATATCGGCGGTTTTGTTGTCACTGCCGGCATCCGTGCCGAACAGCTGGCACAGCAGTACGAACAGCTGCACGATGACTACAACGCCATCATGGTCAAGGCACTGGCCGACCGGCTGGCCGAGGCGCTGGCCGAGCACCTGCACCGCGAGGTCCGCAAACACTACTGGGGCTATGCCAGCGATGAAAACCTGGCCAATGACGAGCTGATCCGCGAAAAATACCGCGGCATCCGGCCGGCACCCGGTTATCCTGCCTGCCCCGACCACACCGAGAAAGCCACCCTGTTCCGCCTGCTGGATGCCGAAAAAGCCACCGGCGTTACACTGACCGAAAACTATGCCATGTTCCCGGCAGCCTCGGTCAGTGGCTGGTACTTTGCCCATCCGCAAAGCCAGTACTTAGCAATTGGCAAAATCGACAGGGACCAAGTAGAATCTTTCGCCCAACGCAAGGGAATTCGCGTTGCCGAGGCTGAAAAATGGCTGCGACCCAACCTGAGCTATGAACCGTGAGGCACCGCACGATGAACGACAAAAACAACACCGGCAACGATGACAAACTGTCCTTTGGCCAGCTGATCGGCAGCATTATGGCTGGCGCCATCGGCGTGCAAAGCGGCAAGAACCGCGAACGGGATTTTTCCTCAGGCAGCCTGCTGCCGTTTGTCATTGGCGGCCTGATCTTCACTGCATTGTTTATCGGCAGCATCATCGCGCTGGTGCAGTATCTGCTGCACAGCGCCTGAGCAGCACTACAGCAATTCGATAATCTGCCGGGCTGCCAGGTACGGCGTGGTGGAACCGTTCATGACCTGCGCCTCCAGGCGCGGGTACAAGGTCTTGATACGCGCATTGCTGTTGATCTTCATCTCCACCATTTCGTGCATCAACCGCCGCATCCACTCGATATTCTGCCGGGCACGTTTCTTGTCGAAGGCTTTCTCCTTCAGTGCGGCAAAGTAGAAATCGACAATCATGCCCCAGATGGCATCAATGCCTTGCTTTTCAGTAGCCGAACAGGTCATCACCTTTGGCGTCCAGAAACTGGTGTAATGCAGCAGGTTGATCGCGCTCTGGTACTGGCTGCGGGTACGCCTGGCCAGGTTCACACTTTCACCATCACACTTGTTGATAATCAGCGCATCCGCCAGCTCCATAATGCCTTTTTTGATACCCTGCAACTCATCGCCGGCGTTCGGGATCATCAACACCAGGAAAAAGTCGACCATGCTGGCCACTTCGTATTCCGACTGGCCGACCCCCACCGTCTCGACAATGATCACATCGTAACCGGCCGCCTCACACAGCAGCATGGTTTCACGGGTCTTGTGGGCAACCCCGCCGAGGGCACCTTCCGACGGGCTGGGGCGGATAAAGGCATTGTCCTCGCGTGACAGCAACTCCATGCGCGTCTTGTCACCCAGAATGCTGCCACCGGCAATCGGTGAGCTGGGATCAACTGCCAGCACCGCCACCTTCTTGCCCTGGCCCAGCAGGTACATGCCGAAACTCTCGATAAACGTCGACTTGCCCACACCGGGCACGCCGGTAATGCCGATGCGGATACTGTTGCCGGTATGTGGCAGCAAACGCTCCAGCAGCTGCTGGCTTTTTTCCCGGTCCGCTTCACGACGGCTTTCCACCAGCGTGATGGCCTTGGCCAGCGCCCTGCGGTTGCCGGCCAGCAGTTGTTCAACATCAATTGACATAACGTAATACCCTGCCCAAAACGCGGCAAAGTCTGCCATAGCAGACCGGCAAATGCCAGCCGCCGGCAACGCTGCCGGGCGCTTGAAAATTTTAATCGCCACGATTAAATATCTTTACTGGCAGTCAGCATTGAAAGCTTTACAATAAGCCGCATCACAAGTGAACGATGCAAGGTAATTGACATGAGCGATTTTCAACACCACCGCCTGATCATTCTCGGCAGCGGCCCTGCCGGCTACACTGCCGCAGTCTATGCCGCACGCGCCAACCTGAAACCGGTCGTCATCACCGGCATGCAACAAGGTGGCCAGCTCACCACCACCACCGAGGTTGACAACTGGCCGGGCGATAATAACGGCGTACAGGGGCCAGAGCTGATGCAGCGCATGCAGGCACATGCCGAACGTTTTGAAACCGACATCGTCTTTGACCATATCGAAAAGGTTGAACTGCAGCAAAAGCCGTTGCGCCTGTACGGCAACAGCGGCAATTACAGCTGCGATGCCCTGATCATCGCCACCGGCGCCTCGGCACAATACCTGGGCCTGCCGTCAGAAGAAGCGTTTATGGGCAAGGGTGTCAGCGCCTGCGCCACCTGCGACGGTTTTTTTTACCGCAACAAGGAAGTGGCCGTGATCGGTGGCGGCAATACCGCTGTTGAAGAAGCCCTGTACCTTTCCAATATTGCCAGCAAGGTCACCCTGGTGCATCGCCGTGATTCACTGCGCTCGGAAAAAATCCTGCAGGACAAACTGTTTGAACGCGCCCAAAACGGCAATGTCGAGATTATCTGGAACCATACCCTTGATGAAGTGCTGGGTGACGACTCCGGCGTCACCGGCCTGCGCCTGAAAGCCACCCAGGGCAACGACACACGTGATATCAGCGTTGCCGGTGTATTTATCGCCATCGGCCACAAACCCAATACCGATATTTTCCAGGGCCAGCTGGACATGCACGATGGTTACCTGAAGATTCGCAGCGGCCTCAACGGCAACGCCACACAGACATCGGTAGACGGGGTTTTTGCTGCCGGTGACGTGGCCGACCATGTTTATCGCCAGGCGGTCACCTCGGCCGGCTTCGGCTGCATGGCCGCACTGGATGCTGAAAAATACCTGGACAATTTGGCCTGACGCTGGCCCCGCAGTCATGCCAGTCA
>DATCSZ010000407.1:0-1166 GCA_036568205.1 Pseudomonadales bacterium
CCGCCACCGGCTATACCGAATGGTTGCATGGCGAGGCAGTGGCTGCGGGCATGGTGATGGCGGCTCGGCTGTCGGCAGATCTTGGCTGGTTGGCTTATGGTGAAGTCGAGGATCTGGCCAGCCTGCTGGTTCGTGCGGCACTGCCGGTAAAGCCGCCGGCGGGCATGACTGCCAGACAGTGCCGTGAGCTGATGGCGTTGGACAAGAAAGTACATGATGGCAGCCTGCGACTGGTTTTGCTGCGCGCCATCGGTGAAGGTGTGGTTACGGCAGAGTATGACGAGGCCGTGTTGATGCGAATGCTGGAACGTGACTGCGTAGCGGGAGACTGAGGTTGGATGATCTGCTGAGTACAGAGGAGCTGGTTGATCAGCTGACTTCCGAGGCCATGGCTGGGCGGATGGTGTTGCTGGTTGGCGCGGATCCGGAGGCGGTTTCCGAGCGCCTCGGTCTGGCAGTAGAGAAGCTGATCGATTTTGGCAGTGAGTTGCTGCGTTTTGATGCCTTGCAGTTCCATACCGCAGACAGCCTTCTGGCGGATCTGGCGGATGCGCTGGGCATTGATCTTGAGCATGTTCTGGTCGGGCTCAAGGTGCGGGGCCAAACGGACAACCCGCTGTTAGTGGTGCTCGACAACGCCGAGTGCCTTGCAGCCGATGCCCGCGCACTGCTGCGCCAACTGGCTACGGAGGCAGAGTCCGGGCTGGGTATCATTTTTGGCGGCGAGCCGGATGCCGAGGCAGCGCTGCTGAATGCTGGGATACCACTGTCATTAGTGCTGGAAACGGCAGACACCTCTGTCGATGAGTCGCCGGATGACGGCCCGATGCTGCGCGCCGACCTGGACCGGCCGAGGCCGCGCCGGGCAGCTTCCCCGCTTGCGGGGCTGGCTATCCCATGGCGACATCTCGCTGCGGTATTGGGTTTGCTGTTGCTGGTCTGGCTATTCTGGCCGGGCGAAGAGCAGCAGCCTGATGAGCAGGATGTCGCTGTGCTGGATCTGCCTCCGGTTCCCCAGGATCTGCCAGAGGAGCAGCCGGCTGTGGAGCAGCCACTGGACACTGACTCGGCGACAGTGCCGCCGCCTGAGCCGGCCACCGCCCGGCCTGAGCCCGAGCCGGCGCCGGTGCCGGTGCCAGCAGTTGAGCCACCCCCTGCTCCCAAGC
>DATCSZ010000408.1:0-7684 GCA_036568205.1 Pseudomonadales bacterium
ATGACAGCCTGCCTGTCGATGACAAGACACTGCTGCAGCTGCGCAACCCCGGCACCATTCACGTCGCCCGGATGAACGGCGAGGTGGTTGCGTTTATCCTGCCGGTACGGGCACCGGATGGTTACGGTGGCGCCATTGACGCCATCGTCGGCATTAACCTCGACGGCAGCATTGCCGGCGTACGGGTGATCAGTCACCAGGAAACCCCCGGTCTCGGCGACAAGGTGGAATTGAAAAAATCCCCCTGGGTCCTGTCATTTAACGGTCGCTCGCTGGCCAATACCGCCACCGATGACTGGCGGGTAAAAAAAGACAAGGGGGTGTTTGACCAGTTCACCGGCGCCACCATCACCCCACGTGCCATGGTCAAGGCAGTTCACAACGCCTTGCAGTATTTTGCCCTGAACAAGACAACACTGCTTGAGCAGGCAAGCCATACAGCGACAGGAGCCGAGTAATGGCCACTACATCCTTCCGCGAAGTCACCCTGAACGGCCTGTGGAAAAACAACCCGGCGCTGGTGCAGCTGCTGGGCCTGTGCCCGCTGCTGGCGATGACCGGCTCGGTCGTCAATGCCATCGGCATGGGTGCGGCCACCATTTTTGTGCTGGTCACCTCCAACCTGTGTGTGTCACTGATCCGCAATGTGGTGTCCGATGCGGTGCGGCTGCCGGCGTTTGTCATGATCATTGCGGCCGCGGTAACCGGTATCCAGCTGCTGATGCAGGCGTATACGTTTGAGCTGTACCAGGTGCTGGGCGTATTCCTGCCACTGATCACGACCAACTGCATCATTCTTGGTCGTGCCGATGCCTTTGCCTGCAAACATTCACCACCGATTGCGGCCTGGGACGGTTTTGTCATGGGCCTCGGCTTTGCGCTGGTGATGTTCCTGCTGGGCTTTTTGCGTGAACTGTTTGGCACCGGCCATGTGTTTGCCGATATGCACCTGCTGTTTGGTGACATGGCACGCGGCTGGGAAATCAACCTGTTCCCGAACTACCCGCAATTTCTGTACATCGTATTGCCGCCGGGTGCATTTGTTTTCACCGGTTTCCTGATTGCGGTGAAAAACATTGTTGACGGCCAGATCAAGAAAGCCCAAAGCCGGCGCGTGGCCGAACAGCCAAAGGCCGATCGCCGGGTGCGTGTCACCGGCAATATTTCCTGAACCATGAACCGGGAAAAACGCCGGCAGATTTTCCAGCGGCTGCGTGAGGCCGACCCGTCACCCACCACCGAGCTGGTTTATCACAGCGATTTTGAGTTGCTGATTGCGGTCATCCTGTCAGCCCAGGCCACCGATGTCAGCGTCAACAAGGCCACCGCAAAACTGTTTGCTGTCGCCAATACACCGGCGGCAATACTGGCGCTTGGCGTCGAGGGCCTGAAGCCGTTTATCAAAACCATCGGTCTTTTTAACAGCAAGGCCGATAACATCATCAAGACCTGCCGGGCACTGGTCGAACAGCATGATGGCCAGGTACCCCGCCAGCGCAAGGCACTGGAGGCCCTGCCCGGCGTTGGCCGCAAAACCGCCAATGTGGTACTCAACACCGCGTTTGGTGAACCGACCCTGGCAGTGGACACCCACATTTTCCGGCTCGCCAACCGCATCCCGCTGGCACCCGGCAAAACCGTGCTGGAGGTGGAGAAAAAACTGCTCCGGGTCATTCCCAGGGAATTCCTGCAGGATGCCCACCACTGGCTGATCCTGCACGGTCGTTATGTCTGCACCGCCCGCAAACCGAAATGTGATGCCTGCATCATTGAGGACCTCTGCGAGTACAAACACAAAACGGAATCGGCATGAACTGGCTGCCCTGGCTGATTCTGGTCGTCGTGCTCGGCATGCTGGCCTACCCGATCATCATGATTGTGCCAAGCGCTCGCCAGAAACAGCTGATGGCATTGCGCATCAGCGCAACGCAGCATGGCATTGCCGTGCAAATACGCAGCCCAATATTGCCAGCCCAGCTGAAAGACCATTACCGCCAGCTGGCAAACGGCGTTGCCTATGCCCTGCCCTGCCATGACAGCTGCCTGACAGGCAGTTATACCGCGCTGCGCAGCAGCCATTCCGGTGACTGGTTCTGGCCCGACCAGCAACGCCCGCCGGTCACCCTGCTGCCGGCCCTGCTGGCGCAGTACCAGCAATTGCCGGACTACTGCCTGGCTGTTGAGCAGGGCCCGGCCGGCAGCGCCGTGTATGTGCGCGAGGTTTTTCCTGCCGACGACATCGCCAGGCTCCACGCTTCATTAACAAAGCTTAACCAGCTAATTTGCAAGTAACTGTTTTTATTGGTCAATTCAGGATACCCAACCAGCCTTGCCGGTAAAAACCGGTTGTCTCACAACAGGGCATGGCCTATATTTGCCGTTGGACAAGCGAACACAGGTCATCCGGCAGGGTTGCCGCACCGTGACGACGGGATCGACCAGCGGGACAGGGCCTGCAACAGCGCGACTTGCCAGCAGCAGGGCGTATCGCCGGATAACAATAACAAAGATTCCTTATGAAAAACTGGTATCAGTCTTTATCACTGCACTCCAAACAGATACTGATCATCATCTTCATCAACGCGTTTTCCCTGCTGATCGCGTCGGCACTGTATTTCTATAACAATGTCCTGAGCTACCGCGAAACCCAGGTACTGCAACTGGAAAGCAAGGCCCAGGTAATCGCCGGCACAGTCACATCGTCATTGTTGTTTCATGATTACCTGGCCGCCCAGGAGCAGCTGGCCAATCTCGCCCAGGATCGCAATGTGCTGTATGTCGGCATTTATGATGCCGGCAAGGCTTTTTTTGCCAACTACGAAAGCCGCCAGCACTTTACCCGGCCCAATTTTGATGAATACAGCCCCGGCCTGTACTACCGCCAGAACCGGGTGGAAATCGTCAGCGAAATTTATTACGACAACGAACTGCTCGGTTACCTGTTTCTGGCCGAGGATACCAGCGACCTGACCGACCAGATGGTGCGCCACGCGCTGATCACGCTGGGCGTGTTTATCATGAGCCTGCTGTTTGCCTGGCTGCTGTCGCTGCTGATGCAGCGCTGGCTGTCCAAGCCGATCAAGGACCTGGTGCAGGTGATTCACCACATCACCACCAGCAAGGATTACAACCAGCGCCTGCAGGCCGAACACCAGGACGAAATCGGCCAGCTGATCAACAGTTTCAACACCATGCTGGAAGCGGTCAAACAGCGTGATGACAAGCTGCGTATGCATGGCGAGGAACTGGAAGACCTGGTACACCTGCGCACCCGCCAGCTGCACCAGCGTTCCAACTACGATTCGTTAACCAAACTGCCCAACCGCCACTTCCTGATCGAACAACTGGAACACCAGATTGACCTGGCCGGCCAGGCACACAACCCGATTGCGGTGCTGTTTCTTGATCTTGACCGTTTCAAGGTCATCAATGACAACCTGGGTCACTCGGTCGGTGATGAGGTACTGAAAGTTGCTGCCCAGCGCCTGTCATCGGTGATCAGCAACAAGGACAATATTGCCCGCTGGGGTGGCGACGAGTTTGTTATTTTCCTGACTGACTTCCAGAACCGCAACGATATTGAAAACGTGGCACGCAAGATTACCGAAAGTCTGGAGAAGGTTATCCATCTCGCCGGCCGCCAGTTCCATATTTCCACCAGCATTGGTATCAGCCTGTATCCGGAACATGGCAAGGATGCGTTCACACTGCTGAAACATGCCGATGTCAGCATGTACCGCGCCAAGGATCGCGGCGCCGGCAGCCATTGTTTCTACAGTTTTGACATGGACAGCGGCGGGCTCGACCGGCTGTCGATGGAGACCAAACTGCGTCATGCGGTGGATGATAAAAAGCTGAGCCTGGTATTCCAGCCAAAAATCAACATCAAACAAAACCGTTTTGCCGGGGTGGAAGCATTGTGCCGCTGGCATGATGATGAACTGGGCCATGTCCCGCCGGGCCAGTTTATTCCGCTGGCTGAAGAGATTGGCATTATCAACCGCATCAGTGAATTTGTTATTGAAGCCGCCTGCAAGCAACACGCTGAATGGCGGGTCATGGGCATGACGCCGGTACACATTGCCATCAACCTGCCACCGACCAGTCTGGCCGAAGCGGATATTGTCGACAAAATATTGCATTACCTGGCCTTTTACCGCATTGAGCCACAATATATCGAACTGGAAATCACCGAAGAAACCTTCCTGGATGCCGGCGAGCAATGCCAGAAAAACCTTGAACTGCTGGACCAGCACGGCTTCCGCATCTCGATTGATGATTTTGGCACCGGCTATTCCTGCCTCAGCTACCTGCTCGACCTGCCGGTCACGACGCTGAAAATCGACGGCAGTTTTATCCGCAAGCTGGGCACCAACCCGCAGAACGACGGTATCGTTAATGCCATCATGACACTCGGTCACGGCCTCGGTCTCGACGTGGTGGCCGAATGTGTCGAAACCGAGGAACAGCTGGCATTCCTCGAACGCAACGGCTGCGATATCATCCAGGGCTACTACTTCAGCAAGCCACTGGATGCCGAAGGCCTGGTGGCCTATATCAACCATTCTTTCAAGCACTGACATTATCATGAGCAACGAATTGATCAGCCATCTGGATAACGATGGCATCCTGCACATTACCTTCAACCGGCCGGAACGTAAAAACGCCTTTAACCGCCCGGCCTGGCAGGCACTGACCGACACCCTCAATGCCGCCAGGGACAACCCGGCTGTGGCCTGTGTGCTGCTGTCCGGCGCCGGCAAGGATTTTTCCTCCGGCATGGACCTGTCTGATTTTGGTGGCGACGGCAGCGCCGATGAACACCCGTTCTATGCCACCCAACAGGCAGTCATCGACTTCGACAAGCCGATGATCGGTGCCGCCAAAGGCATCGCCGTTGGTGGCGGTGCCACCCTGCTGTTTCACTGCGACGTCATTTATGTTGGTGAATCGCTGAAGATGCGCCTGCCGTTTGTCAACCTCGGCCTGGTGCCGGAATTTGCCGCCAGCTATACCCTGCAGGCAATGATTGGCATGCGCCGTGCTGCAGAACTGTTTTACACCGCTGAATGGATAGACGCACAGCGGGCGCTGGACGTCGGCATTGCCACCCGTGTCATCGCCGATGAACAGCTGCTGGATGTCGCCATGGCCAAGGCGCGCGACATCGCCCAATGGCCGGTACGCTCACTGCAGGAAACCAAACGCTGCCTGAAGGCTGCCCATACGGCAGCCATGAAAGAAGTGGCAGTGATGGAACGTGCCGGCATGGACAAACTGGCTGCCGGTCCGGAAAACATGGAAGCCGTGATGGCTTTTATGGAAAAACGGCAACCGGATTTCAAGCAATTCCGCAAATAAAAAAGGGGCCAGTGTGGCCCCTTTTTCCTGTTATTGCAGCGGTCAGATGCTGTCGTCCTCACGCTGGATCGACACCAGGTAATCAACAATATTCAGGATACGCATCTTGGCAACGGCCTCGCCATGAATCTGGCTGGCAGCACTGCTGCCCTTCTCGCTGACAAACACATCACCCCACACCGGCATGCCGCCACGCAGGTGCGCCGTACTGTTCTTGCCACGTTCCACCCGTCCATCGATGACACTGCGCACCCGGCTGTACGGGAAACTGCCGCCATTGGCCTGCGACAACAGGGTCAGGTCACGGGGTGGCTTGCCGGTTTCCAGCGATTGGGGACCATGCCCACGGCCATCAATCCCGTGGCAGCTGGCGCAGTACTCGGTAAACTCCTGCTGGCCGGCTGGCGACTCGGCAAACACCGCAGGCACCACACTGGTTAACGCCAGATACAATCCGGCAACAAGGGATTTTTTCATACACTACACTCCTTTTTCTGATGTCTGACTGTAACCGATCTGTGCGCCAAAAAACATGATCCAGCGCAGGCCTTTCTTCAGGCCTGATCATCAATGCGCTGCAGCAGGCTCAATACACCGTTGTCAGCATCCAGCCGTACCCGGTCGCCGGTACAGAACATGCCGGTTGCCGACTGCAGGTTGACCACACAGGGCAGCCCGTATTCACGGGCAATCACCGCACCATGGGAAACCGCACTGCCGACATCAGTGGCAAGACCGGCAATCAGGCTGAAATACGGCGTCCAGCCCACATCGGTGACCGGCGCAATCAGGATTTCTCCCGGTTGCAATGCCGCTGCCTCAGCAACCGTACGCGCCACCCTGGCAATCCCTTCCACCACACCGCGACTGACGGCACGACCGGCCAGCTGGCCATCAGCCAGCTGTTGCTGCACCGCCTCCAGCGGCTGTGGCTTGCCCTGGCTGATATCAGCAAACGCCAGCCGCTGCTGGAAATCATAGGCGCGGCGGCGGTTGATCACGGTCTGCGCCATGATTGCAGTTGGCTGGCGGACAAAATCTCCCAGTTCTTCATGGGTGAAAAAAAACACCAGCTGCGCATCTGCCAGATGCCCTTGCTCAGCCAGCAAGCAGCCGAGATGACGGTAACCGCGCTTGAGCAGCCAGGCCACCCGCACCATCATCGACTTGGTGTATTCACGGCCACGAATCGCGGCATGTGCCCTCGGCAACAACCAGCGAATCAGCCACGGCTGATCGGCAAGGTCAGCGGCCTGGCTGGCTTTGTGACCACCACCGGCCTGGCTGAACCGTGCCATCAAGGATGCCTGCATCGACTCAACCAGTGCCTCCGGCGCATCGGCCCAGGCCGGTGTCATCAAGCATAGCTCGCGGTAACTGCGATGGCCATGCTGCTGGAGGAAATCGGCAAATGCAATGCCGGCGGCACCACTGGCCTCACTGCGCAGCCAGCCAAGTGCCGCCTGCGGGTCAACATCATGAAACGCTGCCTTGCCTTGCGGATGGCCGGCAATCAGGTCAACCACCTGGTCCAGCTGCTCAACCAGCACCGCGCTTTCCACCTGGCTGGCACCGGCAAACAACCGGGCTGCCAGCGCCTGCTGTTCCAGGCTGGGTGAACGCGCTCCTTCACTGACAATGCCCTGGATAACCCCTTCCATGGTGCCGGACATTGCCGATGAGCGAAGGTGTACACAGGACGCATCCACCATCCAGTGGCGCTTGCTGTCAAGTTCATCAAACATGGCCACGCTGTCGTGCCGGTAGGCAATATAAAATCCTTTCAGCTGCTGGGCGAAACCGGCAGTAATGCGGCGTGCAGCAAAAATATACAACAGGAAATCCTTGATGCCCCACAGCCGGCGCAGAAACAGTTTTTTGTCTGCCGGCTCTGCCAGTTCCGGTATGCTGCGACCACAAATGCTCTGGGCCATATTTTCCGCCTTGGCCAGCAAGGTATACCGTGCCGCTGCCAGGCCGGCTGTCATATCGATAAACAAGTGGCCTGCGACATAACGGAACTGGTCAAATGCCTTGATCTGCGGATTCCTGTCGCCACAGAATGCCGCGCTCATCTCCTGCATGCTGGCATCAATCGCCCGGCCAACCACCGACCAGGTCAGCGGCGGGCTGGCACCGGGAAAAATCTCGCCGACATTGCAGCGGGTCAGCACATGATCATCCGGCACCGGGGTATCCAGCGCATTCAGGTCACTGCCAATGGTGGTAATCGGCCGCGCCTGCAGCCAGAACAGCTGGCCATTACGATCGATGGCCCACTCCATGTCCAGCGGCTCGCCCAGTTTTTCTGCTGCCTGCCGTG
>DATCSZ010000409.1:0-6219 GCA_036568205.1 Pseudomonadales bacterium
ATCCAGAACAGGTTTTCCACCACCCGGCTGGGCAGGCTGACCATCTCTATCGGTGATGCTGCGCGGCGTTCCATGCGTCCGGCCTGGCTGTCAATGCGTTCCGGCTCGGTGGCAATCACCCAGGTATCCTTGCTGCAGGAACCGCTCTGGCTGGTCAGGTTGAAGGTATCCAGCCCGCTGCCAACCCGTGTCAGGCCGCCAGGCATGATGGCATAAGAGGTATCCGCCGCCACCGCAAAACTGCGCAGAATGGCAGGCCGTGGCTGCAGCTGGCCATTGGCGTACACCGGCAGGCAGCTTGCCGCCACCAGTGGCTGGGCAACAAACTGGGCCGGCTGGCGGCGGATACGCCCGGCCAGCCGGGCCAGTTCGTCCGCCGTCAGGCTGTGCGCCTGCACGCTGCGGCCGGTGCTGCCACGCCACACCGGCTTGATCACCAGGCCGGGCAGGTTGTCCAGCACGTAGCGGCAATCCTGGTCATCACCACACCAGTAGGTTGCCACGCTGTCCATACGCAATTCACGACCCAGCAGCGCCCTGGCAATCGCCGGCAGGTAACGCAGCAGGACCGGGTTTTCCAGGATGCCGCTGCCCAGCGGATTGGCCACCACCACCCGGCCGGCGCGCACCACATCCAGCAGGTTTGGCACCCCCAGCCGCGAATCACTGCGCAGTTCAACCGGGTCACAATAACTGTCATCCACCCGCCGCAAAATCACATCCACCCGGCTCAGGCCTTCCAGTGATTTCATCCAGACATAACCGTTGCGAACCACCAGGTCACTGCCCTGCACCAGGTGCAGGCCCAGGTAATTGGCCAGGTAGGCATGCTCAAAGTAGGTTTCGTTATGCGCACCCGGCGTCAGCACCACCACCTGCGGCTGGTCCTGGCCGATCGCCAGCGATGTCAGCTTGCTGCGCAGGCGCTGGAAAAATGCCGCCAGCCGGTGCACATGGCTGTCACGGAACAGGCTGGGCCAGACCCGCGACATCACCGTGCGGTTTTCCAGCGCATAGCCGGCACCACTCGGGCACTGGGTCCGGTCGGCCAGTACACAGATGTCACCACCGGGCCCGCGCATCATGTCAACAGCATGCAAAATCAGGTCGTGTTCGCCGGGCAGGCTGATACCATCACAGGCACGCAGAAAGCCGCCATGGCAGAACAGGGCTTCCGGCGGAATCACACCATGGCGCAGCAGCTTGCGCGGCCCGTAGATATCACGCAGCAACAGGTTGAACAGCTCGGCGCGCTCCAGCAGGGCCGATTCAATCTGCGCCCATTCCTCACTGCTGATCAGCGACGGCACCAGGTCCAGCCGCCATGGCCGGGCCGGTGCCTGCTGGTCGTTGTAGATGTTATAGGTGGCGCCGTCATCGCGCAGGATGCGCGAAGCCTTGCCACAGCGCTCCTCAAACGCTGTGGCACCGAGGGTCTGCAGGCTGTCCATCAGGTAGGACCAGTGGCTACGCATGGTGCCATCCGGGGCAAACACCTCGTCAGGCCTGCTGCCATCCGGCTGGTAAATCAGCGCCGGCCTGTCTGCGGCGATTGTCTGGCTGGAAATCGGGTTCACAATTCAACCTGGGCAGTATGGTAAGGAAAGAAAAGCAAGCATAGCGCAGATTGCCCCGGTTCAGTCATGACAGCGACGCAAATCCAGTGTATAGGGCATATCATCGGCCGGCCTGGCGTCCACCGCAGCAAATGCCCGTGCCTGGCTGTGCATCATGCAGTAACGCATGCTGCCGTTATCACCGGCCTGCAACTGCGTTGGCGCGCTGAACGGCGCCGGTGTATGGCCCATTGTCTGGTAACGGTTAACCCGGCGTGACTCCGCCTCAAAGGCATTGACCGGGAAGCTGTCATAACTGCGCCCGCCCGGATGACTGACATGATACGTGCAGCCGCCCACCGAGCGCTGGTTCCAGCTGTCGACCAGGTCAAACACCAGCGGTGTATCAACAGCCAGCGTCGGGTGCAGTGCCGATGGCGGTGACCAGGCACGGTAACGCACGCCGGCCACATATTCACCCTGCCGGCCGGTCGCTGCCAGCGGCAGGTAATGGCCATTGCAGGCCAGCCGGTAACGCCCGTCATGCAGGCCGCTGACTTTGACCTGCAGGCGTTCAACCGATGAATCCACGTAACGTGCGGTGCCAAAGCTGCTGACCTCTTCACCCAGCACATGCCATGGTTCCAGCGCCCAGCGCAGTTCGATATGGATGTCATCGAGCTGCACCGCGCCATAATGCGGAAAACGGAACTCCTCAAATGGCCGCAGCCATTCCAGCCGGAAATCAATGCCGTGCTGCTGCAGATCCCTGACCACATCGTCCATGTCGCGCCACAGATAATGCGGCAGCATAAAACGGTCGTGTAACAGGGTGCCCCAGCGTACCAGCGGCTGGCAATACGGCGCACGCCAGAAACGCAGCAACAGGGCACGCACCAGCAGCGCCTGTACCAGTGCCATGTGGCTGTGCGGTGGCATTTCAAAACCGCGCAGCTCCAGCAGACCCAGCCGGCCGGTCGGACTGCCCGGCGCATACAGCTTGTCGATACACAGCTCGGCGCGGTGGGTATTGCCGGTCACATCAATCAGCAGGTTGCGCAGCAGGCGATCCACCAGCCAGGGTTGCTCGACATCACCAGCAGGCATTTGTGAAAAGGCAATTTCCAGCTCGTACAGCATCTCGTCACGCCCCTCATCCACCCGCGGAGCCTGGCTGGTAGGCCCGATAAACGCACCGGAAAACAGGTAGGACAAGGCCGGATGATGCTGCCAGTAAGTGATCACACTGCGCAGCAGGTCGGGCCGGCGCAGCAGTGGGCTGTCGGCCGCTGTGCGGCCGCCCAGGGTAATATGGTTGCCACCGCCGGTGCCGGTGTGGCGACCATCCAGCATGAATTTTTCCGCTGCCAGGCGTGACTGGCGTGCTGCCTCATACAAGGTGGTGGTCTTGTCGACCAGCTCGCGCCAGCTGGCCGAAGGATGAATGTTGACCTCGATCACACCGGGGTCCGGCGTTACCAGCAGCTTCTTCAGCCGGGCATCACGCGGCGGCTCATAACCCTCAATCACCACCGGTGTTTTCAGCGATGCCGCCACCTGCTCCAGCTGTGCCAGCAGTGTCACATAGGCTTCCAGGCTGTATAACGGCGGCATAAACACATGCAGTTTGCCGCCGCGCGCCTCGACACACAACGCGGTACGCACCAGCGGGTCGTGCTGCAGGCTGGCTTGCCACTGGCCGGCGGCGGCCAAGGGCGGGCGTGGCTCAAACGGGTCCCGCACAGGCGGCGGCTGATCAGCTGTTGCCGGTGGCAAGTCATTCAGCGGCAGGCGCAGGCCCAGCGGTGAATCGCCTGGCTGCAGCACCAGCCGCCCCCGGCGTAACGGCCAGATGCTGCTCAGCCAGCGGCAGCCGCTTTCATCGTCCTGAAGCGGCAGTACAAAACCGGCGACTTCGCCCAGGCCGCGATCCAGCAACTGCAGCAAACGCCGCCGCTCACCGTCACTGTCAGCCTGCAGGATGGCCTGCTCATCAGCCACTGGCAGTTTCTGTTGCTGGAGCAGGTAATGCAACGTGTCTTCATGGGCCGGCTGTACCGCCTCCAGCGGCAGCCCCAGGCGTGCCGTCAGGGCATGAATAAACTGTGAGGCTGTGACAGGATCATGGCCATAGTCCTTGTCTACCCGTGCCAGCCACTGCGGATCTTGCCACAGCGGCTCACCATCCTGGCGCCAGAACAAGCCCAGTGCCCAGCGTGGCAAAGGCTCGCCAGGGTACCACTTGCCCTGGCCAAAATGCAGCAGCCCCTGCGGGGCAAACTGATCGCGCAGGCGCAGCAGAAGATCCTTGGCCAGGCGCAGTTTGTCGGCACCCAGCGCCTCGGTATTCCATTGTGCGGACTCCATGTCATCGATCGAGACAAACGTCGGTTCACCGCCCATGGTCAGGCGCATGTCCGCGTCGGCCATATCGGCATCAATGACATCACCGAGCGCCAGAATTGCCTGCCACTGCCGGTCATCGTACGGTTTGGTGACACGCGGATCCTCATGGACACGCAGCACCTCGTTGACAAAGCTGAACTCAACCTCACAGGGATCGGTCAGCCCGGTTATCGGTGCTGCCGATTGCGGATCGGGCGTGCAGGCCAGCGGAATATGCCCCTCACCGGTCAGCAGGCCGGAGGTAGGGTCCAGCCCCACCCAGCCTGCACCGGGCAGGTAGACCTCGCACCAGGCATGCAGGTCAGTAAAATCCTGCTCTGGCCCGGACGGGCCATCCAGGGCTTTTTCATCGGCGGCCAGCTGTACCAGGTAACCGGAAGCAAACCGTGCCGCCAAACCCAGGTGGCGCAGCATCTGCACTAACAGCCAGGCCGAGTCGCGGCAGGAGCCGCTGGCCAGCCCCAGCGTCTGCTCCGGCTTCTGCACTCCGGGCTCCATGCGAATACAATAACCAACGCTGTCATGCACCATGCGGTTGATCGCAACCAGGAAATCAATGCTGCGCTGGGGCTGTTCATCCACCTGTGCCAGCAGTGCAGCAAAACGTTTGCCTTGCCGCTGTTTTTCCAGATAGGGCTGCAATTCCTTTTTCAGCTGCAGCGGGTAAGCAAACGGGAAATGTTCGGCATACTCTTCAACAAAAAAATCGAAGGGATTGATCACCGTCATGTCGGCAATCACCTCGACCTCTACCGACAGGCAATCGGTTTTTTCCGGGAACACCAGGCGCGCCATATAGTTGCCAAACGCATCCTGCTGCCAGTTGATAAAATGCTGTTCCGGTGTGATTTTCAGGCTGTAGGCCTTGATCGGTGTGCGGCTGTGTGGTGCCGGCCGCAGGCGGATCACATGCGGTGACAGGCTGACCTGCCGGTCAAAGCGGTAACAGGTGTTATGGTGGATCGCAACGCGAATTGTCATGACATATCCCAGGCGTCAGCCGGCCGGAAACCAGGTTTCACAAATCTGCCGGTGCAGGCCGGCCAGGTGTCCCTGCAGGGTATTCAGGTACTGGTGCAGCGGCCCGTTCAGCACGGCATAGTCCACCTCATCAAACAGCTGCTGGCGCAGCTGCTGCCAGTCACTTTGTATGGCGCGTGATTTTGGCAAACGCCCGGCGGAATCAATCATCGCATCCAGGCAGTGGGCGATGGCACGAGGGAACTCGTCATCTTCCAGCAGGTAACGCACCACCTCTGCACCCTGCACCGCCAGGTGCAGCTTGCGCCGGTAGGAAAGATCGGCATTCAGCGAACGCAGCAGGGTGCCCCAGATCATCTGGCTGCTATTGACCGCACCCGGCTCGTCACCGAGCCCGGCAATGGCCGCAATCGCCGCATCCAGGTTGCGGGTGGTCATGTCCGCACGCTCCAGGTTGCGGCCAAGACGCAGGAAATCCCATGCCGCATCGTGTGGCATGCTGCCATACAACAGGCCGAGTATCTGCTGGCAACCATGGATGATATGCTGCAGGAAGGCATGGCGCCGGTTGCGGCCGATGCCTGCCGGCAGGTTATCCTGCACATACAGGCTCAGTTCGTTGACCTGCTCCCAGGTTTCTTCCAGTACAACATCACGGGTGGTACGCACGTTTTCACGGATGGCCCGCAGCGACGACACCAGTGATGACGGATTGCTGTCATCGGCGACCAGGAATTTCACCACATTACGTTCATCCTGCACCGTGTACTGGCTGCCGAAGGCCTGCTCCAGGTCATTGATGACAACCAGGTTATACCAGCTGATCCTGACACTGCGCGGGGTATCAAACAGCAGCTGGTCATAAATATTGATCATGCGTGCAGTGCTTTCCACCCGCTCCAGATACCGTGCAGTCCAGTAAATACGTTCAGCCACTTTCGACAACATCAGCGACTCCCCCCGTCAACAATCCAGGTATCCTTGCTGCCGCCACCCTGGGAGGAATTGACCACCAGCGAGCCCTTGCGCATCGCCACCCGGGTCAGGCCGCCGGTGGTGACATAGCTTTCGCGGCCCTGCAGCACAAACGGGCGCAAATCCAGGTGGCGCGGTTCCAGCGCATTGCGGCCAACCAGGGTCGGCGCGGTAGACAGCGCCAGCGTCGGCTGGGCGATATAATTGCGCGGATTGGCCTTGATCAGCCCGGCAAACTGCTCACGCTCCTTGCGGGTGGAATGCGGGCCCACCAGCATGCCGTAGCCACCGGATTCGTTAG
>DATCSZ010000410.1:0-3699 GCA_036568205.1 Pseudomonadales bacterium
ACTCGGCCTCCCAGTCGATCGCTTCACCCTTGAACTGGCGATCCAGCAAGGCGGCCGCCATGCTCGCGGATTTCATGGCAATGGTCACGCCGGAGGAAAATACCGGGTCAAGGAATTCGCCGGCATTACCGAGCAAGGCATACCCCTTGCCGTGCAGGCTTTTCACATTCGCGGAGTAGCCGGTGATCTGGCGTGCCGGTTGGAGGATCTCCGCATTGGCGAGCAAGCCGGCCAAATGGGGTTCCTCCCGCACAATCGCCATCAGGCGTTCATTCGGGTCTTCCGGGAAACGGGCAAAAAATTCACGTTCAGCAACCACGCCCAATGAACAGGTGCCATTGGCAAACGGGATCGTCCAGTACCAGACATCCCGGTGTTCGGGGTGAATGCTGACCAGGATCTTGTTGCGGTCGAAGGCCGGGTCGGTAATGCCGTCCTTGACGTGGGTAAAGCACGATTGGCGAACCGGGAAATCCGACGGCGATTCCAGCTCCAGCAGGCGTGGCAGCACACGACCGAAACCGCTGGCGTCGAGCACAAAGCCGGCGCGGATCACTGCCGTATCGCCCTCAGGCGTGCGACAGGTCACGCACGGCTCATCACCGGAAAAATCCACTGCGGTAATTTCATGCCGGTAGCGGATATCCGCGCCGGCGCGGGCGGCCTCATCGGCGAGGATGGTGTCGAAGCGGGCGCGTTGTACCTGGAAGGTGGTGCCGGGCCCTGCGGTGAACTTTTCCGAGAAATCAAACTGGGTCTGTGTGCCGTTGTGGTAGAACGCCGCGCCGTTCTTGAACTGGAAGCCGCCGGCTTTGACCGCGTCCAGCATGCCGGCCTCTTCGATGTAGACCATGCATTGCGGCAGCAGGCTTTCGCCGATCGAGAAACGCGGGAATTGTTCTTTTTCCAGCACCAGCACCGAATACCCCTGTTTTACCAGCAAGGCTGCAGCAATGGCACCGGAGGGGCCGGCCCCGATGGCCAGGACATCAACGCGATCAGGCAGGGTCATGAACTCACCTCATTGTGGACGGGTTGCGCCAGGGGCGCGAAGACCAGGGTAATCGTGATACCACTGAGTACGATGATACCGAAAGCATGGATTGCCGGGGTATCACTCAAGGCCAGTAAACCAAATGACAATACCGTGGTTGCGCCTGAGCAGAGAATGGCCAGCATGGCCGGTTGTGGGTGCTCGGGGTTTTCCAGCAGGAACAGGCTGTAATCGAGCCCGAACCCGAGCACCAGCAACAAGGCAAGCAAGTGGAAGACGGTCACCGGCTCGCCCAGCCAGCCGGTGATGGCCAATGCGCCTGTGGCGGCCAGCACCGCCGGTGCGATGGCCGTGAGTGCCCGGCGCGGCCGATAGCGCAGCACCAGCAGCAGGGCAATGGCTGCAAAGGCCGCCATGACCACGATCGAGGCACGTTCACGGTAGGCTTTCAGTAGCGCGGAAATATTGCTGACCGGGTCGACCCAGCGCACCCCGTCAATTGCGCGGATGGCATGCTGGATCGCAGCGATATCGCTGGCACCACGCACCGGCATTATGGTCGCGTAGCCGTGGCCGGCATCATCCAGCCACAGCACCCGCCAGGGCAGCGAGACGGGGTCATTCAGCCAGGCCTCGGGCAATAATGGCGGTGCCGGTGTTGCGTAGGTATCCAGCAGGGTTGCGTCCAGGCCGATGCCGGCGGCATAGGCTTGTGCGACCGGGTCTTCCGGCAAGCCGGCCAGGGTACGGGACGTGGCCTGTTGGCGGGCGAGCGAAGGCAGCCAGTGGCCGATGCTGTCAAAGTTGTCCAACGTGCCGGCAACGCGTTGTGCCTCCAGTACCGCACTGGCCGCTTCAGTGCGTTGCAAGGCCTGTTCGGCGCTATCGCCTTCAACCAGCAAAAAGCGGTTGCCATCGGCCTGCCCGGTAATGTCGCGAATGCGGGCATCGGTTGCCATTAAGGCAGGAGGCTTGCCTTGCAGCAGGCGAATGTCGTCATTGGTATGCAACTGCTGTAAACCGGGTATCGCGAGAGCGGCCAATGCCAGCAAGCCGGAGCCCAGTCGCCAGGGGTGATGCTTCCAGAGCCCGAGCCAGCGCGCAGCAAACCCCAGGCCAGGAGCGGTGCCGGGTTGGCCGTGATGCAAGATCACCGGGAACAGGCCGGTAACGGTCAGTGCCGCGGCAATCAGCCCGGCACTGCAAAACACCGCCATTTGCTGCATGCCAGGAAACGGCGTGAGACTCAACGCCATAAAGGCCGTGACACTGGTGGCCAGCCCCAGCATCAGGCCACGGCCGATGCGTCGCAGGCTGTCAGCCGGCTGCCACTGGGCATCGCTGGCCTGGCGGTCAATCAAGAAGTGCAAGCTGTAATCGACGGACAGGCCAATCAGGCTGGCACCGAAGACCAGTGTCATCAAATGCACCTGGCCGAATACCTGCAAGCAGGCGGCCAGGGCAACCGCAAAGCCGCAGGCAATGGGCAACAAGGTCAGCAATAAAGGGGTGATGGCACGGAACACCCACAGGAACAGCAATACGATACCCAGCAAGGAGCCGGCACCGATGGTGGACACTTCATGCTGTGCCGATTGCACGCCGGCGGCCGCGAACCGCAGCACGCCGGTATCCAGGATGTCGGCACCAGGAGCCCGGGCGTGTGCTGCAGCGAGTGCGGCATCCAGCACCGGCAGGCTGCGTTGCTGGGTGCTTAATGCAAACGGCGAGTCGGCCAGTTCAACGCGCAGCAGTACATAAGCCTGTTGCCGGTAGTGCATGAAAGGGTAGCCCTGTTCGATGTGCACACGGCCCTGTGTGTTGGCCAATGACAGCAGGAAGTCGTAATACAGCAGTAAAGGGTCGTTGGCGAGCAAGGCGGAATTGACGGCGCTTGCCGGGCTGAACAGGGTTTCCATGGCATGTTGCGTCAATGCGCGTGTGCCTTGTGCGGCAACGCGTTGTTGCAATGCATGTGACATTAGGCCATTGCGGTAAGGCGCATAAAAGCGGCCCAGGGCATCGCCTTGCCGGGTGTCGATGCGGGCATGCACGGCGGCAAACGCGCCGCTGTCGCGCAACGTGATGGCCAGGGGCTCGGCAATGGCAATGGCCTCCTGCGGTGAGCCGGCGCCAACCAGGATGATGTGTTGGCGTGACAGGGCATCGTTAGCGCGTGCAGTAGCACGCGCCACAGTCGGGTCATGACTGGCTGCCGGCAGCAATGCGAGCATGTTGGTTTCCAGCGGCAAGGCCGGGCGCGTGGTTGTGATATGCAACAACACCGCGCTAGCAATGAGCATGAGTAGCGCCCAGAGAACGGTGGTGATGCGCAGCCTAGAAATCAAAATGAGCCTGCTCGGTGTCGCTTAAGGACGCCGGCGTGCGCTGCACGTTGCTGAATTGCATGGTGGTGGTATCCCCTTTCAGGTCACGCAGCTGCAATCGCTCAAGGTCTGCGCTGCCTTGCAAGTGGATGCTGGCAATAAACCGGTTCAAAGGTTCATCAAGGGGGGTAAGTTCCAGTGTCCATGCGCTGCCATCACCGTGCGCGCTGAGCGTGAACGCATGCTGCAGCGCAGCAAGGTCACCGGACAGCACCGGGAAAAAAACATCGCCCACCGCGGCCAGCGCCGGTTGCTCGGCCACGGTCATCAGACGGCGCTGGCCGTCGGTGATGGCGAGCAAGGCATCGCGGGTGATGA
>DATCSZ010000411.1:0-12513 GCA_036568205.1 Pseudomonadales bacterium
GGAGTCCGGTGCCCAGTGGCTCTGTGGGTTTCTGGCATAAGGGGCTGCGCCTTTTTGTTATGCCGGCTTGCTGCACTGTGCCACCCCAATGGCTGATATAATGCCCGCTTTTTTACGGTATAAACTGGCCTGGCGTTGACAGCCAGCTGCCATGCAATGAACCAGCGGAGAGCAAACATGGATCAGACCGAGCGTGGCCCGGATGATGAACACAATATTTTTAACCCGTTTTATTCGCCGGATGTCAAAGAGCCACTGGATGCCGACTGGGCAGCGAAGCGGCAACTGGCCGCTGCGGTGCGGGAGCTGATAGAAAGCCTGGTAACCTGCACCAGCGAAGCTGAAACACTGAAGGCAGTGGCAGAAGAGGTACGTGAGCAATCACAGCGCTTGCGCCGGGCGCCACGCCATCTGGGCCGCACCGCGTTTTATGAGGCTGCACCAGACAAATACCAGACCTTTGCCAGCCTGGGTTACGAGCTGAACCCGCTGGATGGTGAATCCAACCCGGTTGCTGCGCCGATGAAGATCTGGATTGACGGGGATGTGGCCTATGGTCGTGCCACCATGGGCTGGCAATACGAAGGCCCGCCGAACTCGGTGCATGGCGGTTTTGTCGCTGCCTTGTTTGACCAGTTTCTCGGCGTTGCGCAGAAAATTACCGGCCAGCCGGGGGTGACCGGTACGCTGAGCATTCGTTACATCAAGCCCACACCCTTGTATACCGAGCTGAAGCTGGTGGGGCGGGTGCAATCGGTGCAGGGCCGCAAAAATGTGCTGGTAGGCGAAATGTGGGCCGGCGATGTGCTGACGGCGACCTGCGAGGGCTTGTTTATCCATATCGACCTGGAGGCCTATCACCGGATGAAATCAGCGAAGCCGGAGGTTTCGTAAGAAGTGGCAAGTCGCTAGGTTTATGGTGGCAGCGGCAGGGGCGCAGTGTCTTTTTTGTACCTGTCGTCTGGAAGTCACTGGATACCGGATAAGGCTTCGCCTTTCCGGTATGACGGTTTTTTTGCACTTCCCTTACTCCGTCGTTCTCATGCATTTTCCGTCACTCCTGCAAACGCGGGCGTCCAGAATCTTTTCTTGTCTTGCGCTACGACGCCACTGGTTTCCGTATAAATGCTGCACATTTTCGGCATGACGGGCCAGAAGGCCATGCCTCCAGCCCTGTCCTTGTTCCCATATCCCCCAGCGTCTATAATCGCCGCCACGTTTTTCGCGGCCTGCGTTGCAGGCATTCAGTAAACCTTGACGCAAAGAGACTATTTATGAGCATTCATTACAAAGACGCAGAGGCGCTGCAAACCCTGGTAACCGAGGAGCTGGGTGAGTGGAGCAACGAGGTGCTGGTTGACCAGGACATGATCAACCAGTATGCCGAGCTGTCCGGTGACAAGATGTGGTTGCATGTGGATGTGGAGCGTTGTGCCAAGGAAAGCCCGTTCGGCAAGCCGATTGCCCACGGTTTCCTGCTGCTGACCCTGCTGCCCAAAATGCAGTCGTTGCCGAATGTGGCCACACTGGTGTCTGGCTATAGCCATATGATGAACTACGGTTCTGACCGCCTGCGTTTTCTGGCGCCGGTGATGGTGGACAGCAAGATCCACGCGCGCAGCCGCATCAAGTCGGTCGAGGTGTCCGACAAAAAAACCAAGGTCACTGCCGAGACTTACGTGCATGCAGTGGGTTCGGACGCGCCGGCGCTGATTTACGAACTGGCGTTTGTTTATATGTAATGAAGATGGGGCCCGGCGCAAATTTGCGCTGGACCCCATTTTTGTGAGGTGTCAGGAGTGAGGTGTAGATTAGCTTGCGCTTTTCGCCTTGCCCCTTAGCTCAAGCGGCACCGCCGCTTGATTACGAAACGCCCCGGATTGTAAAAAAGGCGGTGTAATGCTACCATTGGCCGCCTTTTTCAACCGATAGCCTATCGTTCTGTGCCTTGAAAAAGCGGTGCTGCGGCATCTGGGTGCAGTCACAACCATGAGGAAAGATCATGCCTGAAGCAGTAATTATTGATGCCGTTCGCACGCCGATTGCCCGTGGCAAGCCGATTGTTGGTGAGCTGAACGGTCTTCACCCGACTGAAGTGCTGGGCAAGGTGTATGCAGCCCTGGTGGAAAGAAATGGCCTGAGCTTTGAGGATATCGAACAAGTCTATGCCGGCTGTGTTACCCAGGCTGGTGAGCAATCCAACAACATCGCCCGTAATGCCTGGCTGGCGATGGGCAAGAACTATTCGACCGGCGCTACCTCGATGGATACCCAGTGTGGTTCGGCAATGGCCGCGATCGGCACGGTGGATGGCCTGATCCAGGCAAACCGCATCAACATCGGTATTGGTTCCGGCGTGGAGATGATGAGCCGCGTTGGTCTTGGCCAGAATGCCTATAACGGTCCCGGTTTTTTCCAGCCAGCGGTGTGGCCGTGGGACAGCACGCTGAACCAGTTTGAAGCTGCCGAGCGTATTGCCAAGAACCGTGGCATTACCCGTGATGACATCAATGCGCTGGCGGTGGAGTCCCAGCGTCGTGCCAAAATCGCCTGGGATGAAGGCCGCTTCAATAACGAAGTCATCAAGGTGGAAGCGCCGATTATCGGTGAGGATGGCCAGCCTACCGGCCAGATGCGTATTGTTGAGCGTGACCAGGGTCTGCGTGAAACCACCATGGAAGGCCTGGCTGGCCTGAAGCCGGTGATGGAAGGCGGTATTCACACGGCCGGTACCTCCTCGCAGATTTCTGATGGTGCTGCCGGTGTGCTGCTGATGAGCGCCGAAGAAGCGAAAGCCCGTGGCCTGAAGCCGCGCGCCCGTATCCTGGCCACTACCGTCAGCGGTGCCGATCCTTACTACCTGCTGGATGGCCCGGTGGATGCCACCCGTGACATGTTCAAGCGTACCGGCATGAAAATGTCCGACATCGACCTGTTTGAGGTCAATGAAGCCTTTGCGGCCGTGGTATTGTCCTGGGCGCGCGTTTACAACGCCGACTTGAGCAAGGTGAACGTGAACGGTGGTGCGATGGCACTGGGTCATCCGGTCGGTTCTACCGGTGCCCGTATGCTGGCCACCGCATTGAACGAGCTGGAGCGTCAGGACAAGACGACTGCGCTGTTGACCATGTGCTGCGGCGCGTCGATCGGCACCGGCATTATCATCGAACGTATCTGATCGACGTTAATTTTGGCAGGGGCAGCATGGCTGCCCTTTTGTTTGCAAACGACATGAGGAAAATATGATGGGCGATTTGAACGGAAAAGTGGCGATTGTCACCGGTGCTGGCCGTGGCCTGGGCCGCAGTGAGGCAATCCAGCTGGCCAAACAGGGCGCGCGGGTTGTCATCAACGACATCAACCTGCCGGCAGCAGTAGAGGCAGCCAATGAGGCGGTGGAAATCATCAAAGGTTTTGGCGGTGAGGCGATTGCCGTATTCGGTGATTGCGCTGATACCAACGATGCCAACAATCTGATGAAAACCACGCTGGATACGTTTGGTGACATGAACATCATGGTCAACAATGCCGGCTTCTGCCGCGACAAGACCATTTTCAGCATGAGTGATGAAGAGTTTGATTCGGTGGTGCGTGTGCACCTGCGTGGTCACTTCGTCAATATGCGTAATGCCACCGCCTACTGGCGTGAAAAAGCCAAGGGTGGCGATGCCATCTATGGCCGTCTGGTCAGCACCTCATCGGAAGCCATGCTGTTTGGCTCTGCCGGCCAGCCCAACTATGCCGCAGCCAAGGCCGGCATCACGGCAATGACCATGGGTGCTGCCCAGTTGATGATCAAATACGGCATTACCTGCAACGTGATCATGCCACGTGGCCGTACCGACATGACCAACCAGGGCATTACCGCGCAGATGTTTGCCGCGCCGGAAGAGGGCTTTGACGTATTCCACCCGGACAACGTCGCACCGCTGGTCGGTTACCTGGCCTCACCTGAAGCCGGCCATATCTCCGGTGAAGTGTTTGTGGTGTGGGGCAGCCGGGTTAACATCGTGCAGCGTCCGCGTCTGGATGTGGCTTACGACAACCCGAAAGGCGGCAAGTGGGCAGTGGAAGATCTGCACAGCACGCTGGCGGATTACTTTACTGCCGATCACAAGCCGGTACTGGATGGTTTTTCCGTTCCACCGCAGTGATGCGCTGCTGGATTATTGTACAAAGGCAGCTTCGGCTGCCTTTTTTTATGCTGTATTTTTCTGTTGCAGCACTGCATGGCGGGGCAGCGATGTCAGGTCAGTACCAGCAGATCGCAGTGGATGCGATCGAGCAGTTTTTCTGCAGTATTGCCAAGAATACGTCCCTTGATGCCGGTGCGGGCAATGGTGCCGGCGATAATCAGGTCGGCTGCCAGTTTTTCTGCCTCGGCCAGTATCACATCCACCGGGTCGCCCTGTTGCAGATGGATATGCGCGGCATCGGCAGCACAATGCTGGCGTAACATAGTCTCGCTGACCTGCGGTTTTTTGCTGCCACGGTCGGCAAAATCAGCTGGCAGCACACAAAACAGCAAATCCTCGTCATCTTCTGTACCGCTGGGGTGGGCTGTAGTTTCGCGGTTTATCGCATTGACATAATGTACATCGGCGCCGTATTCATTCTGGAAGGAATGGGCCATCGCCAGGATTTTTTCATTGAGCAGCTGGTGTGCCTCGTCTTCGCTGGCCAGGTTGATCGCCGCCAGTACCCGGCGGTTGGCCCAGCTGCTGTTGTGATGCATCAGCAATACCGGGCAGGTGCTGGCACGCAGCAGCGCCCAGTCGGCGGTAGTATCGCTACGTTCGGCCAGCTTGTGCACCTGCGAGGTTTTGAAGATCATGTGGAAGTTGCGGTTGCCGGTGGCATCAACCACCGCCTGCTGCCAGTTTTGCTGCCATACCAGCTCAATACTGGTTTCAACCGCAAAGGACTCGGCGCGTTGCTGCAGGTTTTGCAACAGTTTCCGGTAATGAGCCAAAATGGCTTGTTGATGCGCCTCATCATGCGCGCCGTCGATTACGCCCGCATCAAAATTGACACAGGCAAACAGGTGCAGCTTGCGGCTGGTCATCTTGGCCGATTGCAGTGCATGTTCAAAAGCCGGCTGGGATTCGCGGGTAGGGTCGATAACGACCATCAAGGCGTTCTTGTGCATCGTGTTGATTCCATCATTGTTGTTTGCACCAGTCTAGGCAGTTATTACCGGGGCGGGCTTGATATATATCAAGCGCTGTGCAGGGCGGATGAATGCCAGTGCATTGATGTTTTGCTGTACTCGTCATCGCGGCCTTGAGCCGCGATCTCCCGGCGGTGGCAGGATGTTAGAGATACCGGATAGCCTGCGGCTTTCGGTATGACGGATATCTGTAGCTATCAGCTAAAAGCTTGCTGTTGCAGTCCCGAATGTATTCCGGACAGCAGTGTCGGCACAAAAAAGGGGCCAGTGCTTGCGCGCTGGCCCCTTGCAGAATATTGGCAGCTTACACCGCCAGTGCCTGCACACCAATGTCGTCGTTGTCAGCCAGCAGGCGGCCCAGTTTGGAGAGCTGCACGGCACCGTTGCCGAGCATAAAGCTGATCTCCTTGGCGAAGATAAAAAAGCGATGGATCGGGTATTCGATATCCGCACCCATGCCGCCGTGCAGGTGCTGGCAGGCATGCACCACGCGGTGGCTGCCCTGGCAGGCCCACCATTTGGCGGCACGCACTTCGATATCACCGTCACGGCCTTCGCTGAGCAGCCACATGGCCTGCCAGGCGGTCGAACGCATCGCTTCCAGGTCAATAAATGCATCGGCAGCACGCATCGCTACCGCCTGGAAACTGCCCAATGGCGCGCCAAACTGTTTGCGTTCGCCGGTAAAGGCGGCGGTGCGTTTCAGGGCCTCATCACAGACGCCTACCTGCATGGCCGCCAGGGCGGTGTCGGCGTGCTGTTCCAGCCAGGCCATGATGGCATCCCCCTGGCCTTGCTGGCCCAGCAGGGCGTCACTGCCGAGTTTGACGTTGGCCAGCGCCAGGCTGGCCTTGGTGTCACCGGAGAAGTTGCTCTGGGCGGTGACGGTGACGCCGGCGGTATTGACATCGACCAGGAAAAACGAGCGGCTGCCATCGTCATGGCTGGCCGGCACCAGGATGCAGCTGGCCACTGCGCCATCGGCAATGGCGTGTTTTTCACCGTTCAGTACCCAGTTGTCGCCGTCTTTTGTGGCGGTGACGGCAGGCACCATGGCGGCAGTCATGCCCAGTTCGGCGATGGCGGCGCTCAGTTTGGCTTCACCTGCAGCCAGTGGTGCCAGCCATTGGGCTTTTTGCGCATCGCTGCCGAATTGCGCAATCGGCAGGCCGCCGAGCACCAGTGAGCTGAACAGCGGCACCGGGGCTACCCGGCGACCCTGCTCTTCCAGAATGGCGCACAGCTCAACAAAGCCGAGGCCGGTGCCACCAAAGGCTTCCGGCACGCAGATGCCAAGCAGGCCCTGTTCGGCCAGCGTGGTCCACAGGGCGTCGTCATAGGTGGCGTCCGAGCGGGAAAAGCCGAGCATAAACTCGTCGGTGGCACGGTCAGTGAAAATCTGGTGTGCCAGTTCGCGGATCGCGTTTTGATCTTCAGTAAATGAGAAATCCATAATGGTCTCCTGGTATCAGTAAAGTGTTGGCACAGAATTAGCGGTGGCGAGGCATCATCAGGCCGAAGTTGGCCACAATGCCGCGCTGGATTTCGTTGACGCCGCCGCCAAAGGTGTTGATCTGGCAGCGACGGTATTCACGCTCCAGTTCGCCACGCAGTACGGCCGCAGCGTTTTTGCTGCCGATCATGCTTTCAGGGCCGACGCATTCCATCAGCAGGCGCACTACCTCGATAATGCCTTCGGTGCTGTAAACCTTGACCGCAGATGCCAGCGCCGGGTGCAGGCGTTTCTGGTCCAGTTCGTAGGCCATGCGGGCATTCATCACCCGCTGGGCTTCCAGCCGTGCGTAGGCTTCGGCCAGGTTTTGCTGTACATAGGGCTCATCGATCGGGCGCTTGCCATTGGCGTGGGTTTCACGGGCCCAGGCCAGGGTTTCTGCATACAGGCGCCAGCCGTGGATGCCCCAGGCGGCCAGGCCGACGCGCTCGTGGTTCAGCTGCGCCATGATCAGGCCCCAGCCCTTGTCGACTTCACCGACTATCATCGACTCGTGCACCCGCACGTTTTCGTAATAGGTCATATTGGTGCGCATGCCGCCGACGGTGTGGATGGGGGCAACCGAGAAGCCCGGATCCTTGGTATCGACAATAAACATGGTAATGCCCTTGTGTTTCACATCCGGGGTGGTGCGTGCCGCCAGCCAGACGTAATCGGCTCCTTCGGCACTGGAGGTAAACACCTTGGTGCCGTTGATGACGTAGTATTCGCCATCTTTTACGGCAGTGGTGTTCAGCACGGCCAGGTCGGTGCCGGCATTGGGCTCGGTATAGCCGATAGCAAAGTGGATTTCACCGGCGATAATGCCGGCCAAAAATTTCTGCTTGTGTTCTTCTGAGCCGTAATCCATCAGTGCCGGAGCTACCGTATTGATGGTGACAAATGGCAGCGGTGCGCCGGCCAGCAGGGCTTCTTCAAAAAACATCAGCTGCTCAACCGTGCCCTTGCCCTGGCCGCCATATTCTTTCGGGAAGCCCAGCGACAGCCAGCCATCCTTGCCCATCTGGCGGATCAGCTGGTTGTACATGTCGCCGCTTTCTTCCTGGCCATTGCGGATCTGCTGGCGCGCCTCGGGCGTCATCAGCTGGCTGAAATAGGCGCGCAATTCCTTGCGTAACTGTTTCTGCTCGTCGGTGTAATCAATATACATAGTTGCCACCTGTAGGGTTGTTGCGGATAAAAAAACTTGCCTTTGTGCCTGACATAATATTGAATTTGTTTTCAATTTCAATATATTTGTGGTGCAATATACGAAAGCCTGTTGGTGGACAGATCAGCCAGCCGGCAAAAAAGCCTGGAAAAAGCGAGTAAAACCGGTAATGGCAGTCAAAAAATCCCATGAAACCAGCCTCACCGCCAAGGGCGAGCAGGCGCGCCGCAAGCTGAAAAAGGCCGCGCTGGTGGTGCTGGAACGGGTGGGTTACCACAAGATGCGCATTACCGATGTGACCGCTGAAGCCGGCGTGGCAGCGGGGCTTTTTTACCATTACTTCAAGGACCTGAAGTCATTAACGGTGGAAGTGCTGGGCGATTTTGTTGCCGGCTCGCGCGATCTGGAGGCGATAGAAAAAGACGTGCCCAGGGGCGACTGGTACGGGCGGATTTATGCACACAACCTGTTTATTGTGCGCAGCTATGCCAAGCACCCCGGCGTGATGCGCTGCCTGTTCCAGCTGGCCGATGAGGATGAAGACTTTTCCCGGCTGATCCGCGCCAATTTTGTCGAGCAGCTGATGTGGCTGGTGCGGCAGATGCCGCGCCTGTTCCCGGAGGCGGCATTGACACCCCAGCAGGCCCTGCTGGTGGTGTATACGCTGGCCGCCAGTGGCGAGGTGTTGCTGCGCGATTATTACATCAGCCGCGATCCGGTGTTGACCGCCGAGCCGCTGGACACCGGGCAGCTGGCAGAATTGTTGTCGGTGGTGTTTTACCGGGGGCTGTTCCTGGCCAATCCACCGGCAGAAAAGATGCGTTATACGCAAGGTTTGCAGTATCTGGTGCGCAGCACCGGCAGTGCAGAACAGGCCGCAAGGCCTGGTGATCAACAACCCTCAACACAGGAAGCAGACGATGACTCCAGAAGAAACAAAAGCGTTTGAAGAAAAAATCCGCGCTTTTGTAGGCAGAGAAGTAGCTCCGCCTACCAAAGGCCATGATGATGTCAACGCGGCGATGATTCGCCACTGGGCCGAGGTGATGGGCGATAACAATCCTGTCTACACTGACGCTGCATTTGCCGCAACAACCAGCAAGGGTGGCATTATTGCACCACCTGCCATGCTGCAGGCCTGGAGCATGGAAGGTTATGCGATGGCGCACCAGCCTGCCCAGGATGTCCAGCGTGAACTGCACAATGTGTTTGATGCGCACGGCTTTACCGGCGTGCTGGGCACCAACTGCAAGCAGGAGTACTACCGTGACCTGAAGCCGGGTGACCAGGTGTTTGCCCACACCATTATCGACAGTATTTCCGAGCAGAAAGCCACCCAGCGCGGCATCGGTTACTTTATCGAGACGGTTACCGATTTTACCGACCAGAACGGTGACAAGGTCGGCCGTATGGTATTCCGGGTGCTGAAGTTTATCCCCAATGACAGCAACAGCGCTGTCAAGGAAGCCGATGACGGTGCGCCGAAGGCAGCTACCCGCATCCATTCACCACGCGGCCACGACAACAAGTGGTGGTGGGAGGCGGTAGACAACGGCAAGATGCTGATCCAGCGCTGCAAGAGCTGCCAGACCCTGCGCCATCCGCCACGGCCGATGTGTGGTGAGTGCCAGTCCACCGAGTGGGATTCGGTTGAGTCATCGATGGAAGGCGAGGTATTCAGCTTTGTCGAAATGCATTACCCGAAATTCCCCGGCTACCCGTACCCGCTGGTGTGCGCGGTGATCTCGCTGAAAGAGGGTACTCGCATTGTCTCCAATATCGTTGGCTGCGACCCGGCGGATGTGTTTATCGGCATGAAGGTCAAGGGCAAGGTGGAGCAGGTGGATGAAGCCACCATGCTGCCCCAGTTCTATCCGGCCTGAACCTGCAACCGAATCGAGAGTGAGAATTTGACATGAGCAACGAAACCCTGAAGTACAGCAGCGTTAATGTTGGCGACAGCCTGCCGGCGCTGGAAATTCCGATCACTTCCGGCCTGATTGTTGGTGGTGCGGTGGCCTCGCGTGATTTCACCCCGGTGCATCACGACAAAAAAACCGCCCAGCAGGCCGGCCTGCCGGATATTTTCATGAACATCCTGACCAGCAACGGCCTGATGGGGCGTTTTGTCACTGACTGGGCTGGCCCCGAGTCAACGCTGAAAAGCATCGACATCAAGCTGGGTGCACCGAACCTGCCCGGTTTTGTCATGACCATCAGCGGTAGCGTCAAGGCCAAAAACGATGCAGACAACACCGTGGATGTTGAGGTTGTCGGTGAAAACAATGTCTGGGGCATGCATATGATGGGCACCGTGCGTGTCGCATTGCCACAATAAGCGGAGAACAAACATGACTGCGAATTTTGGTTCCAAAGCGGCAATCGTCGGTATTGCCAACACTGAATTTTCCAAGAACTCCGGCCGCTCCGAGCTGCAGCTGGCCTGTGAGGTGGTGCGTGATGCGATTGCCGATGCCGGCCTGAAGCCATCCGATGTGGACGGCATGACCACCTTTACCATGGATACCAACGATGAGATCGAGGTGGCGCGTGCGGTAGGCATTGGTGATCTCAGCTTCTACTCGCGTGTGCCGCATGGCGGCGGTGCCGGTACCGGCTGTCTGCACCAGGCGGCGATGGCGATAGCCACCGGCGCTGCCGAAGTGGTGGTGGTTTATCGTGCGCTGAACGGCCGTTCCGGTCACCGTTTCTCGGAAGGGGTTTCCGGCAACATCATGACCGCCGATGCCATCCACTGGGGCTGGTACACGCCATTCGGCCTGATGACGCCGGCCAGCTGGGTGGCGATGTACACCCAGCGTTATATGCACCTGACCGGCTGCACCCAGGACGCGCTGTTTGAAGTGGCCAAGACCACCCGTGACCACGCGGCCACCAACCCGGCGGCACTGTTTTACGGCAAGCCGTTTGACCGTGCCGAATATGACGCGCAGAAAAAAATCGTCAGCCCGCTGAGCTTGTACGATTGCTGCCTGGAATCCGATGGCGGCAGTGCCGTGGTGCTGACCACCCCGGAGCGCGCCAAAGACCTGAAGCAGCCTGCCGTTATCGTCAAAGGTGTGGGTGAGTGTGCAGCGGCCAATATGGAGTCGATGACCAGCTTCTACCGCGACGAGATTGCCGCGATTCCGTCCATGGATCGTGCGGCCGAGCAGGCCTATGCCCAGTCCGGTCTGACGCCTGACGATATTGATGCGGCGATTATCTACGATGCATTTACGCCAATCGTGTTGTGGCAGCTGGAATCCTGGGGCTTCTGCCCACGTGGCAAAGCCGGCGAGTTTGTGCTGGATGGTGCCCTGCGCCTGGACGGCCGCCTGCCCTGCAATACCCACGGTGGCCAATTGTCGGAAGCTTATATCCACGGCGTCAATGGCATTGTTGAGGCGGTCAAGCTGGTGCGTGGCAGTTCGGTCAACCAGCCGAAAAAAGCCATCAATAACGTGCTGGTTACCTCCGGTGTTGGTATCCCTACCGGCGGTGCGCTACTCGGCAAGGCCTGATCCGGCCGGTGCTTTCCAGGGCCCCGTACGGGGCCCTTTTTATTTGTGGCGATATTGGCAGACGGCTTGCATGGCTGTGGCAAGCCGGCGGGCGATGGTTTACAGTTATAGCCCGTTACCGGCAGCGCCTGCCGGCAGTCCACATTGATAAAGAGAACAGGCCCTTGGACTCGACAGAAAAAGATCCATCGATTATTACCCGTGCGCCGAAAATCCCCGGCTATACCATTCTCAGCCAGCTGGGCGAAGGTGGCATGGCAACCGTTTTTCTGGCCATCCAGGAAAGTTTTGGCCGCAAGGTGGCACTGAAGGTGCTGATGCCAAAAGGCCAGCAGGACAGTTCGTTCAACGAGCGTTTTGCCCGCGAGGCACGTATTGTCGCGCGCCTGTCCCATCCCAATATCATCCCGGTCTACGATGTCGGCCAGCAGGATGATTACCACTATATCTCGATGGAATACCTGAGCGGCGGTGACCTGGCCGGCCGTATCAAAAAACGCATGAAAGCCGGCGAGATTATCCGTGTCACCAAGGAGATAGCGCTGGCGCTGGATTATGCCCATCGCAAGGGTTATGTGCACCGCGACGTGAAGCCGGACAATATCCTGTTTCGTGAGGACGGCGCCGCGGTGCTGACCGATTTTGGCATTGCCCGGCCGGCGGCGCCGGACAATAACATGACCCAGGTCGGCAAGGTGATTGGCACGCCCAAATACATGAGCCCGGAGCAGACCCGTGGTGAAGAGCTGAACAGCACCTGTGACCTTTATGCGCTGGGCATCATGTTGTTTGAAATGCTGACCGGCAAGGTGCCGTTTGATGGCCGTGACCCGTTTGACATTGGCATCAAGCACCTGAAAGACCCGGTGCCGCGACTGCCGGCGCCGATGGCGGTGTTTCAGCCGCTGATCGACGGCCTGCTGGCCAAGGATCGCCAGCAGCGTATCCAGACCGGCCGTGAAGTGGTGGACATGCTGGAGCAGATTCACCAGCACCTGGCGCAACGGGCGGCGGCACGCAAACAGGGGCAAAGTGGCCCGCAGCCGGCCATCACTGGCACTGCAGCTGCCGGCAACGCCGGGCAGGAAACAGCCGCCAGTGGCATGCGTGCCGATGCCAGCGACCGCCCGGCAGCGGCTGCAGCGCAGGACCAGGC
>DATCSZ010000412.1:0-1413 GCA_036568205.1 Pseudomonadales bacterium
CGGCATCAACCTGGTGACGTCGCGCACCACGGCGCTGATGGATATTGATGGTGGCGAGATCCGCGATACCGTCAACGTCACGGCGCAGGATGCCACCGATATTACCAGCGTCAGCGGCGGTGCCGCGCTGACCGTCGAAGGCGGTGTGGCGGTGACCGGTGCAGCCTCAATCAACCGGGTGGAAAACCACACCACGGCGCAGGTGCTTAACCTGAATAATATTTTTGATGGCTATGAAATGAATGTGACCGCCAACAGCATCGGTCGCATCCAGGGCTTTGCCATCGGCATTGCCGCCACCACCGAGATCGCCGGCACCAGTGACGGCCCGGACGTGGCGGCTGCCGGCTCCTTCACCTATAACGATATTCGCGCCAACACTATCGCTGAGCTGCGCAACTCGATGATTATGTTGCGCGAGCGCCCGGCAGGTGTTGCCCAGCCGGATGACGATGATGAGGATGCGCTGGAGGTCACCGCGACCGATGGTTCGCAGATTATTGCGCTGGCCGGCGCGCTGGCCATTGATGCGACATCCGGCGGTGATGCGGTGATTGGTGCCGGTGTTGGCATCAACACGCTGCAGGGCCGGGTTGAGGCCGTGATTGCGGACTCCAGCATCAGTGAAAGCAGTGGTGAGGCGGCAGGAGTTGCCGTGGCCGCCAACCGCATTGCGCCGATTTATGCCTTTGGTGTAGCCGGCGGTGTTGGCACCTCAAAAATGGCGGCGGCTGCCTCGGTGGGCATCAATACCATTGATACCGTTGACGGCATGGGCACGTTTGCCGGCATCCAGGACAGCGTGGTCAACGGCATTGAACGGCTTACCGTGCAGGCCGGCAATGAATCACAGATTTTCTCGCTGGCCGGTGCGATTGCCGCCACTACGGGCAGCACGGCGCTCGGTGGTGCCTTGTCGATCAGTGAAATCGGCGGCGATGTGTCGGCCAGCATTGCTGACAGTGATGTGACGGTAGATGGTGATGTGCGGGTGCTGTCCAGCACTGCCTCGGCGTCCAGCACGGCCGATCCGCAGCTGGATGTAAACCAGGCGCTGGCCGATGCCAAGACGGTGGCCAAGGATGCGGCAAAAATCTATACCCGCGGTGCTGCCGGCCTGGTGGCGCTGCGTGACGAGGAAAACCCGCCGGCGGTGAATCCGGTGGATACCATCGACCTGTTTGGTGGTGAGGCAGCGATTTACACGCTGGCTGTGGCCGGTGGCGGCAGTTCCAATGTCGCGGCGTTTGGTTCCGGTACGGTCAATATCATCAACCAGGATGTGAGTGGCCAGATTGTTGGCAGCACGATCAGCAACGGCGCTGACCTGTATGTGCTGGCGGACAACAACGCGGCAATACGCTCGGCAGCCGGTTCGCTGGCCATCAGCACCGGTTCGGCAGCGGTTGGTGG